>NZ_QLKQ01000050.1 GCF_003349955.1 Azospirillum brasilense
GCCAACCCGGTCTCGGCCACCGCCACCGACGCCTCGGGCAACGTCTCGGCGCCGGGCACCCGCTCGCTGACCGTCGACACCACCCCGCCGACCGCCACCGTGCTGTTCGACGACGACAGCATCGACGCCATCGAGCAGTCCAGCACCGCCTTCACCATCAGCGGCGGCGAGGCCGGGGCCGCCTTCGCCTGGACGATCACCTCCGCCGGCGGCGGCCAGGTCACCGGCAGCGGCGTGATGAGCGGACCGACCGCCCAGGTGGGCGGGCTCGACCTCTCCGGGCTGGGCGACGGCACGCTGACGCTGACGCTGACCCTGACCGACCCGGCGGGCAACGCGTCGGCGCCCTTCACCGCGACGACGGAGAAGCTCACCGCCACCGTGGAGAAGCCCGCCCCGGTCGCCCCGCCGCCGGTCGCCACCGTGGACGGCGCCACCGTCAACGGTTCGATCACCACCAACGGCGACGGCAGCCGCACCACCACCGTGACCATCGCGGCCAGCACCGGCACCCGCGTCGAGGACAGCAGCACCGCCAACCCCGACCTCGCCGACGTGCCGGTGGTGCGCGAGCAGGTGGTCGACCGCCAGACCGGCCAGGTCTCCACCCAGACCACCCTGACGGTCAGCGTCTCCACCGGCGTGGCGGTGACCGCCACGGGGGCCGCCGAGCGGCAGACGGCCAGCCAGGCGCTGACCGGGCTGACCGGGCTGATCGCCGCCATCGAGGCGCGCACCGACGAGGGCACGGCCTCGCGCAGCGGGCTGACCGGCGGCGGCTCGGGCTTCCTGTCGGTTCTGTCGACCCAGGCCCAGCTTCTGGTGCGGGCCATCGACTTCACCGCGCCCGGCGTGGCCGCCGGCGAGGCGGTGCAGACCAAGGTGACCGGCACCACGCTGGGCGGCACCGGGATCGCCAGCACGGCGCCGACCGCGGTGGTGCTCAACACCACGGCCCTGGCCGGGCCGGTGACCATCCAGCTCGACAACATCGAGTTCGCGGCGGTGGTCGGCAACGCGACGCTGGTCGGCGGCGACGGCGAGCAGATCGTCTACGGCGACGACCACGAGCAGTACATGCATCTGGGCGCCGGCGACGACATCCTGCACGGCGGCGGCGGCAACGACACGATCACCAGCGCCGGCGGCAACGACACGCTGTACGGCGACGACGGCGACGACGTGGTGCACGGCGGCGAGGACGACGACTGGCTGCTCGGCGGGGCGGGCAACGACCTGATCGGCGGCGGGACGGGCAACGACCGGCTGTTCGGCGGGACGGGGAACGACATCCTGTTCGGCGAGGAGGGCGACGACACGCTGACCGGCGAGGAGGGCAACGACACGCTGAGCGGCGGGTCGGGCAACGACCTGCTGTTCGGTGAGGACGGCGACGACCTTCTGTCCGGCGACGAGGGCGACGACACGATCAGCGGCGGGTCGGGCAACGACACGGCGCTGGGCGGGTCGGGCAACGACCTGATCGGGCTCGGGGCGGGCAACGACCTCGGGGTTGGCGGCGACGGCGACGACACGCTGTTCGGGGAGGAGGGCGACGACACGCTGTTCGGCGGGGCGGGCAACGACCTGCTGCACGGCGGTTCGGGCAACGACCTGCTGTTCGCCGACGGCGGTGCGGACACGCTGTGGGGCGGCGCCGGGGCGGACGTCTTCGCCTTCGGACGCGGCTCGGGCGGGTCGGTGGTGATGGACTTCGAGGTCGGGGTGGACCGGCTGGCGCTCTACGACGCCACCATCGACCTCGGCGCGGTGATCCGCTCGGCGCGGGTGGAGGGCGGCAACACCACGCTCGACGTCGGCGGGGGCAACCGCATCACCATCGTCGGCCAGACCGGAAACGTCGCCGCCTGGTTCGGCTGACAAGGCGGACCCCCACGACGTCGCTGCGCGTTTCGCACCGACGTCGCGAGGGGCCGCTCGCTTCGGATCAGAAGGCCGCGCGGAACAGGTCCTGGAAATCCGCCTCGCTGGTGTGGCGCGGATTCCAGCGGTTGTAATCGGCCGCATAGCTGCGCCGGGCCATCTCGTCCAGCCGGTCCTCGGTCACGCCCACATCGCGCAGGCGCTGCGGAATACCGAGATCGGCGCACAGCGTCCGCAGGCCATCCACGGCGGCCGCCGCGGCCTGGTCCTGGGGAAGACCGGCGGTCTCCATTCCCAGGATCCCGGCGACCCGGGCCAAGCGCTCCGGCTTGGCCGGCACGTTGAAGGCCGCCGCGTAGGGCAGGCAGACCGCGTTGGCCAACCCGTGCGGGACGGGGAAGAGGGCGCCGACCGACATCGCCATGCAGTGCACGTTGCCGAGGCCGGTGACGCCGAAGGACATCGCCGCCAGCGCCGACCCGCACAGCATGTCCAGCGCCGCCGGAACGTTGGTCCGGTCGGCGACGAAGGGGCGGATGCTTCCGGCGATCAGGGTCATCGCGTGCAGGTTCACGGCGTCGGAAAAGACCGTCGCCCGCTTGGACAGGTAGGATTCGAAGGCGTGCACGAAGGCGTCGACCCCGGCGTGCGCGGCGACGTGGGCCGGCATGGAGCCGACCGCGAGGGGATCGAGGATGGCGACCTGCGCCGGGCTGAAGGCCGCGTGGCGGATGGCCATCTTGGTCTTGCGTTCGGTGTCGGTGATGACGCAGGCCCCCGACACCTCCGACCCGGTGCCGGCGGTCGTCGGCACGGCGATCAGCGGCAGGGGGCGGATCGCGAATTTCTCGATCCCCTCATAGTCGGCGATCCGGCCGCCGTTGGTCATCAGGATGCCCACCGCCTTCGCCACGTCGATGGTGCTTCCCCCGCCGATGGCCAGCAGCGCCTGGGCGTCCTGTTCCCGGCAGCGTTCGAAAGCGGCCTGCACCGTCCGGTCGCCCGGTTCCGGCTCGATGCCGGTGAAGACGGACAGGGCGACGCCGTTGCCGGTCAGAAGCGCCTCGATCCGGCGGAAGATGGCGCTGTCGGCCAGGGCCGGGTCCAGCAGGACGAACAGGCGCGTGGCGTTCCATTCGCGCAGGACGTCGGGAAGCTGCTCGTGCGCCCCGACGCCGAAGAGGATCTTCGTCGGGCAGGAGAAGGAGGAAACGGGGAAGGCGGACATGGTGAAGGCCTCGTGATGCGGAGGGGCTCAGGAACGGCGGGGCAGGGCGATGCGGGTGCAGATGTTCTTCACCTGCGTGTAGGACAGCAGCGCGTCGAGGCCCTTCTCGCGCCCGAAGCCGGACTTGCGGTACCCGCCGAAGGGAAGCTCCACGCCGCCGCCGGCGCCGTAGCAGTTGATGAAGATCTGCCCCGCCTTGACGGTGCGGGCCAGCCAGTTGGTGGCGCCGACGTCGCGGCCCCAGATGCCGGCGACCAGCCCGTAGTCGGTCGCGTTGGCGAGCGCCGCCGCCTCCTCGATCTCGTCGAAGGGCAGGATGGTCAGCACCGGGCCGAAGATCTCCTCCCGATGGACGCGCATCTCCGGGCGCGCGCCGTCCAGCAGCGTCGGCGACACGAAGTTCCCCCGGCCGAGGTCGGCGCCGGGCAGGGGCGTCCCGCCGGTGATGACCTCCGCCCCCTCGTCGCGGGCGATCCCGATGTAATCCATCACCTTGCCTTGCTGCGCGCGGCTGACCAGCGGGCCGATGTCGGGGTTTTGCAGGCCGGGGCCAACCTTCAGGCCGTGGCAGAGCGCCGCCAGCCGGTCGACCAGCTCGCGGTGCCGGGCGCGCTGCACGAGAACGCGCGACCCGGCCGAGCAGGTCTGGCCCGAGTTGGGGAAGGCCGCCTTCAGGAGCACCGGCAGCGCGTCGTCGAGGTCGGCGTCGGCCAGCACGATGTTCGGCGACTTGCCGCCCAGCTCCAGCAGCACCGGGACGATGTTGTCCGCCGCCGTGCGCATCACCTGGGCGCCGGTCGCGACCGACCCGGTGAAGACGACCAGATTGACGCCGGGGTGCGCGGCGAGGGCGTATCCCGCCTCCTGCCCCAGGCCCGGAACGACGTTCAGCACGCCGGGGGGCAGCCCCTCCTCGTGGCAGATGCGGGTCAGCTCCAGCACGCTGAGGCAGGCCAGCTCGGCGGGCTTCAGGACCACCGTGTTGCCGGTCGCCAGCGCCGGCGCCAGCCCGCGGGAGGCGATCTGCAGCGGGTAGTTCCAGGGCACGATCTGCGCCGTCACGCCCAGCGGCTCGCGCACCGTGAAGTCGGCGTAGTCGGGGCCGAGCGGGATGGAGCTGCCCAGCACCTTGTCGGCGACGCCGGCGTAATACTCGAAGAAGCGCGCCGCGGCGATGGCGTCGGCCTGGGCCTGGGCCAGCGGCTTGCCGGTGTCCTGGCTTTCGAGGCGGGCGAGGCGGTCCTGCTCCTCCAGGATGCGGCGGGCGATGGCGTAAAGGACGCGGCCGCGCTGCACCGGCACGCAATCGGCCCAGCCGGGCAGCGCCGCCTGCGCCGCCCGCACGGCCTCGTCGATGTCCGACGCGCCGCCGCGGGCGATGTGGGCGAGGACGGCGCCGTCGGCGGGATCGAGGATCTCCAGCGTCTCGCGCGAATGGGCCGGGCGCCATTGGCCGTCGATGAAGCAGTCGTAGGAAGGCAGGGACATGGGGGCATCCGAATTTGGAGTGTGGCAGGGCCGCCGCTCGGCGGCCGATTGGGATAAGCGCCGCCGGTCAGGCCGCGTGGTGGGCGAGGTCGCCGCCGAGATAGGCTTCGCGGATGCGGGGGTCGCGGCGCAGCGTCGCGGCGGCGCCCTCCAGCACGATCGACCCGCCCTCCAGCACATAGGCGCGGTCGGCGATGGCCAGCGCCTGGTTGGCCATCTGCTCGACCAGCAGGATGGTCATGCCGTCCCGGCGCAGACCGACGAGCGTCCGGAAGATGTCGGCGGTGATGATCGGCGCGAGCCCGAGCGAGGGTTCGTCGAGGATCAGCAGCTTGGGTTCCGTCATCAGGGCGCGGGCGATGGCGAGCATCTGCTGCTCGCCGCCGCTCAGCGTGCCGGCGATCTGGTCGCGCCGTTCCAACAGGCGAGGGAACAGCGCGTAGAAGCGGTCGATGTTGGCGGCGACGCGCTGCGGCCGGCCGCGCAGCAGATGCCCGCCGAGCAGCAGATTCTCGTGGACCGTCTGGTCGGTGAAGATCTGCCGCCCCTCCGGGGCCATGGCGACGCCCAGCGCGACGCGCTGCGGGGTGCTCAGCCCGTCGATCGGCCGGCCGTCGAAGGTCACCCGGCCGGTTGCCGGGACGAGGCCGGTGATGCCGCGCAGAAGGCTGCTCTTTCCGGCGCCGTTGGCGCCGATCAGGGCGACGATCTCGCCGGCCCCGACCCGGATGGACACCCCGCGCAAGGCGCGGATCGGCCCATAGGAGACGCTCAGGTCGGCGACGGTCAGCATGGGCGCTCCTCCTGGTCCTGGTTGTCCTCGCGGCCCAGATAGGCCTCGATGACGCGGGGGTTGGTCTGGATGTCGCGGGGCGCGCCCTCGGCGATCACCACGCCCCGGTCGAGGACGACGATCTCGTCGGAGATCCTCATCACCAGGCCCATGTCGTGCTCCACCATCAGCACCGCGACGCCGAGCTGGCCGATGCGCGTGATGAGCTGCCCAAGCTCGGCGGTCTCCCGCGGGTTCAGGCCGGCGGCGGGCTCGTCCAGCAGCAGCAGGACCGGGTCTCCGGCCAGCGCGCGGGCCAGCTCGACGCGGCGTTGCAGGCCGTAGGGCAGGCTGCCGGCCAGCGCCCCGGCATGCTCGCCCAGCCCCACGAAGTCCAGGACGGCCTTCGCCTTGGCGACGGCGTCCTCCTCCCGCCCGGTCACGCCGATCCGCGCGTGGGCGCCGATCAGCACGTTGTCCAGCACCGTCATGGAGCCGAACAGGCGCAGGTTCTGGAAGGTGCGGGCGATGCCGCGGGCGGCGCGGGCGTGGGCCGTGCCGCGGGTGATGTCCTGTCCGGCCAGCCGGATCGTTCCGGAGTCCGCGGAGATCACGCCGGTCAGGATGTTGATGAGCGTGCTCTTGCCGGCGCCGTTGGGACCGATCAGGGCGTGGACCCGGTGGGCGTGCAGCCGCAGCCCGACCTTGTCGGCGGTCACCACGCCGCCAAACGCCTTGCTGACGTCGGTCACCTCCAGCAGGGGGCCGCCCGACGGTTCCGCCCGGCCGCGCTCCATCGCCACCAAGGGGGGAGCTTCCAGACCGTCCAGCGCGGCCGTCCGGCGGGGCAGGACGCGCGCGATGGCGCCGGCGACGCCCGTCGGCATCAGGTAGAGCGCGAACAGCAGCATCGCGCCGTAGATGAAGTGCTGCACCGACGGCCATTGCGCCAGGAACACCTCGGTCATCGTGAGGATCGCCGCCCCCGCGATGGGGCCGTAGATGTTGCCGGCCCCGCCCAGCAGCACCAGCAGAAGGATGAAGACCGACAGGTGGAAGGTCACGAAATCGGAATTGAAATACTGGTTCTGCTGCGCCACCAGCGCGCCGCCCAGCCCGCACAGCGCGGCGGCCAGCACGAAGGCCAGCGTCTTGTAGCGGTAGACCGAGATGCCCGCGCACTCCGCGGCGATCTCGTCGCTCTGCAAAGCCAGCAGCGCCCGCCCGAACCGCCCGTTCAGCAGATGCGACAGGGCGAGATGGACCGCCACGCCCAGAACGATCACCAGGACCACCCAGTGCTTCAGCGCGAAGGGCTCGTCGCCCCACGTCAACGGGGCGATGCCGTAGACGCCCTGGGCGCCGCCGAACAGGTCGGTCCATTCGGTGACCAGCTTCTCCACCACCAGCCCGAAGGCCAGCGTGACCAGGGCGAGGCTGGGTCCCTTCACCCGCAGCGAGGGCAGGGCGATCAGCACGCCCACCGCGGCGGCCACCAGCGGTGCTGCGGCCAGCGCCAGCGCCGGCGGGACCTCCAGCCGGGTCGTCAGCAGGGCCACCGTGTAGGCCCCCGCCGCGAACAGCCCGGCCTGCCCGAGCGACTTCTGCCCGGCATAGCCGGCCAGCACGTTCATGCCGGAGGCGCAGATGTAGTAAACGCCGGCCATGAAGGCGACGTAGAGGTAGAAATCGTTGCTCAGCGTCAGGGCGAGCGCCACCAGCGCCGCGCCGATGCCCAGGGCCGGGGCCGCCCGCAGCAGGGCGGAACGGCGGACCGCCGGCCGGAGTACGGAGGCCTCCATCATACCTTTTCCACCAGCTTCCGGCCGAACAGGCCGTTGGGCGCCATGGCCAGCACCAGGATGACCAGGAGAAAGACCATGATTTCCCGCCATTGCGCGCTCCACAGGGCCGTCAGGGACTCCACGAGGCCGATCAGCAGGCCGCCGGCCATGCAGCCGCGCGGGTTGGTCAGGCCGCCGATGATCGCCGCGGAGAAGCCCTTCAGGGCGATGATGACCCCCATGAAGAGGGAGGCCGACAGGATCGGCGCGACCAGCACGCCGCTCAGCCCGGCCAGCGCCGAGCTGGCGAGGAAGGCCATCGCCATGACGCGGGGCACGTCGATGCCCATCAGGGCGGCGGCGTCGCGGTTCAGCGCCACCGCCCGCATGCAGCGGCCGATGGCCGTGCGCCGCATGGCGACGTCGAACGCCCCCAGGATCGCGACGGCGAGGACCAGCACCACCAGCTCCTGCGAGCGGAAGCCGGCCTCGCCGATGCGGAACACCTCGTCGCCGAAGGGGGCGGGCAGCATCCGCGCCCCCAGCCCCCACACCGACAGGGCGGCGCTTTGCAGGACGATGCCGAAGCCGATCGTGCTGACCACCCAGGACATGCCCGGCTTGCCGGCGAAGGGCCGGATCGCCGCCAGATACAGCGGCAGGCCCAGCACCCCCATCACCAGCGCCGCGGCGACCGCCGCCAGCGCGTAGAGCCAGACATAGCCGACCGCGTCGGCCCCCAGCGCCGCGGTGAGCACCCCCACCGTTCCCAGCCCGACGAAGGCGCCGACCGACACGAAGTCACCCTGCGCGAAGTTCAGCGTCCGCGTGGTGGTGTAGGTCAGGTTGAAGCCGAGGGCGATCAGGGCGTAGACGCTGCCCAGCGTCAGCCCGCCGATGATGGCTTGCAGCATGGGGTCACCCTCCGTGACGGTTGGCGGGCCGCGTCACTTCTTGAAGTCCGCCGGTTGCAGCCCGGCCAGCACCGGGTCGTTGAAATCGACGACCTTGCCGTCCTTCCAGCGCGACCAGTGGTAGTCCGCCGCCGTCAGCCCCTCGTGCTGGGTCGCGGAGAAGGGCTTGTCGTAGGTCTTGACCATGCCGGCGACCGGCTTGTTCAGGGATTCCAGCGCGGCGCGCACCGCCTCGCCCTTGGTGTCGCCGGCCTGCTCGGCCGCCGCGGCCCACAGCAGGACCGTGTCGTAGGCCTGCGAGGCCGCCCAGAACATCGAGGGGTTGGCCAGCTTCGGCCCGATCCGCGCGAACAGCGAGTCCGCCTCCGCCGACTTGCGCTCGCTGGAGGTGGTCAGGAAGACCGGCCATTCCATCAGCTTCGGCCCGGCCACCTCGGGGAAGCCGCTGAAGGACGCCGCCCAGGTGGTGAAGACCTTCGGGAAATAGTCCAGCTTCTCCATGCTGCGCACGAGATGACCGAGCGGGGCCGCCTGCGCCCAGACCACCAGCGTGTCCGCACCCGCCGCCTTGGCCTTGCTGAGCTGCGAGGTCATGTCGGTGTCGCGGGCGTCGAACTTTTCGATGGAGACCGGCTTCATGCCGTGCAGCGCCGCGATCTGCTCCAGATCCTTCAGCCCTGCCTGTCCGTAGCCGGTCGTCTCCACGAAGAAGCCGACCGCCTTCGCCTCCGGATTCTTCTTCACATAGGCCAGCAGGGCGGCGGCCTGCTCGCGGTCCACCATGGAGACGCGGAACAGGTAGTTGCCGCTGGACGGCCCCTCGGTGATCGCCGTGCTCGACGCGCTGGAGACCAGCACCGGCATGCGCTTCTGGTTGGCGATGTGCTTCCAGGCCAGGGCGTTGCCGGAATTGGTCGGGCCGAAGACGACCGAGACCTTCTCGCGGTCGATCAGGTCGGTCATGTTCTGGATCGCCTTGGGCGGTTGGCCCAGGTCGTCGCGCACCAGGAATTCCAGGGGGCGGCCGAGAACGCCGCCGCGCTTGTTGATGTCCTCCACGGCGGCGCCGATGCCGAGCACGCCGATCTGCCCCGATTCCGCCGACGGCGAGCCGGAGATGTCGCCGTTGTAGGCGATCTTGATCGGATCGGCGGCCTGGGCCTGGACCGACGCGGTCATCAGGACGGCGGCGGCGGCGCCCAGGAGCGCCGTCAGGCGCGGGCGCGCGGGCGCCGTATTCGTGGACGCTGTCTTCGTCTTGGTCATGGGCGTTCCCCTCCATATTGGTTGTTGTTCTGCCGGTTGCGGCTCGGCAGTTCGAGATCGAGCAGGGCGGAACTCAGCGCCTTGCCGTGGGCGTCCAGGGCGAGCGAGCGGGTGACCCCGCCGCCGAGCGCCCCGGTCAGCACGAAGTTGAGCGCCCCCAGGGTCGGCAGCTCGTAGCGGGTCACCGTTCCGGTCACGATTCCCTGGAAATGCGTGGCGACGCTCTGGGCCGTCAGATGCTCCGCCAGGAACGGGTAGTCGGTCTCGTCCAGCGCGATGACCGAGATGTTGGAGATGTTGCCCTTGTCGCCGGAGCGGGCGTGCGCGATGTCCCGGAGTTTCATGGCTTACGCCTCCAGCAGGGTGACCGTGGTGCGCACCGCGCTTTCCGGCAGCAGGGCGGAGGCGACGGCGACGATCTCACGCGCCGATTTCCAGGCGCCGCCGCCGCCCGCCGGGCCGTTGGTGTAGAGGGTTTCGACCTCGTTCCCGATCCGGGCGGCCTCCTCCAGCGTGGCCGTCCGCCCGGCCACCCGCAGGCGGACCTCGTAGGGCGCGTGGCCGCGCGACAGCCGGTCGCCGTGCAGCGCGTCGAGGCCGATCAGGTCGAACCGCAATTCCTGGGTCCGCACGCCGGTCAGGGCCAGCCGCTCGCGGACGATCTCCAGCGCGAGCCGCCCGCGCTCGACCGCTCCCGGTCCGGCGTAGGAGATCTGCCCCTCGCCGATGCAGCTGTCGATGTAGCCGATGGACAGCTTCAGAAGCCCGGTCCGCGCGGCGCCGCGCCCGCCATGGACGCGCACCCGGTCCGGCCCGTCGCCTTCGACGCGGGCGGCGGAGAAGTCGGCGACCACGTCCGGTTGGTAATAGCGCGCCGGGTCGTGAATCTCGTAGAGGAGTTGCTCCTTCACGGTGGCCGGCGTGACGCAGCCGCCGGTGCCGGGCAGCTTGGTCACCTCCAGGGTGCCGTCCGCGTGGATTTCGCCGATGGGAAAGCCCAGCCGGGCGAGCGCCGGCACGTCCTTGACACCGGGGTCCGCGAAATAGCCGCCGGTCACCTGCCCGGCGCATTCCAGCAGATGGCCGGCCATGGTGCCGCGCCCCAGCGCGTCCCAATCGTCCATCCGCCAGCCGAATTCATGGACCATCGGAGCGAGGAACAGCGCCGGGTCGGCGGCCCGTCCGGTGATGACCACGTCGGCGCCAGCGGCCAGCGCCTCGACGATGGGGCCGGCGCCGATGTAGGCGTTGGCCGAAATCACGCGGTCGCCGAGCCCGCGCAGGGTGCCGCCGTCCTCCAGGGCGACGTCGAGTTCGCGGGCGACCGCCAGCACGTCGTCCCCGGTCACGGCGGCGATCCGCAGCCCGTCCAGCCCCAGGGAGCGGGCGACGGCCCGCGTCGCCTCGGCGGCGCCGAGCGGGTTGGCCGCCCCCATGTTGGTGATCAGCCGCACCCCGTGGCGCCGGCAGGCGCCGAGCACGGCGGCCATGCGGACCGTCAGCAGCGGGTCGTAGCCCCCGGCCGGGTCGCGCTGCCGCGCCTGCTGGGCCAGGGCGATCGTCCGCTCGGCCAGGCATTCGAAGACGAGGTAGTCGAGGCCGCCCCGTTCGGCGAGATCGATGGCCGGCTCGATGCGGTCGCCGGAATAGCCGGCGCCGGACCCGATCCTGATGCGCTGCATCGACGGTCCTCAGCGCGGCGACGGGACGGGGTGGGGCGCGGCGGCGCCGATGGCGGCGCCCATGGCGACTCCCATGGCGGTCTGGGCGCCGCCGGTGATCGAGGCTGGCATGGTCTCCCCCCTTGCGTTCTTCTTCGTTCCGGTTCCTCCGCCGCGGCGCGTCGCGCCGACGGGGATGAATTCCGCTGTATGCA
Source organism: Azospirillum brasilense (assembly GCF_003349955.1). Lineage (GTDB taxonomy): Bacteria > Pseudomonadota > Alphaproteobacteria > Azospirillales > Azospirillaceae > Azospirillum > Azospirillum brasilense_B. The sequence goes on from NZ_QLKQ01000050.1 coordinate 11,213, forward strand.
GATCATCCTTATCGAGATTGTTCGCGCAAACAATTGAATTGATTCAATGCCAGTAATAGAGTTGAGCTATGGATCTCAGCCTCCGCCAGATACGCGCCTTCCTCGCCGCCGCGCAGACCCGCAGCTTCACGCGGGCGGCGGAGTCGCTGCACGTCGCCCAGCCGACCCTGACCGTGCAGATCCGGCGGCTGGAGGAGGCCCTGGCGGTCAAGCTGTTCGACCGCAACACGCGATCCGTCGAGCTGACCCGCATCGGCAGGGAACTGCTGCCGGTGTTCCAGCGCATGGTCCACGACCTGGACGCCGTGGTGGTCGACACCCATGAGATCGCCGCGATGCGGCGCGGGGTGGTGCGCGTGGCGGCGCTGCCGACCATCGCGGCGGGCGTGCTGCCCGACGCCATCCAGTCCTTCCGCGAGCGTCACCCCGGCGTGACCTTCGTTCTGAAGGACGTCATCGCCAGCCGCGTGCTCGGGCTCGTCCGGTCGGAGGAGGTGGATCTCGGGGTTACGGGGGGCGAGGTGAAGGGACAGGACATCGACACGGTGCTGGAGGTGCGCGACCGGATGCACATCGTCTTCCCGCAGGGCCATGCCGTCGGCGATCTTCCGCGGGTGACCATCGAGACGCTGGCCGAGGTGCCGCTGGTGCTGATGGACCCGGCGACCAGCGTCCGCGAGATCGTCGACGAGGCGTTCCTGTCCGCCGGACGGATCGCCAAGCCGGTTTGCGAGGCGACCTACATGATGACGGCGATCGCCATGGTGCGGGCGGGGCTGGGCCTGACGATCCTGCCGGGCTCCGCCCGCGAGATCGCCGCGGAGCCGACCTTGCGCTCGCGCCCCATCGACATGCTCGCATTTTCCCGTCCCCTCAGGGTCATCCGCAAGACGGGGCGGTCCCTCCCGCCGCTGGCCGAAGCCTTCCTCGATCACCTCTGCGGGACGTTGGTGGAGAAAGGGTGAACCGGTGGCGACCGCGTCGTGGACACCGCCGCCGACAATGCGACGAGGCGCGGTCCGCGACGCTGCGCGACGGTTGCCATTGAGAGCGGGCTGATGCTGCGCTTGGCGTTCGGCCATCCCCGCGACACCCCCATTGCCAATTTTTTGCCCCAAAGTCCTCAACAACAGCTTGCCGGACGGAACGCACCCGGTGTAATGACTGACGGTCAGTCATATTTGGGGCGCATGTCATGCCACGCACCAGCAAACCTGCCGATGTCCGATCCGCCGAAATCCTGAGCGCAGCCGCACGGCTGTTCCGCCAGCACGGCGCCAGCGCCGTGTCGATCGATCAGATCGCTCGCGAGGCCGGTATCGCAAAGGGCACCTTCTATCTTTACTTCCAGTCCATGCGGGACCTGCTGGCGCGCATGGCGGAGGCGACGGTGACTGCCATGGCCGAGAACGTGGAGCGGGTCATCGCAACGTCCGAAGGCGCGCCATACGAAACGCTGGTCCTCGCTTTGACCGCGCTGAAGGCGGTGGAATCGGATCATGCGCCGCTGACCCAGGCGCTCGATCACCCGGACAATGTCGAACTGCAGGAACGGGCCAACATTGCGCTGGTCCTCAAGATCGGCCCCCTGTTCGCCAACGTGATCGAGCGCGGCCGCGAAACCGGGGACTTCGCCGTCGAGGACCCGCTGTCGACCATTCAGTTCATTCTCGCCGGACAGGCCTTCCTGCTCGGGAATCCCCGGTTCGGCTGGTCGCAGGACGAGCAGGGCGCGCGGCTGATGGCGACGCTGCGCCTGACCGAACGCGCCCTCGGCGCGCGCCCGGGCAGTCTCGTCTCGGCATTTCTGGCCGTTCTGGCCGGAGCGGCGCCGGGGTCCGCCGAAGCGGGGCGGCCGCAATCATGACCGAGGATCGGATCATTCAACGCTACGACCGTCCTTGGACGTTCTACGCCCTTGCCACGCTGGGCTCATGGATGGCCTGGGGAGGCGCGGTATGGCTGAGCCATCGGGACGGAATCGGGCCTGCCGGCCTGACGATCGTGGCCGCGCTTCTGTTGCTGGGGCTGCTTTTTCCCTTCCTCACCGCTTGGCGGTTGACGCGACGCGACCCGGTTCTGCGCGACGACCTGCACCGCCGTCTGGCCCGGCCCGACCGGCGGCAACTGGGCCTTGCGACTCTGGGCGCGGGCATCATGCTCGGCAGCATCCTTCTGGCGCAGGCCCTGTCCCTGCTGCTCGGCTACAGCACCGAACAATTCCGCTTTGCGGCCCATGCCTCCTTTTCCGCCGGCATCCTGCCGGGCTGGTTCCCGTTGGTTCTGGCGCCGATCATCGAGGAGCTGAGCTGGCATTCCTATGGGACCGACTGCCTGAGGCGTCACATGACGCTGTTCTGGACCTCGATCGTCTTTGCCCTCTATTGGACGGTCTGGCATGCGCCACTCGGCATGGTCGCTCATTATTATCAGGCGCAAGTCGCTGAAAGTGGATGGATCCACACGCTGAATTTCGCGCTGAGCCTGTTTCCGTTCGTGCTGATCATGAACTGGCTCTATTACCGTTCCAACCGCAGCATCCTTGTCGCCATTGTATTTCATCTGAGCGCCGGTCTGTTCAACGAAGTTTTTCAAACCCATCCGGACACCAAGGTGATCCAGACGGGGCTTCTCTTCGCATTGACTGCGGCCATCATCGCAGCCGATCCAAGCTTCTTTTTCGGCCAAGCCTCCTTTTCGGCAAGACGGTTCGTGGTTTGCCGTCGCTGAAGGCACTCTCCGTGAAATAGACGGGCCTGAGTTTTGCGTGACGCGCCGTCGCGTGGACGCAAACGAGTTGCAAACGTCGTGACCCACCAGAGGGGTGAGATTGTGAGAGCCGTCCGGAAACGCTTTCGTGCCGGGAATACCCGCCAGTTCCGTCATTCCCGCGAAAGCGGGAATCCGGGGCGTATCGGCCGCGCGTAAGGCGAGGTCCAACCGGGGGACGGCCCCTCAGCTGCTGCCGCGCCGGGTCAGGGTCAGTTCGACGGCGCAGATCGGTTCCGACGGCATCTCGCCGCGCATCCGCTGCAGGATCATCGATCCGGCCTGGCGGCCGAGGTCGCGGCTGTCGATCCCGATGGTGGTCAGGCCGGGCGGCAGCTCTTCGGCGACGTCGTTGTGGCCGAAGCCGAGAATGGCGATGTCGTCGGGCAGACGCATGCCCAGCCGGCGCGCCTCCAGCAGCGCGCCGGTGGCCAGCAGGTCGTTGGCGCAGAACACCGCCTCGACCGCCGCGTTGCGCGACAGAAGGTCGCCGAGCGCGCGGCGGCCGTCGACCATGCTGCTGACCCCGTCGACCGACAGTTCGGCGACGATGTCGAGCCCGGCGGCGCGGGCGCCCTCGCGGAAACCGGTGAGGCGAAGGGCGCCGCGGCCGCTGCGGCGGCCGATGAAGCCGACGCGGCGGTAGCCGCGCTCGGCGAAATGCTCGGCCGCCTGGCGGCCGCTGTCGATGTTCGAGAAGCCGACCAGCATGTCGATCGGGTCGCGGGGATAGGCCCAAGTCTCCATGATCGGGATTCCCAGCGCCCGCAGAGCCCGCCGGTTCTCCTCGATCTCGATGACGCCGGTGAACATGACCGCCGCCGGGCGCATCTCGCGCAGCGACTGGATCATCGTCGTCTCCTTGGCGTAGGAGTAGGAGGTCTGCCCGATCATCAGCTGGTAGCCCTGCGGCTCCAGGACCTCGCCGCAGCCCTGAACCGCGAGGCAGAACTGCTCGCTCTGCAGGTTCGAGACGAAGGCGGCGACGATGTTCGACTGGCCGGACCTCAGCGCGCGGGCGTGGGGGTTGGTGGCGTAGCCGGTGCGCTCCACGATCTCCAGGATCTTGCGGCGCTTGGCCTCGGCAACCTTTTCCGGATGGCGCAGGGCGCGCGAGACGGTGATCGGCGAGACCCCGGCAAGCCGGGCGATCTCGACGATGCGCGGCGGAGCCGCCCCGTCGCGGGGCACCCCTTCGACCGGGTTCCCGTCGCGTGAAGGAAGCGGTTCCGCTGCCCGCAGGCGGAGGACGTCGTCGATGGTCGGCGGCCGCTTTGCCGCACCGGTGTCACTCATGCCGCCCGTCTCCCGTCTGTTGGTCCGCGGTTGTGAATCCGCGGTCAGGCCGCCCGCGTCAGGATGCCCGCCTCCTCGACCGGACGCGCCACCTGGATCAGGCAGTCGCCGGCCTCGCTGTCGCTGTGCAGGCGCCGCGAGATGACGATGCCCGCCTCCTGGAAGCGCAGTTCCTCCTCCGGCTGGTCGAGCCGCGTCAGGTCGTGGAACCAGCCGGCGAGGTCGCCGGCGGCGACCCGCGCCCCGACATCGACCGCCGGCTCGAACCAGCCGCGCCGCAGCGCGTAGATGGCCTGCCGGTGGCTGTCAAGCTGAAGCAGTTGCATGGGCAACTGCATGGAGGCCGGGGCAGGCCCGGACGCCGCGAGGACCGGCGCATCGGTCACGCCGACGGCGATCAGCAGGTTGTCGATGGCGCGGGCGGTGTAGGCCATGGTCTCCGGCGTCACCGTGCCGCCGCCGCCGAACTCGCCGCTGATGCCGATGACCCCGGCCCGCGCCGCCGCCGCCATCGAGGTCGGCGCCGTCGCGCCGTTCTCCGCCACGAAGCCGTAGGGCATGCCGAGCGCCCGCATCAGATCCAGGGCGCGGCCCAACCGCTCGGGCGTGCCCTGCCGCTCGATCAGGGCGCACGGCAGGTGGGCCATCGAGGTGCCACCGGAATGGAGGTCGAACACCACGTCGTGGCGCGGAAACAGCTCGTGCTCCAGGAAATGCGCCAGCCGGAAGGTCGGAGACCCGGCGGGATCGCCGGGGAAGGCGCGATTGAGGTTGCCCTCGTCCAGCGGCGAGCGGCGCCGCGCCGCCATCACGGCCGGCGCGTTGGTGGCCGGCAGGATCGTCACCTCGCCGCGGATGCGCGCGGGGTCGAGCCGGCGGAACAGGCGGCCCAGCAGCAATTCGCCTTCGTACTCGTCGCCATGGTTGCCCGCCATCAGCAGCACGCGCGGACCAGCCCCGTTGCGCACGCGGCAGACCGGGACCTTCACCTGATAATAGGGGGAGCGGTCCACCGAGAACGGGATGCTGAGGAAATCCAGCGACTTGCCGTCGGCGGCGAAATCGAGCGCGTGGTAGAGGCCAGTGTGCATTCCAAAAACCTTCTGGCGGAGGGGCGCCCTGGCAGCGTTTGCCGGGCGCCTTCTCCGGTTCGCCGAAAAAGCCCGCTTACAGCGAGGCCAGCGCCGTCATCTCGACGCGCAGGTCCGGGTCGGCCAGCCGCGCCTCGGTGCAGGCGCGGGCCGGCGGGTTGGCCGGGTCGATCCAGGCGTCGTAGACCTCGTTCATGGCGTCAAAGTCGGTGATGTGCGGCAGGAAGACGTTGACGGCGACCAGCTTCGACTTGTCGGTGCCGGCCTCCTCCAGCAGGGCGTCGATCTTCGCCAGCACGTCCCGGGTCTGCTCCCCGATCGAACCCTTGCGGTTGTTGGCGACCTGACCCGCGATGTGGACCATGCCCTGGCAGACGACGGCCTGGCTCATGCGCGAGCCGACCTGGAACCTCGTGATCATCGAATGAAACCTCTCTTGCGGTGCCGAACGGCGGGTTACATCTGCGGGAGCGTCTGCTTTTCCTTGAACCACGTCATCTGCAGGGCGCCCAGCTTGCCGTTCAGGCGGTTGTAGAACAGGAAGGTGTTGATCCAGTTGACCAAGTCCTGCTCGCCGTGGCGGACGGCCACATGGGCCGGCGACTGGCGGATCAGGAACTTCTGCTCGACCTCCTTGCCGGGATTGTCCTGCGCGACCTTCAGTGCGATGGCGCTGTTCTCGGCGAAGGTCTCGACCTGCCCGGCCAGATAGGCGGCGATGGCGCCGGGGGTGTCCTCGAAGCGGACCAGCTTGGCGCCGGGGACGTTGTCGGTCAGCCAGATGTCGAGCGTCGAGCCCTTGGCGACGCCGATGCTGCGGCCCTTCAGACCCTCCGGGTCGGTGGCGGTGGCCATCGACTTCGGCCCGTAGACGCCGAGATTGACCGCCGCGTAGGGCTGGGAGAATGTCACCTGCTGGGCGCGCTCCGGCGTCGCGCCGGCGGCGGCGATCAGCACGTCCACCTTGTTGGCGAGCAGGCTGGGGATGCGGTTGGCGCCGGTCACCTGGACCAGCTCCAGCTTCACGCCCATGTCGGCGGCCATCAGCTTGGCGAGGTCGATGTCGAGGCCGGCGGCCTCGCCCTTGGCGTCCTTGAAGCCCCAGGGGGCGGCGTCCATCAGCACGCCGACGCGCAGCTTGCCGGCCGACAGCGCGTTCTGCAGGGCATCCGCCTTCGCGGCGGACGGCAGGGCGGCGGACAGGGCGACGGTGGCGCAGACCGCCACGGCGGCGGCAAGGGTCCGGAAGAGTCTCACGACATTGCTCCTCTGTTCTGGTGGTTGTCCGGTTTTCGGGAGGAACCGGTGGTCGGTTCGGCGCGCCTCAGCGCGCGGAGGCGATGAAGCTCCGCAGTTCGGGGGTGCGGGGGTTGGCGAAGAGGTCCGCCGGCGGCCCCTCCTCCCAGACGCGGCCCTGGTGCATGAAGACGATCTTGGAGGCGACGTTGCGGGCGAAGCCCATCTCGTGGGTGACCAGGACCATCGTCATGCCCTGGCGCGCCATGTCCTCCATCACCTTCAGAACCTCGCCGACCAGCTCCGGGTCGAGGGCCGAGGTCACCTCGTCGAACAGCATCAGCTGCGGCCCCATGGCGAGGCAGCGGGCGATGGCGACGCGCTGCTGCTGCCCGCCCGAGAGCTGGGCCGGATAGGCGTCGATCTTGTCGGCCAGCCCGACGCGGGCCAGCACGTCCAGCGCCAGCGCCCGGCCCTCCGCCTTGGCGATCCGCTTGTTGAGGATCGGGGCGAGCGTGATGTTGCGCTCCACCGTCATGTGCGGGAACAGGTTGAAGGCCTGGAAGACGATGCCGACGCGCTGGCGGAAGCCGCGCAGGTTCGGCATGTCGGTGCGCACCGGCTGGCCCTCCACCGTGATCTCGCCGCCGTCGATGCGCTCCAGCGCGTTGATGCAGCGCAGCAGGGTCGATTTGCCGGAGCCCGACTTGCCGATGATGGTTACGATCTCGCCCTCGTCGATGCTGAGCGAAACCCCCTTGAGCACCTCGATGGAACCGTAGCTCTTGGTAACGTTCTTGATGTCAACGAGCGCCATTGAGACGGGCCTCCAGGGAACGCGCCCACAGGGTGAGCGGCAGGCAGGCGGCGAAGTAGATCGCCGCGACGATCGAGTAGACCAGCAGGGGCTGGAAGGTGGCGGCGCTGACCAGCTGGCCGGCGCGGGCGAGTTCGACGAAGCCGACGATGGAGGCCAGCGACGTGCCCTTGATGAGCTGGACCAGGAAGCCGACGGTCGGCGGCAGCGCCATGCGGAAGGCCTGCGGGGCGATGACGTAGCGGAACTGGTGCCAGGTCGACAGGCCGAGGCAGGCGGCGGCCTCCCATTGCTCGTGCTTCACCGCCTCGATGCCGCCGCGCCAGATCTCGCCGAGGAAGGAGGCGGTGTAGACGGTCATGGCGATGCCGACGGCGACCAGCGGCGGCATCTCCACCCCGAGGAAGACCGGCATGCCGAAGTAGAAGAACATCAGCAGGCCGAGCAGCGGGACGCCCTGGACAAGCTGGAGAAAGGCGGTGGCGGTCCAGCGCAGCGCGCGGCGGGCGCTGGTCCGCATCAGGGCCAGCCCCAACGCCAGCGGAGCGCCGAAGGCGAGCGCGATGAGGACGAGGACGCCCGTCCATTGCAGCGCGCTGAGCAGCGACAGGAAGTCGGCGAGGGAAAAGGAACGCATGGCCGGTGTCTCCGTCAGCGCCGCACCGGCCAGCGGAAGGCGAGGTGCCCCACCGCGGCGAACAGCAGTTTGAAGATCATCACCAGGGCGAAGTAGATGCCGCAGATCACGGCATAGACCTCGAAGCTGCGGTAGGTGCGCGTCTCGATGAAGCCGCCGGTGTGGAACAGCTCCTCCGCCGAGATCTGCGAGGCCAGCGAGGTGCCGAGCAGCAGCAGGACGAACTGGCTGGTGAAGGCGGGATAGACGCTGCGCAGGGCGGGCGGCAGCACGACGTGGCGGAACACCTGCCAGCGGGTGAGCCCCAGGCACTGCCCGGCCTCGACCTGGCTGCCGGGAATGGCGTCGAGCCCGGCCCGGACGATCTCGGTGCAGTAGGCGCCGAAATAGAGGCCGAGCGCGATCGCCGCCGCCTCGAAGGCGCCCATCCGCAGGCCGAAGCCGGGCAGCACGAAGAAGACCACGAAGAGCTGGATCAGCGACGGCGTGTTGCGGATCAGCTCGACGTAGCCGCGGATCGCCCAGCGCACCGGGCGCGGCCCGCCGCGCACCGCCGCCGCCCCGGCGACGCCGATGGCGGTGCCGATCAGCGCGGCGACCAGGGTCAGCAGCAGCGTGTGCAGCGTGCCGTCGATCAGCTGGTCCTGGTAGCGCAGGAGCTGCTGGAAATTCAATGTCTGCATGGCGTGTCGGACCGCCTTGGATCAGCCGAAGAAGGTGCGGTAGGCGCTGCGGACCCGCCCATCGGCGCCGAGGCCGAACAGCACCCGCCAGCGGTCGATGCAGGTGCAGGGGTGGGAGATTCCGAATTCGACGATGTCGCCGACCGTGAGACCGTGGCCGCCCGGCACGGCGACGAAGGCGTGCTGGTCGTTCAGCCGGGTCACCCGCAGGCCCTCCGCGGAGAGCGCGGCGCCGTCGCGGTGGACCCGCAGGGGGCGGGGCAGGCCCTGGTCGAAGGAGGCGTCGCGCATGCCGAAGCCGCAGATGGCCAGTTCCGGCTCCGGCCGGGTCAGCACCTCCGCCCACAGGCGCAGGGCCGGGCGGAAATCGGCCGCCGTGGCGCCGCCGCAGGCGAACCCTTGCCGGGCGTCGAGCGCGCCGAGCGCGCGTTCGTAGACGCCGTGGTCGTGGAAGAAGATGGCGCCGCTGCGCAGCACCAGCGTGGCGTTGCCATCGGCTTCGGCGACCGGTGCCAGACCGGTCACCACCATGTCGAAGAAGGCGGAGCCGCCGGCGGTGAGCAGCAGCGGCCGCTCCGGGGCCAGCGCGCGTACCAGGGCGAAGGTCTCCGCCGTCCGGTCCATCAGGGCGGCGATGTTGGCGGCGGTCTCGGCCGGATCGGCGGTGGCGACCGCCCCTTCGTAGGTGGCGACGCCGTCGAGGACGAGAAGGCCGGGATGGCGGACGACCGCGGCGAGGATCGCGTCCACCGCCGCCCGGTCGCGGGCACCGGCGCGGCCGGCGCCGACCTCGACCAGGACCGGCAGCCGCCGCCCGGCGGCCCGCGCCGCGGCGGCGAGCGTCTCGACCGCGGCGGGGGAGTCGGCGAAGGCGCGCAGGTCGGCGTCGGGGTGGGCGGCGAGCAGCGCGCCCAGCCGCTCGCCGCTGGCCCGGCCGCCGATCTCGTTGGCGAGGATCAGCCGGGTCACGCCGGCGCGCAGCAGAACGGCGGCCTGTTGCAGGTTGGCGACGGTGGCGCCCCAGGCCCCGGCCTCCACCAGGGCGGAGGCGATCTGCGGGGCCATCGGCGTCTTGGCATGCGGGGCCAGAGCCACACCGTGACGGCGCGCGTAGGCAAAGATCAGGTCGCGGTTGGCGGCGAAGGCCTCCTCGTCGAGCGTCAGCACCGGGAGCGCCATGTCACCGGCGGCCGGCCTCCAGCCCAGGGCGCCGACATCGCGCAGCCGCAGCGGCGCCCTTCCGGGCGGTACCCCCCGGATGCTGTCGTCCAAAGGGCTGTCGAGCAGGGCATCGAGAAACAGGCTCATGGGGCAATCCTGACCGGCCAGATGAGGGCAAGGCGATGAACGTGATCGCTAATGACAACGTTATCATATCGTCGTTTTGGTTGGATGACAACGTTGTCATGATGGTTTTATGAAATTTTATTCTTTCATGAGCGATTCCGGGGATGCCGCGCCGGACAGGGGGCCCGCCCGTCGTCGCGCCGGCACGGCGTCCGGCGCCAAACAGCGGTGTGGCGTTGATGAAAACGCCAACGCCCTTGCCGAAAGCGCGACGGTCCGCCCAGTTGTCCTGTGCGGGTCGGCCGGCGGCTCGCGCCGCGCTGCGGCAGTTTGGTTCTGCCCGCTTTGGGTGTGGGCGGGGCGGCGCCCGTCTGCTAAGGAAGGCGGGCGCGGCCACCGGTCGCGGTTGACGGGAATGCGAAGGGCGGGGAGCGCGTGTCCTCAGGTAACCTCACGAAAGACCAAGGCCTTTCATGTGTTGATGGTCGGCCGGTCCGTGATCGGCCTGTCCATGGTCGGGCGGTGCAGGCACAGTCATGATGACGGAATCGCCTGCCTTCAACCGGATCATCGACACGGCGGCGCGGCTTTTCGCGGCCCAGGGCTTCGCGGCGACCTCGATCGAGCAGGTCGCGTCCGCCTGCGGCGTGGGGAAGGACACGATCCATCGGCGCTTTCCGTCGAAGGGCGCGCTCTTCGCCGCGGTGGTCGAGCGCATGCGCACGCGGACCTTGGACGGCCTCCAGGCCGAGATCGACGGCGGCGGCGACGGCGACGCGCTGTCGCGGTTGAAACGGGTCGCCCGCTGGTTTCTTGCCGTCGCCTTCGAACCGGACAGGATCGCGCTGAACCGGATCGCCCTGAGCGAGGCGATCCTCCTCGGCGAGGGCCGGCGTGACCCGTGGGAGAGCGACCCGATCACCGACCGGCTGGTCGCCCTGGTCGCCGCCGCGCAGTGGGACGGCATGCTGGGCGGCGACGACCCCCGCATGATCGCCGCCCACCTGCTGCACTCCATCGTGCTGGGACCGTCGAACGACGCCATGCTGGGTCGCGAGACCTACGCGTCCCCAGAGGCCCGGGACCGGTTCTTCGATCGGGCCTGGACCCTGTTCCTGCACGGGGCGGGACGCTCGCCGCCGGCCGCCGCCCGCTGAGCCGTCTCCTGGACCGGCTCCCACCGCGCCGACGGTCCGCGCGGCCTGGGCGGTGTCCCCCAGAGCAGCCCACCAGAGCGACCGATCGTTTTCGTCATTGGCCGCAGGAATTGCTCCGGCCCGTCCCGGCCTTGCGGTGGGACGGGCCTTCCTTGCGCGGCGCGAAGAAGTCGGACAGTTCGACGGGGAAGCTGTCGAGGATTTTCTTCAGCGACGCGACGGACGGGCTGGTCTTCTCCTTTTCGATCAGCGAGATCAAGGCGTTGCTGATGCCCGCCCGGCGCGCCAGGGCGCGCTGCGACAGGCCGTGCGCCTCGCGCAGATCCTGCAACTTTCTTCCGATGTCGAGCATGATGGATACACCCGGCTGGCGATGGGAACGGAAGGCTGTGCCGCAAGGATAGGCGATCCCACTCGACTCTTCCACAATAAGTGTGATTCTCGGACAAACAGCATTTCTTGTTTGTTCAATATCGCGGCGGTCTCCCGGTGATCTGCTCCACCGGCTGGTGTGAGTTGCGGGTGTCGATCCGCGCCTTCAGGAAGGGCAGATGCCGGTAGGAGTTGGCGTCAGGCCGCCGGCGGCCAGCGCGGTGTTCGGCTGGATGCATTCGGTGAACTCGACGATCCGGATGTCCAGCCCGTCGAACCGGATCGGAAATCCACATCGACAATGGGAACAGCGTGACTCCGGTCGCGCGGCCGATCGTCAACGGCATCGTTCTGGGCAGCACCGACGCGCTGTGCTCCAGCGCAAGACCGCCCAGCTGGTCGGGCGGTCGGCAAATAAGAATGCGACTTGTTCGCAATTGCCTTTTGCCCTATAGGTCTGGCGGCTCGGGGAAGGATTCCGGGGGTCCGTTCAATCCGGTGGCTGGGAGGCCGATCCATGCCGTTCCATCCCAGAATGCAAAGCAGCACGGAAGGGATCACCATTCTCGGCGACCTTCAGTGGCGCGCCTGGAACGGGATGATCGCCGACATCTGGAACGTCGCCTGCGACCGGAACGGGCAGGGCGAGTATGTGTCCGAGGCGCCGCGGCTGGTGGTGGTCCTCGATCAGGTGGGTGAGGGCGGATTGCAGGTCACGGCCGCGCCCGGCCGCGGCGAGTCCGGCCGGCTCGGCCGGCGCGAGCCGCTGAGTTATGTGCCCGCCGGGCTGCGGGTGTGGTCGCGCACGCTCAACGTGCGCCGGCTCACCCATCTCGACCTCCATTTCGACATGTCCGTGCTGGGGAGCCGCGTCGCGGAGGGGCTGGACCTCCGCGGCATGGACCGGCCGCGGTTGAATTTCGCGGACGACCGCCTGTTCGCGCTGGCCCGCCTGATCGCGGCGGAATGCCGGACATCGGCGAATCTGCACGACCTCTACGGCGAGAGCCTGATGGCCGCGCTGTTCGTCGGCCTCGCGCAGGCGGAACCCGTCGCCGAGCGCAAGCGGGGGCAGCTGCCGCCGCGCCAGTTGAAGCGCGTCACCGACTACATCGAGGAGCATTGCGGCCGTCCCATCCGTTTGCAGGAGCTGGCCGAGCTGACCGGCCTGTCCACCACCCATTTCTGCACCGCCTTCAAGGCATCGACCGGCCTGCCGCCCCACAAATGGCAGATGCGGGTCCGCGTGGAACGGGCCAAGAGCCTGCTGACCGGATCGGACACGACGCTGGCGGCGGCGGCGGTGATGGCGGGCTTCTCCGATCAGGCGCACCTGACGCGCGTCTTCCGCCAGATCGTCGGCACCACGCCCGCCGCGTGGCTGCGCAACCAGTGCGGCTGAGCCCGCATCGCCCAACGCATCCTGGGACCGACGAATGCCGGAAGATCGTCCAACCCGTCCAAAGACCGTTCAATCGCACCCTGCATGCGCATGCTAATCATTCGCAACAACGAAGGCGTTTCGCGGATGCCGCATACAGTCCGAGGCCGATTGCGATGAGTGATATTTCCAACAAGCGACTGTCCGACAAGCGACGGACCCGCTTCCTCTTGAACGGCACGGCGCTCGCCGCCCTGCTGGTGCCGGCGCTCGCCCAGGCGCAGGACGCGACCGCCCCGGCGGTTCTGGCTCCGGTGACCGTGGAGGGCAGCCGGGGCGCCGACACCGCGACCAGCCCGGTCCGCGGCTATGTGCCCGGCCGCTCGGCCACGGGGTCCAAGACCGATATCCCGCTGGAGGCGGTTCCGCAGTCCGTCTCGGTGATCGGGCGCGAGGAGATGGACGACCGCGGCGCGCAGAAGGTGGACGAGGCGCTGCGCTACACCGCCGGCGTCTTCAGCCAGCCTTTCGGCTCGGACAGCGACACCGACTGGATCTTCATCCGCGGCTTCCAGGCGACGCAGACCGGCGTCTACCAGGACGGGCTCCAGCTTTACAGCTACGGCTTCGGCGGCCAGTTCGTGGACAGCTACACGCTGGAGCGGATCGAGGTGCTGCGCGGCGCCTCCTCCGTCCTCTACGGCGGCAGCAACCCCGGCGGTCTGGTGAATTACGTCACCAAGCGGCCCGGCGACACGCCGGTGCGTTCGGTCGAGGCGGGAATCAACCAGCACGGCACCGCCCATCTCGGGCTGGACGTCGGCGGCGCCATCGACCCGACGCTGAGCTACCGGCTGACCGGCCGGATCGCCGGTGGCGACAGCTACACCGACTTCGCCGACGGCTTCCGCGGCACCATCTCTCCCAGCGTCAAGTGGTCGCCGAACGAGCGCAGCACGCTGACGGTGCTGAGCAACTACACCGACATCGACGAGACGCACAACGGCGGCGCCTTCCTGCCCTATGTCGGCACGGTGAAGCCGGCCGCCTTCGGGCGCATCGACCGCAAGTCCAACTTCACCGAGCCGGACATCGACACCTACCGGCGCCGTCAGGCCTCCATCGGCTACGAGTTCGAGCACCGCTTCGACAACGACCTGACCTTCCGCCAGAACGCCCGCTACGGCTACAGCCGGGTCCACGAGGTCTCGGTCTATCCCTTCGGCTACAACGGCTTCTCGGCGGTGCCGACCGACCCGGACAACCGTCTGTCGCGCATCAATTTCGAGCACACGACCAAGGTCAACACCTTCCTGATCGACAACCAGCTCGAATCCAAGTGGCAGACCGGGCCGGTCGCCCACACGGCGCTGGTCGGCGTCGACTACAAGTATTTCAAGATGGATCAGGTGCAGGCGTCCGGCTCGGCCACGCCGATCAGCGCCACCAACCCGGTCTACGGCGCCGCTCAGGGCCAGCGCTTCTCCTACATCGACCAGAAGCTGACGATGGGTCAGCTCGGCGTCTATCTGCAGGACCAGATGCGGTTTGGCCAGGGTTTCCTGGTGACGTTGAACGGGCGCTACGACATCGCCTCGACCGACGCCGACGGCACGCCCGCCTACGACGGCAAGGACGGGAAGTTCAGCGGGCGCGCCGGCTTGGCCTACGAGTTCGCCAACGGCGTGACGCCTTATGTCAGCGCCTCCACCTTCTTCAACCCGGTGCTGGGATCGTCGGCGGTGGCCGGCGTGTTCAAGCCGGAGACCGGCCAGCAATACGAGGTCGGCGTGAAGTACCGCCCGGCCTGGATGGACGCCATCTTCACCGCGGCCCTGTTCGACCTGACGCGCACCAACGTGGTGACCGGCGCCTTCAACGCCGAGACGCAGCTGGGCGAGGTCAACTCGCGCGGCATCGAGCTCGAGGCCAAGGCCAACATCACGCCGAACCTGAAGGCGGTCGCCTCCTTCACGGCGCTCGACCTCGACATCAAGAAGGACGCCAACCCGGCGCTGATCGGCAAGACCCCCTACATCGTGCCGCAGGTCCAGGGCTCGGCCTTCCTCGACTACACCTTCCGGGAGAGCGCGCTGGACGGCGTGTCGGTGGGCGGCGGCGTGCGCTACGTCGGCTCGTCCTGGGCCGACAACGAGAACACGCTGAAGGTCCCCGCCGCCACCGTCTTCGACGCGCGGATCGGCTACAAGCCCGCCGCCTGGGGCGTGAATCTCGCCGTCACCAACCTGTTCGACAAGGAGTATGTGGCGAGCTGCCAGACCCAGTTCTCCTGCGGCTACGCCGAGGGTCGGACGGCTTTGCTGACCGTCAACATGACGTGGTGACTAAGTTTAATCCCCTCTCCCCTCTGGGGAGAGGGTTAGGGTGAGGGGGTTGCGCTTTTGCCGAACGTGCCGCTACGGACATCCCCCTCACCCTCCCCACGCCTGCGGCGCGGGTCCCCTCCCTCTCCCCGGAGGGGAGAGGGATACACGTGTGAAGACCGATGACCAGCCCGGACCAGACCCAACCCCTCTACGACCTTGACGGCGTGAGTTTCTCCGTTGCCGGACGGGCGATCCTGTCGGGACTGTCGCTCCGGCTGGATCCGGGGCGGATCTATGGGCTGGTCGGCCCCAACGGATCGGGCAAGAGCACGCTGATCCGCCTGCTGGCCCGCCAGCAGCCGCCAAGCGGTGGCGCCATCCGCTGCCTGGGGACGGACCTCGCGCGGATCGGCGACCGCGACTTCGCGCGCTCCGTCGCCTACATGCCACAATTCACCCCGCCCGCCGAGGGCATGACGGTGCGGGAGCTGGTGGCGCTCGGCCGCTTTCCCTGGCACGGCGCGCTCGGCCGCTTCGGGGCGGAAGACGCCGCCAAGGTGGCGGAGGCCATCGCCGAAACCCACCTGGACGCCTTCGCCGACCGGCTGGTCGACAGCCTGTCGGGCGGCGAGCGGCAGCGCGTCTGGCTGGCGATGATGCTGGCCCAGGACACGCGCTGCCTGCTGCTCGACGAGCCGACCTCGGCGCTGGACATCGCCAGCCAGGTGGAGCTGCTGGGGCTGGTGCGCCGGCTGAGCCGGGCGCGCGGCATCGGCGCGGTCATCGTGCTGCACGACATCAACATGGCGGCTAGTGTCTGCGACGAGATCCTGGCGATGCGCAACGGCGCGCTGATCGCCCAGGGCACGCCGGACGCCATCATGACCGGCGAGACGCTGGGGGCCATCTACCGCCTCGCCATGACGACCGTCCCGCACCCGGTGACCGGCAAGCCGATCGGTTGCGTGCTGTGACGGGGCGGGCGACGATCACCCGCCGCCGCGTGCTGGGGCTGGCCGCCGGCTCGGCGCTGCTGCCCCGCCTCGGGCGCGCCGAGTCCGGGCGGCGGGTCGCCGCCATCGACTGGGCTGGGCTGGAGACGGCGCTGGCGCTGGGCATCGTGCCGGTCGCCGCGACCGAACTGATCCAGTTCCGCAAGACCGTCGTCGAGCCGGAGGTTCCGGACTCGGTGATCGACCTCGGCCTGCGCGGCTCCCCCAATTACGAGGCGCTGACGCTGGCCGAGCCCGACCTCATCCTCACCTCCAACTATTACGAGGGGCAGCGGGCCAGCCTGGAGCGGGTGGCGGACACCCTGTCCCTGCCGATCTACCGGCCGGGCGTGCCGCCTTACAGGTTGGCGGCGGAAGCCGCGCTGACCCTCGGCCGGGCGCTGGACCGGGAGGCGGAGGCCCGCGCCGTCGTCGCCGGGGCCGGCGCGGAGATCGCCCGGCTGGGCGAGTCCCTGAGCGGCGCCGTCCGCCGCCCGGTGCTGGCGATCAACTTCGGCGACGCCCGCCATGTCCGCGCCTTTGGCGACGACAGCATGTTCGGCGCGGTGCTCCAGCGGTTGGGGCTGCGCAACGCCTGGGCGTCGCAATCGAGCTACAGCGCCGCGGCGCCGCTGGGGATCGAGGCGCTGGCGCGCATGCCGGACGCCATCGCCATCGTCGTTCCGCCGCTGCCGTCCGACGTGGTGCGGGGACTGGACGACAGCGCCCTGTGGCAGGCCCTGCCGATGGTGCGGGAAAAGCGGGTGAGCGTGATCGAGCCGGTCAACCATTTCGGCGGGCTTCCGGCCGCCCTGCGCTTCGCCCGCCTCGTCACCGCCGCCCTGCTGCGGCCGGAGAGTGTCCGCCATGGCTGAGCGCGTGGGAGTCAACCGCATCCTGCTGTGGAGCGGGCTGGCGCTGGCCGCTGCCCTCTTGTCGATCCGGCAGATCGCCGGGCACGCCGCCCCCGCCATACCCCTGCCGCCGGACGTGGCGGCGCTGGACGGCGTCATCCTCTATCACAGCGTGTTGCCGCGCATCGCGGTGGCGCTGGTCGCCGGGGCGGCGCTCGGCCTGTCGGGGCTGCTGCTCCAGCGCGTGCTGCGCAACCCGCTGGCCGAGCCCTCGACGCTCGGCGTGTCGGCGGGCGCCCAGCTCGCCCTGACGCTGGGGATGCTCTACGCCCCCGCCCTGATGGATCACGCGCGGGAGGGGATGGCGCTGGCCGGCGGGCTGGCGGCGGTCGGGCTGATCCTCGCCATGACGTGGCGGCGCGGGTTGGAGCCGGTGGCCGTCGTGCTGGCCGGGATGATGGTCGCCCTGACCGCGACCATGGGCAGCGCCGCGCTGATCCTCGCCAACGGCGAATACCTCTTCTCCATCTTCCTCTGGGGCGGCGGCGCGCTGGCCCAGCAGAGCTGGGGGCCGACCCTGACCATCGCCCTCCGGCTGCTGATCGGCGCCGGCGCCGCGTTCCTGCTGATGCGCCCGCTGGCCATCCTCGGGCTGGACGACGCCAGCGCCCGCAGCCTCGGCGTCGCCCTCAACGCCACGCGCTTCGGGGTCATCGGGGTCGCGGTCTGGCTGGCGGCCAGCGTGACGGCGGAGGTCGGGGTGATCGGCTTCGTCGGTCTGGCCGCCCCGGCGCTGGCGCATCTGAGCGGTGCGCGGACCCAGGGCCAGAGGCTGGTCGCCGCCCCGCTGATCGGCGCGCTCCTGCTCTGGCTGACCGACGGGCTGGTGCAACTCCTGGCCGGGGTGGACGGGGAGCGGGTGCCGACCGGGGCGGCGACGGCGCTGCTCGGCGGCCCGCTTCTGCTCTGGCTGCTGCCGCGCCTGCGCATGTTCGAATGGCCGTCGCTGAACAGCCGTCCCGCGCCGTCGCGCCGCAGCCCGCACCCTTACCGGCTGATCGCCCTGTTCGCCGTCCTCGGCGCCGTTGCCGTGGGCCTCGCGCTCACGGTCGGCACCGGGCCGGGCGGCTGGACGCTGTCCACCGGCCCGCTGCTCGACACGCTGCTGGGCTGGCGCGGGCCGCGTGTGGCGGTCGCGGCGGCGGCGGGGGCGATGCTGGCCGCCGCCGGGATGCTGTTGCAGAGGGTGACCGCCAACCCGCTGGCCAGCCCGGAGATCCTTGGCGTCGGCACCGGGGCCGGGGTCGGCCTGACCGCCGCGCTGTTCCTCGTCACGGCCCCCGGCTTCGGCGTGCAGCTTGCCGCGTCGGCGGCGGGGGCTGTGCTGACGCTGGCCGCCATGCTCGCCCTGTCGCTGCGCGCCGGCTTTGGGCCGGAGCGGCTTCTGCTGGCGGGGATCGCCATGAGCGCCCTGTGCAGCGCCGTGCTGACCGCGGTCATCGCCACCGGTTCACCGCAGGCCTTCGCCCTGCTGCGCTGGTTGAGCGGTTCGACCAACGAGGCCGGTCCGGGCGACGCCTGGTTCTGTATCGGTGTGGCGATGCTCCTATTGGCAACCCTGCCGCTGACCGCCAAGTGGCTGGAGATCCTGCCGCTGGGCGACGTGACGGCGCGGGCCGTCGGGTTGCCGGTGCGGCGCTGCCGTGTCCTGCTGGTGCTGCTGGCCGGGCTGCTGACCGCGGCGGCGGCGCTGTTCGTCGGGCCGCTGAGCTTCATCGGGCTGATCGCCCCGCACCTCGCCCGGCTGGCCGGGCTGGGCCGCCCGCTTCAGCAGGGGATCGGGGCCGTTCTGATCGGCGCCGGCCTGATGGTGGTGTCGGACTGGCTGGCCCGCACCGTCGCTTTCCCCTATCAATTGCCGCTGGGCCTGTTCGCCGCTCTGCTCGCCGGCCCCTATCTGGTCTGGCTGCTCGGCCGGTCCGAAGCGCGCAGCCGGTGATCCATCCCGTTCACCCCTCTGCCGTTCACCCCTCTGCCGTTCCGCAATGAGAAGAGCCATGCTCCGCCGTTTCCTCTCCTACTACCGCCCCTTCACCGGCCTGCTGGTCCTCGACATCGTCTGCGCCGTCCTGTCGGGCCTGCTGGAGCTGGGGTTCCCGATGGCCGTGCGCGCCTTCGTGGACCAGCTCCTGCCGACCCAGGACTGGCCGCTGATCGTCGCCGCCACGGTGGGGCTGCTGGCGATCTACATGGCGAACGGCGGTCTGATGGCCATCGTGACCTACTGGGGCCACATGCTCGGCGTGAACATCGAGACGGAGATGCGCCGCAAGAGCTTCGACCATCTGCAGAAGCTCTCCTTCAGCTTCTACGACAACAACAAGACGGGCCATCTCGTCGGGCGGGTCACCCGCGACCTGGACGAGATCGGCGAGGTGGCGCACCACGGCCCCGAGGATCTGCTGATCGCGGTGATGACCTTCGTCGGCGCCTTCACACTCATGGCCGTCGTGCATCTGCCGCTGGCGCTGATCACCGCCGCCATCGTGCCGGTGATCGCCTTCGTGACCAGCCGCTACGGCGGGCGGATGACGAAGAACTGGCAGTCGCTCTATTCCCGCGTCGGCGACTTCAACGTCCGCATCGAGGAGAATGTCGGCGGCATGCGCGTGGTCCAGGCCTTCACCAACGAGGATCACGAGCGCAAGCTGTTCGCCGAGGACAACGACCGCTACCGCACGACCAAGCTCGCCGCCTACAAGATCATGGCGGCCTCGACGACGCTCAGCTACATGAGCATGCGGCTGATCCTGATCGTGGTCATGCTGACCGGCGCCCATTTCGTGCTGGTGGGCGAGCTGACCCAGGGCGGGTTCTTCGCCTTCCTGCTGCTGGTCAACACCTTCTTCCGCCCGATCGAGAAGATCAACGCGGTCATCGAGACCTACCCCCGCGGCATCGCCGGCTTCCGCCGCTACACCCAGCTCCTCGACACCCAGCCGGACATCGCCGACGCGCCCGGCGCCATCGCGGCGCCGGCGCTGAAGGGCGACATCCGCTACGAGGGCGTGTCCTTCGGCTACGACCCGGCGCGCCCGGTGCTAAAGGGCATCGACCTGTCGATCAAGGCTGGCTCCACCGTCGCCTTCGTCGGGCCGTCGGGCGCCGGCAAGACGACGATCTGCTCGCTGCTGCCGCGCTTCTACGAGGTCATGGCCGGGCGGATCACGATCGACGGGCTGGACATCCGGTCCATGACACTGGCCTCGCTGCGCCGGCAGATCGGCATCGTCCAGCAGGACGTGTTCCTGTTCGGCGGCACGATCCGCGAAAACATCGCCTATGGCCGTCTCGGCGCCGGCGACGCGGAGATCATGGAGGCGGCGCGGCGGGCCCATCTCGACGGGCTGATCGCCTCCCTGCCGGAGGGGCTGGACACGATCATCGGGGAGCGCGGCGTGAAGCTGTCCGGTGGGCAGAAGCAGCGCCTGACCATCGCCCGCATGTTCCTGAAGAACCCGCCGATCCTGATCCTCGACGAGGCGACCTCGGCGCTCGACACCCAGACCGAGCGGGAAATCCAGAAGTCGCTGACCGAGCTGGCGGAGGGGCGGACCACCCTGGTCATCGCCCACCGGCTGGCGACCATCCGCAACGCCGACGAGGTCTATGTCGTCGGCACCGAGGGCGGGCTTCAGCGCATCACCCACGAGGAGCTGGCGGCGCGCGGCTGAGCGCGCCGCGTTCCCGGCCGGACGGCCAGCGGACTCGAGGCGAATTCAGGCGAGCTGCGGCGTCCGGCGCATCTCGTCGAGGCGGCGGGAAATCTGCTCGGCGAACTTGGCGGCGGCGACCGGCAGGGTGCGGCCCTTCTGCTGCCCAAGCACCAGCGGGCCGTGGGCGAGATCGACGTCGCTCAGGGCAATCACCGCAAGGCCCGGCTCCAGGGTCGGCGAGGGCGCCCCGATTTCGATCTGGAAGGTCACCACCTGGCTCATGCGGGCGAGGTTGCGCAGCATCTCGAAGGAGTTCGACTCCAGCTCGACCGACAGTTTCGTCGAGCTGACCGCCAGCACCTTGTCCAGGATGTTGCGGGTCCCGAAACTGGCGTCCGGCAGGGCGATCGGGTAGGGCGCGCAGTCCCGCAGGCGCAGGCTCGGCCGTCCCGCCAGGGGATGGTCGGCGGCCATGATGGCGACGACCCGTTGGCCGAGCGTCATCAGGGGCTGGAACTCCGCCGTCCGGCGCGGGCTGAAGATGATGGCGATGTCGGCCTCGAAGTCGGCGAGCATCTTCAGCGCCGTGCCCTGGTCGACCACCAGGATCTCGAAGCTGACCAGCGGGAAGCTCTCGCGGAAGGACGTGATCTCCTCCGCCAGGAAGGAGCTGACCAGCGCCTGGCTGCAGGCGATCCGCACCTGGCCGCGCCGCATGCCCGACAGGTCCTCGATCTGCGACCGCACGCGCTCCAGGTCGGCGGACTGGGCGCGCACCCAGCGGATGAAGCTTTCGCCGGCCGCCGTCAGGCGGATGCCCTGGGCCGACCGCTCGAAGATCGTCGCTCCCAGATCCTCCTCCACGTCCTGGATGCGCCGCTGCAGGGCGGAGGGCGTGATGTTCAGATGCTCCGCCGCCTTGCGCAGGGACCCGAAGCGGGCCGCCTCGTCCACGTAGCGCCAAATCCGCATGTGCCGCATGCCGCCGATCCCCCGGTGTATACTTTTCGTCATCACCCTAGCAGAAAAACAGCGTTTGAGGTGCTGTTCGCGCCCGCTTAGCCTCCTCCCGTCACCAGGAAGCGCCATGCCGGACCGGCGGGGGCGACGGGCTTCCTGTCACACCTTACGGGAGTTGACGGCCTCATGGACAAGCGGTTGCACACCTGGTCCGCGGCGTTGGCGGGCGTTCTTCTCGGCCTGGCCGGCGGCTCCACCGCCGCGATGGCCGAGACCCCGGTCAAGCTGGTGCTGAACTGGAAGTATCAGGGTCCCCAGGCGCTGATCCTGCTGGCCGAGGACAACGGCTACTTCAAGGCGGAAGGGCTGAAGGTCACCATCGACCAGGGCGAGGGCTCCGGCGCGTCGATCACCAAGGTGGCGACCGGCTCCTACGACGTCGGCTTCGGGGACATCAATTCGCTGATCACGCTTGCCGCCAAGTCGCCGGACGAGGCGCCGATCGCCGTCTACATGATGTACAACACGCCGCCCTTCACCGTCGCCGTGAAGGCGGACGGACCGATCCGCACGCCCAAGGACCTGGAGGGCAAGACCATCGGCAGCCCGGCCAGCGACGGCGCGCTGAAGCTGTTCCCCGCCTTCGCCACCATGGCCGGCATCGACGCCGGCAAGGTGACGCTGACCAACATGCAGGCGAACCTGCGCGAGCAGATGCTGATGCGCGGGCAGGTGGACGGCGTGCTGGGCTACGTCAACACCATCACCTTCGGCGCCAAGGCCGCCGGGATGAATCCCGACAAGGATTTCCGCTTCATCAAGTACGGCGACTACGGCATGGACCTCTACTCCAACGCCATCGTCGTCTCGCGCGCCTTCGCGAAGGAGAACGGCGAGGCGGTGAAGGGCCTGCTGCGCGCCATCAACCGCGCCACCAAGGACATGATCGCCGAACCGGCGAAGTCGGTGGGCTCGGTGATGAAGCGCGAACCGCTGCTGAACGAGGCGGTCGAGATCGAGCGGACCGAGGCCACCCTCCGGCAGGAGATGAACCATCCCGAGATCGCGCGGATCGGCCTGGGCGACGTCGATCCGGAGCGCTTCCAGCGCTCCATCGAGATCGTGGTCAAGGCCAACGGGCTGGAGCGGACGCCGAAGGCGTCGGAGGTCTTCACCGACGCCTACCTGCCGCCCCGCGCCGACCGGCCGAGCCGGGTCGTCCCGTAACACGGCTCCAACAGGCAACACGGCCCCAACAGCAAGACGACGAGCAATGACGATGAATCTGGAACTGAAGGGGCGGGTCGTCCTGATCACCGGCCCGGCGAAGGGCATGGGCGAGGCGGTGACGATGGCCTTCGCTGACGAGGGCTGCCGGCTGGCGCTGGTCGGGCGCGACACCACCGCCATCGAACCGGTCGCGGCGCGGGTCCGCGCGGCGGGCGGCGAGGCCATCGTCATCCCCTGCGACATCACCGACGAGCGGCAGTGCCAGGGCGCGGCGGAGCGCACGCTGGCGGCCTACGGCCGGATCGACGTGCTGGTCAACGTCGCCGGCGGCTCCGGCCCCATCGGCAAGACGGGGTGGGAGACCAGCCAGGACGAGTTCAACGAGATCGTCACCCTCAACATGACCGGCTGCTTCAACACCATGCGCGCCGTCATGCCGACCTTCGCCGCCCAGCGCTACGGCAAGATCGTCAACGTCGGCGGCACCTTCGGGATGCGCGGGCGGGCGGGCCGGATGGCCTATTCGGCGTCCAAGTGGGGGTTGCGCGGCATCACCAAGTCCTTCGCGCTGGAGGCCGGCCCCTTCAACGTCAACGTCAACTGCGTCGCTCCCGGCATGGTCGAGGGGCCGCGCTTCCGCGGCAAGGTCGTGCCGGAGATGGCCCGCCGCCTGGGCATCAGCGAGGAGGCCGCCGCCGAGCGCCACGCCGCCGACTACGCCCTGCGCCGCGTCTCCACGGGCGAGGACGTGGCCAACGCCTGCCTGTTCCTGGCGAGCGACGCCTCGCGGCAGATCACCGGCGTGGACCTTCCGGTCGACGGCGGATGGGCGGCGCTGTGACCGCGCCGCCGGCGGGTCCGAAGACGGAAGGGCAAACGATGTTCCTGCAGAACGCCACACCGGCCGAAACGGCCGAGCTGACCACGCCGACCGGCCTCAAGCCGCCGGGCGGGGCGCGGCCCATCATCGAGTTCGAGCGCGTCACCGTCTCCTACGGGCGGGACGCCGCGGCGACACAGGCGCTCGCCGAAAGCACCTTCCGCATCGACCACGGCGACTTCATCGCCCTGGTCGGCCCCTCCGGCTGCGGCAAATCGACGATCCTGAAGCTGGTGGGCGGGCTGTTGACGGCGTCCAGCGGCCATGTCTTCGTCGCCCGGCGCGAGGTCGGGGCGGAGGACGTGCGCATCGGCATGGCCTTCCAGAATCCGACGCTGCTGCCCTGGCTCAGCATCCGCGACAACGTGATGCTGCCGCTGAAGATCGCGCGGCCCTTCCGCGAGGAGTGGCGGCAGAAGCGCAAGACCGAGTACCGCGACCGCGCCGACGCCCTGCTCGCCAAGGTCGGGCTTCAGGATTTCGCCAACAAGTTCCCCTGGCAACTGTCCGGCGGCATGCAGCAGCGCGCCTCGCTGTGCCGCGCCTTGATCCACGACCCGACGCTGCTCCTGCTCGACGAGCCCTTCGGCGCGCTCGACCAGTTCACGCGTGAGGAGCTGTGGGCCACCCTGCAGACCCTGTGGATGGAGCGCCGGCCGACCGTTCTCCTGGTCACCCACGACCTGCGGGAAAGCGCCTTTCTGGCCAACCGTATCATGGTGATGAGCGCGCGTCCCGGCCGCATCCTGGTGGACGAGCAGGTGGACTTCGCACGGCCGCGCACGCTCGACACCACCTACCAGCCGGAATTCACCAGCCTGACGCACACGCTGCGCAGCCTCATCGTCGCCGCGCGGAGCGGCGCAGGAGCGCCGTCATGAGAGCCGTGAACCGCGAAAAGCTCGCCTCCGCCGCCCTCATCGTCGGCGTCTTCGTCCTGTGGGAGGTCTCCTGCCTGGTCTTCGGCATCAGCGAGATCATCCTGCCGCGGCCCAGCCAGATCATCGCCACGCTCATCGACCGCTGGCCGGCGCTGATGCCGCACGCCGTGCAGACGCTCTACACCACGCTGGTCGGCTTCGCGCTGGGTGTCGGGGCCGGGGTGGTGATCGGGCTGCTGATCGGCTCCTCCCGCCTCGCCTACAACGTCGCCTTCCCGCTGCTGGTCGGCTTCTCCTCCATCCCCAAGGTGGCGGTGGTGCCGATCTTCGTGCTGTGGTTCGGCTCGGGCACGGTGCCGGCGGTGCTGACCTCGGCGATCATCTGCGTCTTCCCGGTGGTGGTGAACATGGCGACCGGCCTCGCCACGACCGAGCCGGAGCTGGAGGACGTGCTGCGCACCCTGAAGGCGTCGAAGCGCGACATCCTGCTGAACGTCGGGCTGCCCCGCGCCATGCCCTACTTCTTCGCGTCGCTGAAGGTGGCGGTCACCCTGTCCTTCGTCGGGACGGTGATTTCGGAGACGGTGGCCTCCAACCGCGGCGTCGGCAACATGATGCTGATCGCCTCCTCCAACTTCAACGTCCCGCTGGTCTTCGCCGGCCTGTTCATCCTGGCCGGGCTGGGCGTCGCCCTCTACGTGGTCTTCTCGCTGATCGAGCGCCGCGTCACCGGCTGGGCCAACCGCAAGACGGAGTTCGCGGGCGGGTGACCGGTCCAGCCCGCTTCCGGTCATAACCAAAAACATCCTCGGTATGGAGACAGGCATGTTCACCATCACCCGCCGCGCCGCGCTTCTGGCCGGGCTCGGCCTCTCCCTGGCTCTTCCGTTCGCCCCGGCCGTCGCGCAGGAGCGCACGCCGATCCGCTTCACGCTGGACTGGAAGTATCAGGGCATCCACGCCTGGTACTTCGTCGCCCAGGAGAAGGGCTACTTCCGCGAGGAGGGGCTGGACGTCACCATCGACCAGGGCGAAGGCTCCTCCGCCACCGTCACGCGCATCATGTCGGGCGCCTACGACGCCGGCTTCGGCGACATCAACGCGGTGATCCAGCAGGCGGCCCAGAAGCCCGCCGAGGCGCCGGTGATGGTCTACCACATCTACAACAAGCCGCCTTTCGCGGTGCTGACCAAGGCGGACAGCGGCATCACCGGGCTGAAGGACCTCGTCGGCAAGAAGGTCGGCGGCCCGGCGGGCAGCGCCGCCACCCGCCTGCTGCCCGCCCTGCTGGAGCGCAACGGCCTGGACCCGTCCGGCGTCGAGGTGCTGAACATGCAGCCCAACCTGCAGGAGCAGATGCTGATCCGCGGCGAGGTCGCCGCCTCGCTGGTCTTCAACGTCACCAGCTACGTCAATCTGATCCAGCAGGGGCAGAATCCCGACACCGGCTTCCGCTGGATCAGCTACGCCGACCACGGCCTCGACCTCTATTCCAACGGCGTGATGGTGTCCCAGGCGCTGGCCCGCGACAAGCCGCAGGCGGTGAAGGGGCTGGTGCGCGCCATCAACCGCGCCGTCCAGGACGTGATGGCCGATCCCGCCGCCGCCGTGAAGACGCTGGTCAAGGTCGAGCCGCTGATCGACGCCGGCAGCGAGCAGCGCCGCTTGCGGTTCGCCTTCGACGCCATGATGATCACCCCGGAATCGCGCGAGATCGGGCTGGGCGACCTGTCGGACGACCGGCTGGCGCGCTCCATCGACGTGATGGCCGCGGCCTACAAGCTGCCCAACCAGCCGGCGCCCGGCCGGATCTTCGACCGTTCCTTCCTGCCGCCCCAGACGGAGCGGCGCATCGTTCCCAACGCCGGATGAGGTTGCCATGACGGTCCGTTCCATCGCCTGCACCGCTTGGCTCGACGGGCCCGGCTACACGCCGCGGGGACCGGGGCGGCTGACGCTCCGCGACGGGCGGATCGCGGCGGTGGAGGCGCTGGATGGGGTCGGGGAGGCCGCGGAGCCGCTGTTCGTCCTGCCGGCGCCCGTCAACGCGCACGACCATGGCCGGCCGGTCCGCTCCAGCTCCTTCGGGGCGGCGGGCAAGCCGCTGGAGGTCTGGCTGCACTATCTGGCCCTGCTGCCGGCGGTCGATCCCTATCTGGCCGCCGCCGCGTCGCTGGGGCGCAGCGCGCTCGGCGGCGCCGGAGCGGTCATGGTGCATTACACCCGCACCCAGGGGCTGACCGCCTTGCCGCAGGAAGCGGCGGAGGTCGCCCGCGCCGCCCGCGACGTGGGGCTGCGGATCGCCTTCGCGGTGGCGCTGAAGGACCGCAACCCGCTGGTCTACGGCCCGTCCGAGGAGCTGCTGGCCCTGCTGCCCGACGAGGCGCGGCGGGAGTTCGCCCGCCGCACCGCCGCGCCGCCGCCATCCCCCGCCGAGCAGATCCGGCTGGTGGAGGAGGTGGCGGCCGCGGCGGCGGGCGAACTGGTGGACGTGCAATACGGCCCGACCGGCGTGCAGTGGTGCTCGCCGGAGCTGTTGCGGGCGGTGGCCGACGCCTCCGCCCGCACGGGACGGCGCGTCCACATGCACGGCCTGGAAACGCGGTACCAGCGCGAGTGGGCGGACCGCCAGTTTCCCGACGGCCTGTTCCCGTATCTGAAGCGGATCGGCCTGCTGTCGCCGCGCCTCACGCTGGCCCACTGCACCTGGATCCGGCCGGAGGAGATGGACATCCTCGCCGAGACGGGCGTGACCGTGTCGGTGAACACCGGCTCCAACCTCGGCCTGCGGTCGGGCATCGCGCCGCTGGCCGAGATGGTGGCGCGGGGCTGCCGGGTGGCGCTCGGCCTCGACGGGCTGACCTTGAACGAGGACGACGACGCGCTGGGCGAAATGCGGCTCGCCAACGCGCTGCACCGTGGATGGGGCTTCGACGGCGCGGTCGACGAGGCGCAAATGCTGCGCATCGCGCTGGCCAACGGGCGCGCGTCGGTCACCGGACGGGAGGAGGGTGGCGTCATCGCTCCTGGCCAGCCGGCCGACCTGCTTCTGCTCGACGCCGGCGCGCTCGATTCCGACCGGCTGCTTGATGGGCTGTGCCTGCGCGACCTGCTGTTCGCCCGCGCCGGGGCCGGCCACATCGCCGAGCTTCTGGTGGCCGGGCGGACCGTCGTGCGGCGGGGCCACGTCACCGGCATCGACCACCCGGCGGTGCAGGCGGAACTGCTGGCCCGGCTGCGCCACGGCATGGCCGGAAGCGCCGCGCTCCAGGCCGCCCTGCCGGCGCTGGAGGACGCCATGCGGCGCTACTACGCCGCCGCACCCTGCTGCTGACCACACCCTTCCAGGAAGCTCCCATGCCGCTCGACCTTGTCCCGACCCCCGACTGCGTGCATTGGGGCTTCTTCGACGGAACGCTGCCGCCGGTCGCCGAGATCGCCAGCGGCGACGTCATGACGATCCACACCGTCAGCGGCGGGACGGAGGATCTGCCGCCGGAGGGGAGCGGCATGACCGTCCGGCCCGAGCACCGGCGCATCCTCGCCGCCGTGGAGCCGGGGCCGGGACCGCACATCATGACCGGGCCGATCGCCGTCCGCGGCGCGGAGCCGGGGGACGCGCTGCGGGTGGAGATCCTGGAGGTGTCGCTGCGCGACGACTGGGGCTTCAACCTGATCCGTCCCGGCGCCGGCGCTCTGCCCGATCTGGTGCCCGATCCGGCGCCAGGGGGAGGGCGCATCCACCTGCCCATCGACCGCGCGCGCGGCGTGATCCGGATGCCCTGGGGTCTGGAGATTCCCGCTCGCCCCTTCTTCGGCGTCATCGGGACGGCGCCGCCGACCGCCGACGGGCGGCTGACGTCCATCGTGCCCGGCGCCTTCGGCGGCAACATCGACAACAAGGAGTTGACGGCTGGCGCGGTGCTTCACCTGCCGGTGTGGACCGCCGGCGCGCGGCTGTCCGTCGGTGACGGCCACGCCGCGCAGGGCGACGGCGAGGTCTGCCTGACGGCGGTCGAAACCGGCCTGACCGGGCGCTTCCGCATTGAGCTTGTGAAGAGGGCCGGTCTGGCCGGCCCGTGGGCGGAGACGGCGGACCACGTCATCACCATGGGGTTCGACCCGGACCTCGACGAGGCGGCGCGGATCGCGCTTCGGGCCATGATCGCGCTGATTTCCGGCCGCACCGGCCTGTCCGCCGAGCAGGCCTATCGCCTGTGCAGCGTCGCCGCCGATCTGCGGGTGACGCAGTTGGTGAACCGGCACAAGGGCATCCACGCCCTGCTGCCGCGCTGGGCGCTGCACGGCGCGCCCTGAGCCCGCCGGCGCGCCCTCTCCCCGCCGGAGGAGGAGAGGGCGGCGCGGTCAGCGCAGGGCGATCTCGAAGTCCTTGGCCCCTTCCCACAGGACCAAGCGACCCAGCTCCGGCAGGTTTTCCAGCCCGGAGGTCAGGGTGATGACGTGGTTGCCGGCGAGCTGGCCGACCTTGCTGGAAAAGCTGACGCCGCCGTAGGCCAGCAGGATTTCCGTCTCGCTGAGGCCGCCGGGGTACAGGATGATCTGCCCCGGCGCCGGATGGCTGGTGTGGTTCTCATAGGGGACGGCAAAGTCCGTCGCCCCCAGCGGCACCCACACGCCCTCGCCGCTCCAGCGGACATGGACGATCCGGCTGCGGAAGGGAAGCCGCGCGCGGAGCGCGGCCACCGTCTTCGGCGCCCCGTCCGTCTCGAAGCGCGCTTCGAAACGGAAGGGGCCGGCGGTGATGAGGAGGTCGCTCATGTCACGCCTCGGGCGTGGCGGCGGTGACCGCCGCGATGGTCTTGTGGGTGTTGCGCGGCTCGGCCGGCGGCATGCGCTGGATGGTGTGGACGGAGCGGCCGTGGCCCCTCATGGTCTCGACCAGGGCGCCGTCGCGCACCACGAAGGCCCCGCGGACCAGCGTGTGCTTCAGCTTTCCCTTCACCTTGCGCCCGTGCCAGGGGGAGATGCGCGACAGCGAGTGCAGCTTGAAGTCGTCGATCACCCATTCCTCGGACAGGTCGAAGAGCGCGAGGTCGGCGTCAGCGCCGGGCAGGATGGCGCCCTTCTGCGGGTAGAGGCCGAAGCTCTTGGCCGGGGCTTCCGAGCTGGCGCGGACATAGTCGCGGAGGTCCATGCGGCCTTCCGCGACGGCGGTCAGCATCAGCGGCATCTGCGTCTCGACCCCGGGGAAGCCGCAGTCGCAGTTCCAGATCACCGACCGGGTCTTCTCCTCCGGCGTGTGGGGCGCGTGGTCGGTGGCGATCATGTCGATCGTGCCGTCCTTCAGGGCGTTCCACAGCGGTTCGTGGCAGTCGGCCTCGCGCACCGGCGGGTTGACGCGGATGACGCCCTTGCAGCGCGCGTAGTCGTCGGTGCTCAGCATCAGGTAGTGCGGGCCGGTCTCGCCGGTGATGTCGACGCCGCGGGCCTTCGCCTCGGCGAGCGGCCGGAGTTCCTCCTTGGAGGAGATGTGCAGGATGTGGATGCGCGCGCCGGTCCATTCGGCCAGGGTCGCGGCGCGCTCCACCGCCTCCACCGCCACGACGGCCGGGCGGGAGTCGAGGTGGGCGAGCGGGTCGTTGCGGCCGGCCTCGCGCAGGCGCTTCTCCCGCCGCTCCATGATGGTGTTGGTTTCGGCGTGCAGGCTGACGCGCTTGCCGGTCGGCGCGACGCGCTCGAACAGTTCGAGCATGGCGCCGGTGTCCGGCGACGGGATGCGGCCAAAGGTGTTGCCCATGTAGAGCTTGAAGCCGATGACGCCGCCCTCGGCCAGCGCTTCGACGTGGTCGAGCGACTCCTCGCCCAGCACCGCGTAGAGGCCGTAATCGACGAAGGCCTTCTCGTCCGCGATGGCGTGCTTGGCGGCCAGGATCTCCGGCGTGGCCACGGTCGGGATGGTGTTGGGCATGTCGAAGACGGTGGTCACGCCGCCGAACGCCGCGGCGCTGGTGCCGCTGGCCCAGTCCTCCTTGTGGGTGTAGCCGGGATCGCGGAAATGCACATGGACGTCGATCCCGCCGGGCAGGATGGCGAGGCCGGTCGCGTCCAGCGTTTCGGCCGCCGGCGGCATCGTCTCCGGCGCGCCGATGGCGGCGATCCGGCCGTTGCTGATGGCGATGCTGGCCGGGAAGCGCGCCGCGGAGGTGACGATTTCACCCCCGTGAATCACGAGATCGGCGATCGAATCGGTGCCTGCCACCGGATGTTCCTTCATCATTCAAGCCCGCAATGTGGTGTGGAGCGGTCACGTCGCGTCGTGGACAGATGGCAGGCTAGGCAGCGTCGCGATTCACCTCAAACGCCAATTTCCGGCAAGGGTGTCGACAAAAAGTACAAGCCCACAGGCGGCTTAAGGTCAGGACAGCGCCTTTCGCAGCTCTTCCTTGCTCATGCGGGAGCGGCCGGGCAGGTTCCGCTGCTTCGCCTCCTCGTAGAGGGCGGCGCGGGTCGATTCCCCGCCGTCGTGGTGGCGGTAGGGGGCCGTCTTGCGGGCCACGTCGTCCGGCTGTTTGGAGAATTGCTTGCCCGTCTTCGTGTCGGCGCGCTTCTTGTCGCTGGTGCGCTGGTAGTCGGCTTTGGACAGGTGGTCGCGGGCCTGCCGGGGGAGGTAGCGTTCGCCGGTTTCCCCGCTCGGCTTGCCGGAGCGCGTGCCCCACTCCTCCTCGGTCCATTGCGTCAGGCTGTTGTCGGCGCTCTTCGGCCCTTCGTAGCCGCCGCCGCGCCGCTTGTATTCCTGGACGGCCATCTGGGCCTTGCGGGCGGACCATTGCCCGGGCTCGCCGCCTTTGTCGCCGTGTTGAATGCTTGTCTTGACCTTTTCCCACAAACCGGGGTCGGAGCGCTCGGCGCGCGATGCCATGGTGGCCTCCTGCCTGTGACACAGGGTCAGGAACAGATCGGCGGGGGAGTGGTGCCGCCCCGAGGCGCGATTGCGCGGTTGCGCCGCCATGCCGCACCGTCCATTCTCGCTTCGTTACGCCGATTTTGCGAACGGATTCGGGGATTCTCCCCCTTTTAGGGGTTAGCCGTTGCAACCTTCGCGTCGTGTGATACTTTGCTGTTCCATGCAACCATCCAGGCTCCGGAGACGGGCACGGAGACGGTCATGACGGCGGTTGGGACGGGCAGGGCTGCATCCGTTCGTCGGGTGATGGCCGGATTGGCGCTGTTGATTGCCGCCCTCACTGCGGTCGCCGTCCTGTCGATGGCCAGCCCGCCCGGCGACGGCGCCCGCGCCGCCGAGACCGCCCAGAGCGCGCCGCCGCCGCCGGTGACGGTCAGCCCGCCGCTGCGCAAGGAGATCGTCGAGTGGGACGAGTTCACCGGCCAGTTCCAGGCGGTGGACTTCGTGGAGATCCGGGCGCGGGTCAGCGGCTATCTCGACTCCATCGCCTTCCAGGACGGCCAGCTCGTCAAGCAGGGCGATCCGCTGTTCGTCATCGACCCGCGCCCGTTCGAGGCGGCGCTGGCCTCGGCGCGGGCGGAGCAGCAGCAGGCCGAGGCCAAGCTGGACCTGTCGAACCGCCAACTCGCCCGCGCGGCGGAGTTGCGGCGCAGCGACAACGTCGCGGCCAGCGTGTTCGACGAGCGCCAGCAGCAGGTCCGCGTCGACGCCGCCGGGGTCGAGGTGGCGAAGGCCGCCGTCCGGACCGCGGAGTTGAACGCGAACTTCACCCGCATCGCCGCCCCGATCGCCGGGCGCATCAGCCGGCGCGAGGTCAGCGTCGGCAACCTCATCGTCGGCGGGGACACCGGCACGACAACCTTGCTGACCACCATCGTCTCGCTCGACCCCATCTACTTCACCTTCGACATGAGCGAGTCCGATTACCTCGCTTACCAGCGGGCGGCAGCGCGCGGCGCGTTGAAGTCGCAACGCGACGGCGGCGTCGCGGTCGAAGGCCGCCTGTTCGACGAGCAGAGCTGGACCTTGAAGGGGACGCTCAACTTCATCGACAACCAGGTGAGCCCCGGCGCCGGCACCATCCGCGCCCGCGCCGTCTTTCCCAACCCGTCGCTGCTGCTGACGCCCGGCCAGTTCGGGCGGCTGCGCCTGCCGGGGTCGGACCGCTACACCGCCACGCTGATTCCCGATCAGGCGGTGGTCAGCGATCAGGCCAACAAGATCGTCCTGACGGTCGGCAACGACGGCACGGTGGTGCCCAAGCCGGTGCGCCTCGGCCCCATCGAGGACGGCTTGCGCGTCGTGCGCTCCGGGCTGGAGGAAACGGACAAGGTCATCATCAACGGCCTCGTCCGGGCCCGGCCGGGCGCCAAGGTGACCCCGCAGGACGGACGGATCGAGCCACCCAAGCCGCCGGCCGGTTGAGCGGAGCCGGGGCCATGAACCTCTCGCATTTCTTCATCAACCGGCCGATCTTCGCGGCGGTCCTGTCCATCTTCATCACGCTGATCGGGGTTTTCGCCTATCTGACCCTGCCGGTCGCGCAATATCCGGAGATCGCGCCGCCGACCATCGTGGTCAACGCCACCTACCCCGGCGCGTCGGCGCAGGTGGTCGCCGACACCGTGTCCGCCCCCATCGAGCAGGAGGTCAACGGCGTCGAGGACATGCTCTACATGGCCTCGCAGGCGACCAGCGACGGACGGCTCCAACTCACCATCACCTTCAAGCTGGGCACCGATCTGGACACCGCGCAGGTGCTGGTGCAGAACCGCCTCGCCGTGGCCGAGCCCCGCCTGCCCGAGGATGTGCGGCGCATCGGTGTGACGGTGCGCAAGAACTCGCCCGACATGCTGATGGTGATCCATCTGAACTCGCCGGATGGAACGCGCGACCAGCTTTACATGTCCAACTACGCGCTCTTGCAGATCAAGGACGTGCTGGCGCGCCTGGACGGGGTGGGCGACATCCAGGTGTTCGGCGCCCGCGACTACGCCATGCGCGTCTGGCTCGACCCTGACCGGGTGGCGGCGCGCGGCCTTACCGCCGGCGACGTGGTACGGGCGATCCAGGCGCAGAACGTCCAGGTTTCGGGCGGCGTCATCAACCAGCCGCCGGTGCCGACGCCGGGTGCCTTCCAGCTCAACGTCGAGACGCTGGGCCGCCTGACCGACCCGCGCGAATTCGCCAACATCATCGTCAAGACCGACGGGTCCGCGGTCACCCGCCTGCGCGACGTGGCGCGGGTCGAGCTGGGCGCGCAGGACTACAATCTGAACGCCTATCTGGACCGCCAGCAGGCGGTGCCGCTGGTCATCTTCCAGCGGCCGGGCTCCAACGCGCTTGAAACCGCCGACCGCATCCTGGCGACCATGGCGGACCTGTCCAAGGGCTTCCCCAGCGGGATGCGCTACGACGTGGTCTACAACCCGACGGAGTTCATCGCGCAGTCGGTGGAGGAGGTCTACAAGACGATCTTCGAGGCCGTGGCGCTGGTCGTCGTCGTCGTCATCCTGTTCCTTCAGACGTGGCGCGCCTCCATCGTGCCGATCGCCGCGATCCCGGTCTCGCTGATCGGCACCTTCACGGTGCTGGCGGCGCTGGGCTATTCGCTGAACACGCTGTCGCTGTTCGGGCTTGTGCTGGCCATCGGCATCGTCGTGGACGACGCCATCGTCGTCGTGGAGAATGTGGAGCGGTTCATCCGCCAGGGCATGAAGCCCAAGGACGCCGCGCACGAGACGATGAACGAGGTCGGCGGCGCGCTGATCGCCATCGCCCTGGTGCTCACCGCCGTGTTCATCCCGGCGGCCCTGGTCAGCGGCATCTCCGGCCAGTTCTTCCGCCAGTTCGCGGTGACCATCGCCACCGCCACGGTGATCTCCTGCCTGGTGTCGCTGACCCTCAGCCCGGCGCTGTGCGCGCTGCTGTTCAAGCCGCACGAGGAGCACCCGGCCAAGCCGTCGCCGCTGATGCGCCCGGTCAACGCCTTCTTCGGCGGCTTCAACCGGGGCTTCGACCGGCTGTCCAACGGCTACGCCGGGCTGACCGGGCGGCTGGTGCGGCTTCCGGTGATCGTGCTGGCGGTCTACGGGGTGCTGCTCGCTTTGACGGCGTGGCAGTTCAGCCGGGCGCCGACCGGATTCATCCCGAACCAGGACCAGGGCTATCTCATCACGGTGGTGCAACTGCCGCCCGGCTCGTCGCTGGCCCGCACGGACGAGGTGGTGCGCACCGCGGTGGACACGCTGCTGAAGACGCCGGGGGTGATCCACGCCGTGCCCTTCGCCGGTTTCGACGGCGCCACCTTCACCAACGCGCCGAACGCCGGGGCGATCTTCGTCACCCTCGCCCCCTTCGCGGACCGCATCCCGAAGGGCCAGACCGCGGAGTCCGTGCTGGGCGAGCTGAGGAGCCGGCTGGGCGCCATCGAGGACGCCTTCATCATCACCATCCCGCCGCCGCCGGTGCGCGGCATCGGCAATTCCGGCGGCTTCAAGATGATGGTCGAGGACAAGCGGGGTCGCGGCCTGCCCGCGCTGGAGGAGGCGGTGACCGAACTGTCCGCCGCGGCGAACCGCATTCCCGGCCTCGTCGGGGTGTTCTCGCTGTTCAACACCAAGACGCCGAAGGTCTTCGCCGACATCGACCGCCAGCGCGCCGAGATGCTGGGCGTCACCGCCGATCAGGTGTTCGAGGCGCTGCAGATCTATGTCGGCTCCTCCTTCGTCAACGAGTTCAACCTGCTGGGCCGCACCTATCGGGTGACCGCGCAGGCCGACGGGCGGTTCCGCCAGACCCCGCGCGACATCGCCAACCTGAAGACCCGCAACGCGCAGGGCGACATGGTCCCGATCGGCGCGGTGGCGGAGTTCCAGAACATCACCGGACCCTACCGCGTCGCCCGCTACAACCTCTATCCGGCGGCGGAGCTGCAGGGCAACACGCTGCCGGGATTCTCCACCGGCTACGCGCTGGCGGCGATGGAGAAGGCGGCGGCCGACACCCTGCCGGATGGCTTCGGCTTCGAATGGACCGAGCTGGCCTATCAGGAAAAGGCCGCGGGCAACACCGGCCTGCTGGTGTTCGGGCTGTCCGTCGTCTTCGTCTTCCTGGTGCTGGCGGCGCAGTACGAGAGCTGGGCGATGCCGCTGTCGGTCATCCTGATCGTGCCGATGTGCCTGCTGGCGTCGGTGACCGGCCTGCTGATGCGCGGGCTGGCGGTGGACATCCTGGCGCAGGTGGGGTTCGTGGTGCTGGTCGGTCTGGCCGCCAAGAACGCCATCCTCATCGTCGAGTTCGCCCGCCAGAACGAACTGTTCGAGGGCAAGGACCGCTTCGCGGCGGCGGTCGCGGCGGCGCGCACCCGGCTCCGCCCGATCCTGATGACGTCCTTCGCCTTCATCCTGGGCGTCGTGCCGCTGATGATCGCGCAGGGCGCCGGGGCGGAGATGCGCCAGTCGCTGGGCACCGCGGTGTTCATGGGAATGCTGGGGGTCACGCTGTTCGGACTGATCTTCACACCGGTGTTCTACACGGTGGTCCGCGGCCTGTTCAGCGGGCCGCTGGCCGTCAACCAGCATCCCAACCCGAACGCCGAGGCGTCCGACCGAGCCCCGGCCGGAGGAGCCCCGGCCGGAGGAGCGTCGTCGGGCGATTGGGGGAACGCCGGGCACATCCGCGGCGTCCCGGCCAAGGAAGACTGAGTGACCATCCCGATGCGGCGAAAAGCAGCGCCTTCCACGTCCGGCCGGAAAAGCCGGTGGCGGGTCGCGGGTGGCCTGATAGGCTGAAGGACCTTGAAGGCGTCGCCTGCAAGCGAATGGATTGGTGGATGATGAAGAAGCCAAGCCGGTGGCCGCTCAAGGCCGCAGCCGCGCTGTCCGTCGTCGTGGTCCTCTATGCCATGTGGTCGTTCCTGCAGCCCAGGGGACTGCCCGCCGGTCTGGCCAGCGGCAACGGCCGGATCGAGGCGGTCGAGATCGACATCGCCACGAAAACCGCCGGGCGGGTCGAGGACATCCTGGTCGACGAGGGCGATTTCGTCACCGCCGGGCAGGTGCTCGCCCGCATGGACACCGACGTGCTCCAGGCCCAGGCCAAGCAGGCCGAGGCGCAGAAGCAGCAGGCGGTGATCGGCGTCGAGACCGCCCGCCATCAGGTGCTCCAGCGCCAGGCCGAGCGGCAGTCGGCGCTGTCCCTGGTCGCCCAGCGCGAGGCCGAGCGGGACGTCGCCCAGAAGCAGCTCGCCCGGTCCGAGGAGCTGGAGGCACGGGGCACGACGTCGCGGCAGGTGCTCGACACCGACCGCGCCCGCTTCGAAAGCGCGAACGCCGCCGTCAGCGCGGCCAAGGCGCAGGTCGCCGCGGCCGACGCCGCCATCGCCACCGCCGAGGCCCAGGTCGTCAACGCCGAAGCGGCGGTCGACGCCGCTGCGGCCACCATCGAGCGCATCCAGGCCGACATCCGGGACAGCACGCTCCGCTCGCCGCGCGACGGGCGGGTGCAGTTCCGGGTGGCGCAGCCGGGCGAGGTGCTGGGCGCCGGTGGCCGGGTGCTGAACATGGTCGATCTCAGCGACGTCTACATGACCTTCTTCCTGCCGACGGAGGCCGCCGGACGGGTGAGGATCGGGACGGAGGTGCGCATCGCCCTCGACGCCTTCCCGCAATACGTCATTCCCGCCAAGGCCACCTTCGTGGCCGACGTCGCCCAGTTCACCCCGAAGACGGTGGAGACGGCCAGCGAACGCCAGAAGCTGATGTTCCGGATCAAGGCCCAGGTCCCCCCTCCGTTGCTCAGGAAATACATCCGCGACGTGAAGACCGGCTTGCCGGGGGTGGCCTATGTGCGGATCGATCCGGACGCCGAATGGCCGGCAAACCTGCAAAACCTCGTGCCATGAGCGGCGGCGCCGACCGCTCCGCCACGCCGCCCGTAGCATCGCCCGTCGCCCGTCTGCGCGACGTCCGTCTGATGTACGGAAAGGTCCGGGCCATCGACGGGGTCAGCCTGGACGTTCCGGGGGGCTGTGTCGTGGGCCTGATCGGTCCCGACGGCGTCGGCAAGTCGAGCCTGCTGTCGCTGATGTCGGGCGCGCGCGCCCTGCAGGAGGGAACGGTCGAGGTGCTGGGCGGCAGCATGGCCGAGGCGCGCCACCGCCACGCCGTCTGCCCGCGCATCGCCTACATGCCGCAGGGCCTCGGCAAGAACCTCTACCCGACGCTGTCGATCGCCGAGAATCTCGACTTCTTCGGACGGCTGTTCGGGCAGGGCGGCGACGAACGCCGGAGGCGCATCGCCGACCTGACGCGCAGCACCGGTCTGGCGCCGTTCCTCGACCGGCCCGCCGGCAAGCTGTCCGGCGGCATGAAGCAGAAGCTCGGCCTGTGCTGCGCGCTCATCCACGACCCGGACCTGCTGATCCTCGACGAGCCGACCACCGGCGTGGACCCGCTGTCGCGGCGGCAGTTCTGGGAGCTGATCGACCGCATAAGGGCGGACCGGCCCGGCATGAGCGTGGTGGTCGCCACGGCCTACATGGAGGAGGCGGCGCGCTTCGACTGGCTCGTCGCCATGGACGAGGGGCGCGTGCTGGCCACCGGCCGCCCGCGGGAGCTGCTGGAGCGCACCGCGACCGCGACGCTGGAGGCGGCCTTCGTCGCGCTGATGCCCGAGGAGAAGCGCCGCGGCCACAAGGCCGTGGCGATCGTGCCGCGCACGGGGGACGCAAGCGACATCGCCATCGAGGCGAAGGGCCTGACCATGCGCTTCGGCGATTTCGTGGCGGTCGACCATGTCAGCTTCCGCATCCCGCGCGGCGAGATCTTCGGCTTCCTCGGCTCCAACGGCTGCGGCAAGACGACGACGATGAAGATGCTGACCGGCCTGCTCCCGCCGAGCGAGGGCGAGGCCCGGCTGTTCGGGCAGCCGGTGGACGCCCGCAACATCGCGACGCGGCGGCGTGTCTGCTACATGTCGCAGGCTTTCTCGCTCTATTCGGAGCTGACCATCCGGCAGAACCTGGAACTGCACGCCCGCCTGTTCCAGGTGCCCGAGGACGTCCTGCCCGGCCGGGTCGCGGCGGTGGCGGAGCGCTTCGGCTTGACCGACGCGATGGAGGCGTTGCCGGACCGGCTGCCGCTCGGCCAGCGCCAGCGCCTGTCCCTCGCCGTCGCGATGGTCCATGAGCCGGCCCTGCTGATCCTGGACGAGCCGACGTCGGGCGTCGACCCGATCGCGCGCGACGCGTTCTGGGAGATCATGATCGGGCTGGCGCGCCGGGACGGGGTGACGATCTTCATCTCGACCCATTTCATGAACGAGGCCGAGCGCTGCGACCGCATCTCGCTGATGCACGCCGGTCGCGTGCTGGTCAGCGACACGCCGGCCGCTCTCGTCGCGACGCGCGGCGCCGCGACGTTGGAGGAGGCCTTCATCGGCTATCTGGAGGAGGCCGTGGCGGAGAGCCGGGACAGCGATGCGGCGGCGGTGCCCGACGATCGCCGGCCGTCCCCGCCGCCCGCCGCCGCCCCGTCCGCCGCCGCTCCTTCTGGCGAACGCGCGAGTGGCCGCTTCTTCAACCCGCGGCGGATGCTGAGCTACACGCTGCTGGAAGGGCTGGAGTTGCGGCGCGATCCGATCCGGGCGACGCTGGCCCTCGTCGGCAGCCTTCTGCTGATGGTCATCATGGGCTACGGCATCAACATGGACGTCGAGGACCTGTCCTTCGCCGTCCTCGACCGGGACCAGACGACGGTGAGCCGCGACTACACGCTCAACCTCTCCGGCTCCCGCTACTTCGTCGAACAGGCGCCGATCAGGGACTACGAGGATCTCGACCGGCGGATGCGGGCGGGCGAGCTGTCGCTGGCGCTGGAAATCCCGCCGGGCTTCGGGCGCGACGTCGCCCGCGGGCGTCCGGTCCAGATCGGGGCGTGGATCGACGGCGCCATGCCGACGCGGGCTGAGACGGTCAACGGATACGTCCAGGGCATGCACAGCCAATGGCTGGCCTCGCGAAGCCAGACACCCGGCCTCGCCACCATCGAGACGCGCTTCCGCTACAATCCGGACGTCGAGAGCCTGAAGGCCATCGTGCCGGCGGTCATCCCGATCCTGCTGCTGCTGATTCCGGCGATGCTGGCCGCGCTCAGCGTCGTGCGGGAGAAGGAACTCGGCTCGATCATCAACCTCTACGTCACGCCGGTCACCAAGCTGGAGTTCCTGCTCGGCAAGCAGCTGCCCTATGTCGGGCTGGCCATGCTCAACTTCCTCCTGATGGTGGGGCTGGCGGTCACCGCCTTCGGCGTGCCGCTGACCGGGAACCTGCTGGCCCTGTCCACCGGCGCCGTTCTCTACAGCTTTTCGGCGACGGCCATGGGGCTGCTGATGTCCAGCTTCATGCGCAGCCAGATCGCCGCCATCTTCGGCACCGCCATCGCCACGCTGATCCCGGCGACCCAGTATTCCGGCATGATCGATCCGGTCTCCTCCCTGGGGGGCGCCGCGGCGCTCATCGGGGAGGTCTACCCGACCACCCATTTCCTGACCATGTCGCGGGGCGTCTTCTCCAAGGCCCTGGGCTTCGGCGATCTGCACGCCGCCTTCGTCGCGCTGCTGATCGCCGCTCCGGTCCTGATCGGCGCCAGCGCGTTGCTGCTGAAGAAGCAGGAGCGCTGAACCATGCAGGCGTCCAACGTCCTGAACCTCGGCATCAAGGAACTGCGCAGCCTCGTCCGCGACCCGATGCTGCTGGTCCTCATCGTCTATTCCTTCACCCTGGCGATCTACACGGCGGCGACCGCCATCCCGGAGACGCTGAACAAGGCGGCGATCGCCATCGTCGACGAGGACCGCTCGCCCCTGTCGGCCCGCATCGCCGGCGCCTTCTACCCGCCCTACTTCCTGCCGCCGGTGCTGATCACCCCCGCCGAGATGGACGCCCGCATGGACGCCGGGCTCGACACCTTCGCGCTCGACATTCCGCCCAACTTCCAGCGGGACGTTCTCGCCGGGCGCCAGCCGGCGATCCAGCTCAACGTCGATGCGACCCGGATGACCCAGGCCTTTTCGGGGAGCGGCTACATCCAGCAGATCGTCAGCGGGGAGGTCGGCGCCTTCGTTCAGCGCTACCGGGGGGAGCAAACCCTCCCGGTCGACCTCGCCCTGCGGGTCCGCTTCAATCCCGAGATGAACAAGGGCTGGTTCGGATCGGTGATCGAGGTCATCAACCAAGTGACGATGCTGTCGATCATCCTGACCGGCGCCGCCCTGATCCGGGAACGCGAGCATGGCACCATCGAGCATCTGCTGGTGATGCCGGTCACGCCCGCCGAGATCATGGTGGGCAAGATCTGGTCGATGGCGCTGGTCGTGCTCGCCGCCTGCGCTTTCTCCCTGGTTTTCGTCGTCCAGGGGCTGCTGGCGGTTCCCATCGGTGGCTCCGTCGCCCTGTTCCTCGCCGGGGCCGCCCTGCACCTGTTCGCCACCACCTCGATGGGCGTCTTCCTGGGGACGGTGGCGCGCAGCATGCCGCAGTTCGGCATGCTGCTGATCCTGGTGATGGTGCCGTTGCAAATGCTGTCGGGGGGCATGACGCCGCGCGAGAGCATGCCCGCCCTCGTCCAGGACGTGATGCTCGCCGCGCCGACGACGCATTTCGTCGCGCTGGCCCAGGCCATCCTGTACCGCGGCGCCGGCCTCGACGTGGTCTGGCCGCAATTCCTGGCGCTGGTCGGGATCGGCGCGGCCCTGTTCAGCCTGTCGCTGGCGCGCTTCCGCAAGGCCATCAGCCGGATGTCGTGAGCCGCGCCGGCCGATCCCGGAGCGGCTCGCCAAGGTCAAGATCGGACTGTCACCATTTCAGCGTGGCGTGCACCAGGAAGGAACGCCCGGCCTCCAGATAGCGGCGGCGGTCGGCCGAGGTCTCGCTGACGCCGACGACGTTGACGTAGTTGTAATAGCCCTGGTTGAACAGGTTGTTGACCGAGGTGCCGAGGCTGATGTTCTCCGTCGGGTTGACGTAGGCGGCCAGATCCACCGTGGTGTAGGCCGGAGCCTTCAGGTAGGTCGGGTTGCTCACGTCATCGGCTTTCTTCGCCGTCACATGGGTGGCGGCGACCTGCGCGCCCCAGAAATCATCCGGCGCGGTGTAGGACAGGCCGGCGTTGACGGTGAAGGGCGCCACCTCGTCGATGGCGGTGCCGGCGTCGATGTCGAAGCCGCGGGCGAAGGCCGCCGCGCCGAACAGCGCCCAGCCCGGCCGGAACCGCCACTCGCCCTTGCCCTCGGCGCCGAAGATCTCGACCTTCGAGACGTTCTGCGCCTGATAGCGCAGGATGCCGCCGGCGCCGGTGCCGACCGCCTTCTGCAGGATGAAATCGCTGTAGCGGTTGTAGAAGCTGGACACCTGGAAGCTCGACCCGTCGCCGAACTTGCCGCGCAGGCCGGCCTCGACGCCGTCGCTGCTCTCCGGTTTCAGGTCGGCGTTGGGCAGCACCTCGTAGCCGTAGGTCGGGTTGGAGAAGCCGAGGTTGGCGTCGTCGTAGGGCGGCGCGCGGAAGCCGTGCGCGTACTGGCCGAACAGCGCGTACTGCTTCGTCAGGTCATAGGTGGCGCCGAACTTCGGCGACAGGGCCAGCTTGTCCAGCTTTTCCGGCTGGGTGGACGGCCGGGCGGCGAAGTAGGCGGCGTCCTTGTCCGGGTCCATCCGGTAATAGTCGAGCCGCAGCGCCGGCACCAGCCGCAGCCGGTCGATGGTGATCTCGTCCTGCACATAGGCCGAGGCCATCAGCGTGTCGGTGTTGGGGAAGGTGCGGCTGGGGTAGGTGTCGCCGTTGTAGCTCTTCGCGGTGGCCCCGGTCGCAAGGTTGGTCAGGGTCACGTCGCGCATCCGCTCGGTGCGGATGGAATCGAGGCCGAAGCCGTAGGAGATGCTGTTGGGCCGCCCGAACAGTTGGGTGTCGGAGCGCAGGTTGACGGCGGCGCCGACGATCGTCTGCTTGGATTCGTTGCTGGTGGATTCCCGCAGGGCGGTGCCGGCGGCGAACAGCGGGCTGGTGGAGGTGGCGACGCGGGCGTTGCGGGTGCGCTTCTCCTCGCGCTCGAACTGGGTGCCGTAGAGGCGCCAGTCGATGTGGTCGATGAAGCCGATGGGCGCGTCGTGCGAATGCTCCAGGCTGACGCGCCAGCGGGTCGCGGTGTCGTCGGCGGTGGAGCCGGTGAAGGCGCCGCGCGTCATGCGCATCGGCGCCATGGAGAAGATGTAGCTGGCGCTGCCGCCGACGTCGTTGCGCAGCGTCGTGTCGGTTTGGCGGTGGAAATACTCGCCGGTCAGCGTCACCTTGTCCGGCCCGTGGTCCCAGACCAGCTTGGCGAGGCCGTTGTTGCCCTCATAGTCCTGCGGGTTGCGGTAGGCCTTGTCCTTGGACTTGTACTCCTCCCCGTCGCGGCGCGTGTAGATGCCGAGCAGGGAGAAGTCGCCGGAGCGCAGCACCCCCGTGCCGGTCTCCGACAGGCTGGAATCGACGCTGTCGTAGGTCGTCTTCAGCGACACGAAGCTGTCGCGGCCGGGCCGCAGGTAATCGGCCGGGTCCTTGGTCACATAGGTCACCACGCCGCCCAGCGCGTCCGATCCGTAGAGCGCCGAGGCCGGGCCGCGCACGATCTCCACCTGCTTGACCGAGTCCAAATCGACCACGTCGCGGTTGTAGCCGGCGGAGGGGGCGGCGGAGGCCGGCGATTCCGGAAGCCGCGTGCCGTCGACCTGCATCAGGATGCGGTTGTTGCTGATGCCGCGGATGGTGAAGCCGCCCGCCCCGGCGC
This sequence comes from Azospirillum brasilense, assembly GCF_003349955.1. Lineage (GTDB taxonomy): Bacteria > Pseudomonadota > Alphaproteobacteria > Azospirillales > Azospirillaceae > Azospirillum > Azospirillum brasilense_B. The sequence goes on from NZ_QLKQ01000050.1 coordinate 54,530, forward strand.
GGGACGGGGAGTTGCTGACCGTCACGCCGGGTTCGTAGCGCGGCAGGTCCTGGAGGCGGTGGACGCCGCGCTTCTCAAGCTCGTAATCGGGGATGACCGACACCGTGCCCGTGTTCTCGCCCACGCTGCGCAGGCCGCGCTCGCCATAGACCGTCACCGCGTCGAGGATGGTCGGGGGCGGCGCGGTGGTCGCCTGCGCGGTCTGGGTGGCGGCCTGCTGGGTCTGCTGCTGCGCCTGGGCGGCGGGGGCCAGCAGCGTCAGGGCGGAGGCCGACAGCCACAGCGCCGCGCGCAGGCGGGAGCGGGACGGTGTGAGGGCAGGAGGGT
>NZ_QLKQ01000051.1 GCF_003349955.1 Azospirillum brasilense
CGCAGGGGAGGGGATAAGCTCCCTCTCCTGCGAAGCGGGGGAGGGAAGGGGCCCACGCGTCAGCGTGGGAAGGGTGGGGGCTCCGTGTGCAATGCGAAAGCTACCCCTCCAACAACCCCACCGCCTCCCGCAGGATCGCCACCTTCGGGCCGAAGCGCTTCGCCGGGTCGCTGTCCTCGATGAAGCCGATCATCATGCGCAGGGCGTGCGCCACCCGCGGGGCGAGGTCGGGATGCGCCGTCACATGCTGCGCCAGATGGGCCAGCGCGTCCCGGTAGGGGCGGCCTTCGAACCCCTCCGCGGCGATCGCCTCGAAGCGGTTCGCGTGCTCGATCACCAAGCTGTGGTCCACCGGGCTGTGGTCGTCGGTCATCGCGCTCACACGAACAGGATCGCGCCGGTCTTCGGCGCGTCGTTCAGGAAGGTGACGACTCCGCCGGTCGTCACCGGCACGTCGGGGCGCAGCGGCACGCCAGCGGGCAGGCCGAGCGCGCGCAGCCCCATCTCGCAGGCCATGACCGTGACCTTGAGCATCACGCAGGCCTCCAGCAGCTCTTCGAAGCCGGCCAGCCCGTTGGCCGTGAAGGCGGCGTCGCGCTCCGCCGGGCGGCTGCCGTCGTCGGCGGGGTCCAGCCGGTGCCAGCCCGGCGCGCCGTCCGCGTCGCCGGCCAGCAGCGTGTTCAGGGCGCGGCCGGTGAAGAACAGCGTGACCTTGCGGTTGGTCGCCGCTGCGGCGCTGGCCATCACCAGGGCGTAGTGAACCCGGTCGAAACCGCCCGCGAACAGGACGATGGACAGGTTTTCAGGACCTTCCATAAGGGGGAGCCTCTCAGCCGCCGCTCAATGGGCGGACAGGTCGTGGATGGTCGGGTGGGCGCCGCACAGCGGGCAGTCGGGGTCGCGGCGCACCGTGATGCGCTGGAACGAGGCGTGCAGCGTATCGAGCATCATCAGGCTGCCCGACAGCCCCTCGCCGATGCCCATGATCTCCTTCAGCACCTCGGTCGTCTGGAGCGAACCGACGAAGCCGGCCAGCGCTCCCAGAACGCCGCCTTCGGAGCAGGACGGCACCAGCCCGCGCGGCGGCGGTTCCGGGAACAGGCAGCGGTAGCAGGGGTGCGGGTCGCCGAGATGCGCCTTGAAGGTGGACACCTGCCCGTCGAAGCGCAGGATCGCCGCCGACACCAGCGTCTTGCCCGCGAAGTAGCAGGCGTCGTTGAGCAGGAAGCGCGTGGCGAAATTGTCCGACCCGTCGGCCACGATGTCGTAGCGCCCGATCAGGTCCAGCGCGTTGTCCTTCGTCAGCCGCGCCTTGTGCACCTCCACCGCCACGTCGGGGTTCAGCGCGCGGATGCGGGCGGCGGCGCTCTCCACCTTCGGAACGCCGAGCGACGACTCGTCGTGGATGACCTGCCGTTGCAGGTTGGACAGGTCCACCGTGTCGTCGTCGATGACGCCGATGGTGCCCACCCCCGCCGCGGCGAGGTAGAGCAGCAGCGGCGCGCCCAGCCCGCCGGCCCCGACGACCAGGACGCGGGCGCGCAACAGCGCCTCCTGTCCGATGCCGCCGACCTCCGGCAGGATGATGTGGCGGGAATAGCGGTGAAGCTGGGTGTCGGTGAATTCCATGATCCGCAGAATAGCGCGGAACGCCCCGTGCCGCGCAAGTCCCCTCGCGCAAGTCTCCTCGCCGCGGAGCGGCGGCGTCAGGCGAGCAGGCTCATCTTGTAGGGGGTGGTCTTCGAGGTGCTGGACGACTTGGCCGCATCGTCCGCCGCCCACTGCTTCAGCCGGGCCTCGCGCTCCCGCATGATCTTGTCGAACGGGCGTTCCTCGCTGGTGTCGTCGGGCGACTTGGCGACCTTCTGGATGAAGTTCAGCTGGTAAGGGATTTCGCCGACCACGTTCTTCGGGGGGACGATCACCAGCTCGTACTGGCCGGGGTCGATCTTGAAGCTGGGCTTCTTCAGCATGTCCTGGCCCGACTTCGCCGGGTCCATCGTGTCGCCGGAGGCCACGACCTTGCCCTCCTTGCTCATGAGGGCCCAGCGCGTGTAGGGCAGGGACATGTTGCCGACGAACTCGCCGCCCTGGGCGACGGTCAGCGTGTGCTTCTGGACGCCGCTGTCGTTGCCGACGACGGCGCGGGCGATGCCCTTCATCTGGGCACCGGTCCCCACCATCATGATGTTCTGGCGTTCGGTGATGTCCAGCGTGTATTCGCGCTCGTTCACCCCGCGCACGGCCTGGGAAATGACCGCGGTGTAGGTGCCGGGGCCGAGCTTGGCGCTGGTTTCCGCCGATTCGTTCTTGGCCTTCGCCTCGGCGACGACCTTGTTGTTCTGGTCGACGATCTTGATGTTGGTGTTGATGTCGGCGATTTTGAAATTGAATTCGCCGGTCTTCGACACCGTGAACTGGCGGTAGTCGGTGGATGCGAGGTTGGAGTCCAATTCGTTGGTGATGCCGCGGAACTGGAACCAGTTCATCGTCGAGGCATTCGGAATCGCGACGCCCATGGTGGCCTCCCCCGCTGGTCCTGTGCCGTCCGCTCCGCATCGTCGGGCGGCCGCGCCGCGAACCGGGCGGTCGCCTCAGAGGGCGGAGCGGCGCCGGCCGCAACTCCTGGCGCAGACTGGCCGGCGCTGACTGGGTAGATTACTAAAATCCAATCTTTTTGTCAAAGCGCCGACCGGTGTGGTCGTCGCGCAAAAAGACCGGACGAGTCCCACTCTACAGCAGGATGCGCGCCAGCGCAATATTCGCCGCCCGGTTGCGCGGGAAAGCGTGCCGGACATCCCTCTCCCACACCCGTGACGGATGCGGGAGAGGGGAGGCCGCTTTACTCCAGCCCTTCGAACAGGGCGGTGGAGAGGTAGCGCTCGGCGAAGGACGGCAGGATCACGACGATCAGCTTGCCCTCGTTCTCCGGGCGGGAGCCGATCTCCAGCGCCGCGGCCAGAGCGGCACCCGAGGAGATGCCGACCGGAATGCCTTCCAGCTTCGCCACCTTGCGGGCCGTCTCGAAGGCGCGCTGGTTGGAGATGCGGACGACCTCGTCGATCAGGTCCTTGTTCAGGACGTCCGGCACGAAACCGGCGCCGATGCCCTGGATCTTGTGCGGGCCGGGCATGCCGCCGGACAGGACGGGGCTGTCCTCCGGCTCCACCGCGATGGTGCGGAAGCCGGGCTTGCGGGCCTTCAGGACCTCCGACACGCCGGTCAGCGTGCCGCCGGTGCCGACGCCGGAAACCAGGAAGTCGGCCTTGCCGTCGGTGTCCTTCCAGATCTCCTCCGCCGTGGTGTTGCGGTGGATCTCCGGGTTGGCGCCGTTCTTGAACTGCTGGAGCATGTAGGCGTTCGGATCGGTGGCGACGATCTCGTCGGCCCGGCGGATGGCGCCCTTCATGCCCTCCGCGGCCGGCGTCAGCACCAGCTCGGCGCCCAGCAGCTTCAGCATCTTGCGGCGCTCGACCGACATGCTTTCCGGCATGGTCAGGATCAGCCGGTACCCCTTGGCGGCGGCGACGAAGGCCAGCGCGATGCCGGTGTTGCCCGACGTCGGCTCGACCAGGGTGGTGCGGCCCGGCTCGATGGTGCCGGCGCGCTCCGCCGCGTCGATCATGGCGAAGCCGATGCGGTCCTTCACGCTGGCCAGCGGGTTGAAGAACTCCAGCTTGCCGACGATCTGGGCCTTGGCCCCGGCGTCCTCGGCCAGCCGGTTGACGCGCACCAGCGGCGTGGCGCCGACGGTGTCGAGAATGCTGTCGTAGATCTTACCGCGAAACTCGGAACCCGGCATTTTTCACTCCTCCGGTGTGTGGTATTTTCCCACTTTCTACATCATGCGTAGAATTTAACCGTTTTCCGGGTGGGATCAAATCGTAAAATCGATGCGGTCTTCGGTCTCGCTCTCGACGCCGGCGGTGCGGGCGCGCAGGCAGAGATCCTCGATGGTGATGTCGTCGAGCTTCTTCATGCATTCCTCCTGAAGCTCGTTCCACAGCGGGCGCACGACCTTGTGCCCCAGGATGGAGCCGGCCGGCTCCTCGATGGGGTCGGTCGCGGTCTCCATGGAGCGGACGACCTTCACGATCTCGCCCAGCGTGATCCGCCGGCGCTCGCGGGCCAGCCGGTAGCCGCCGCGCGGCCCGCGCACGCCGGCCAGGACGCCGTCGCGGACGAGTTGCTGGAGGACCTGCTCCAGATAGCGCTTGGGAATGCCCTGGCGGCGGGTGATCTCGCCGGACTGCACGGGTTCGGTGCCGGCGTTGTAGGCGATGTCCAGCACCGCCTCGATCGCGAACATCAGCTTCTTGGAGATGCGGAGCATCAGTGCTTCTCCTGCGCGGGGGAGGGCGGGGCGAACTGGCCGGTGGAGCCGAAGCCCCCGGCGCCGCGGGCGCTGTCGGGCAGAGCGGCCGACTCGGCCCAGGCGGCGCGCTCGTAGCGGGCGATCACGAGCTGGGCGATGCGCTGCCCGCGCTCCACCGTGAAGGGCTGGTCGCCGTGGTTGATCAGGATCACCCCGACCTCGCCGCGGTAGTCGGCGTCGATGGTGCCCGGGCTGTTCAGCACCGTGACCCCGTGCTTCAGCGCCAGGCCGGAGCGCGGCCGCACCTGCGCCTCGTACCCGTCGGGCAGGGCGAAGGCGACGCCGGTGGGGATCAGCGCGCGGCGGCCCGGTTCCAGGACGACCGGCTCCGCCAGCGCGGCCAGCAGGTCCATGCCCGCCGCGTGTTCGGTCGCGTAGGCCGGCAGGTCCAGCCCCGCGGCGTGGGCGAGCCGGACGATGGGAACGGGAATGGCGGATGCCGTTGCGCTCACGGAAGGGTCTCCTGGGGGGCAGGGGGGGGAGGCGGATTGAAATGCCGGGCGATGGCCTCGGCCAGGCGGGCGGCCACGGCGTCCTTGCCCATGGTGGGCCAGTCCTCGGCGCCGTCGGCGCGGATCAGATGGACGGTGTTGTCGGCCCCGCCGAAGGTGGTGGTGCCCGGCGACACGTCGTTGGCGACGATCCAGTCGCAGCCCTTGCGGGCGCGCTTGGCGGTCGCGTAGTCGACCACGTTGCCGGTCTCCGCGGCGAAGCCGACGACCAGCGCCGGGCGGCGCGGCCCGGCCTGGGACAGCGTCGCCAGGATGTCGGGGTTCTCGGTCAGGGTCAGGCTCGGCGGGCCGCCGCCGTCCTTCTTCAGCTTGCGGTCCGACTCGCCGGCCACGCGCCAGTCGGCGACGGCGGCGGCGCAGACCGCGATGTCGGCGGGCAGGGCCGACTCGCAGGCCGCCAGCATCTCGCGCGCCGTCTCGATGGGGCGCACGGTGCAGCCGGGCGGGTCGGGCAGGCGGGTCGGGCCGGTGACCAGCGTCACCTCCGCCCCCAGCCGCCGCAGCGCCTCGGCGATGGCGTGGCCCTGCTTGCCGGAGGAGCGGTTGGCGATGTAGCGCACCGGATCGATGGGTTCCACCGTCGGGCCGCTGGTGACCAGCGCGCGCTTGCCGGCCAGCGGCTTGGGCGCGTCCAGCTCCTCGAAATGGCTGGCGATGGCCTGGACGATCTCCATCGGCTCGGCCATGCGCCCGAATCCATACTCGCCGCAGGCCATCTCGCCCTTGTTCGGGCCGACCCGGCGCACGCCGCGCTTTTCCAGGAGCGCCAGATTGTCGCGGGTCGCCGGATGCTCCCACATGCGCACGTTCATCGCCGGCGCGACGAGCACCGGCTTGTCGGTGGCCAGCAGCACGGTGGCGGCCAGATCGTCGGCCATGCCGGCGGCCATGCGGGCCAGCAGGTTGGCGGTGGCCGGGGCGACGACCAGCAGGTCGGCGTCGCGCGACAGCTGGATGTGCCCCATCTCCGATTCGTCGGTCAGGGACCACAGGTCCTGGTAGACGGTGTCCTCGGTCAGCGCCTGCACCGACAGGGGCGTGACGAACTGCGCCCCGGCCCGGGTCAGGACCGCGCGCACGCGCACGCCCCGCTCCTTCAGGCGGCGGATCAGCTCCAGGCTCTTGTAGGCCGCGATGCCGCCCGCGATGACGAGCAGGATGCGCTTGCCGGACAGCACGGATGTTTCGGCCACGGGGGTCCGCCGCTCCTTGCTATGGATTTTGTAGAATTCAGATATTCCATCACGGCGTCCGGTACAAGCGTCCTTCGCTCATCCTCACAGCAAATCCGGTGTGAAATGCACATCCATGACCGGAATGTGAAACCATGGATGGGATATTTCGTTGCGCGGCCGCATTCCGGGTCTTTCGTCCAAGACCCGTCATCGCGTAGAGTGCATTTTTAAGGATTTGCTGATAACCAAGGCAATCCGGAGGCTCTTTTCCCTATTTTCCATTTGAATTCAAACGGTCCATGCCCGCGCGCTCCACGCCCGTTCTGCTCGTCGAAGACACGCCGTCGCTGGCCCGCGTCTATGCGGAGTTCCTGAAGAAGGACTGCACCTCCGTCACAACGGTGGAGACGGGGGCCGCGGCGCTGGAGCAGCTGGCCGACGGCGTGCCGCGGATCGTGCTGCTGGACCTCCAGCTTCCCGACATGCACGGGATGGACGTGCTGAAGCGGATCAGCGCCCAGGCGCTGCCCTGCGCGGTCATCATCATCACCGCCCACGGGTCGGTCGGGGTGGCGGTGGAGGCGATGCGCTACGGCGCCTATGATTTCCTGGTGAAGCCCTTCTCGGCGGAGCGGCTGACCGTCACCGTGCGCAACGCCATGGAGCGGCTGCGCCTCGCCCAACTGGTCGACAGCTTCGAGAAGGACCTGGGGCGCACCCGCTATCACGGCTTCCTCGGCTCGTCCCTGGCGATGCAGGCGGTCTACCGGATCATCGACAGCGCCGCCTCCTCCCGCGCGACGGTCTTCATCACCGGCGAGTCGGGGACCGGCAAGGAGGTCTGCGCCGAGGCCATCCACCGGCAGAGCCCGCGGGCCGACCGGCCCTTCATCGCCATCAACTGCGGGGCCATCCCCAAGGACCTGATGGAGAGCGAGATCTTCGGCCACATGAAGGGCTCCTTCACCGGGGCGGTGGCCGACCGCGAGGGCGCGGCGGCGCGGGCCAACGGCGGCACCCTGTTCCTCGACGAGATCTGCGAGCTGGCGCCTGACCTGCAAACCAAGCTGCTGCGCTTCATCCAGACCGGCACCTTCACGCCGGTCGGCGGCAGCCGGCTGGAGAAGGTCGATCTGCGCATCATCTGCGCGACCAACCGCGACCCCCTGCGCGAAGTCGAGGAGGGACGCTTCCGCGAGGATCTCTATTACCGCCTGCACGTCATCCCCATCCACCTGCCGCCGCTGCGCGAGCGCGAGGACGACGTCCTGGAGATCTGCCGTCAGTTCCTGGCCGACTACACGCGGGAGGAGGGCAAGGGCTTCGTCCGCTTCTCCCCGGCGGCGGAGCAGGCGCTGCGCACCTACCACTGGCCGGGCAACGTGCGGCAGGTGCAGAACGTGGTGCGCAACATCGTGGTGCTGCACGACGGCGACACGGTGACGCCGGCCATGCTGCCGGCCCCGCTCGGCACCCCGGCGGGGACCGCCGCACCGCCGCCCGCCAACGGCGGCGCGAACGGTCATGGCGGCGGCCATGCCCACAGCCAAGGCTCCGTGGCCCAGGCGCCGTCGCCCAAGACGGTGAAGCCGCTGTGGGAGGTCGAGCGCGACGCCATCGAGGAGGCCATCGCCGCCTGCGACGGCAACATCCCCCGCGCCGCGGCCCTGCTGGAAATCAGCGCCTCGACGATCTACCGCAAGCGCCTGGCCTGGCAGGCCGAAGGAAAACTCTGAGTCCCGGCCCTTCCGGCAGCCCCATCCCCCGTTCCCGCCCCCGCGCCTCTGGTCCTGCCGAAGCATAGACTTCGTGTGCGTTCAATTCGTGCAAGACCATCGAAAGTCTTGCCGTGCCGGGACCTGCCGCCATCGGCTTATTTCCAAATGACCGGTTTGGCTACATTGGGCATATGCCGTGAAGCCGCCTTGCCGGTTCCGGTGCCATCCGGCTAGCCTCCCCTCGCGTTGCTTTGCTTGCGCTTCCGCGTGGCGCCACACCGGATCGCCACCTATGACCGCCGCCCGGCCCGCGCACAGCCCGCGCACAGCCCATCGTCCTTCGCCGGCTCCTGGCGCCCCGCGGCGCGGACCGGCGGCGGGCCCCGACCAAGGAGCAGGAGTTCGCCTTATGACCACCGGCACCGTCAAATGGTTCAACACCACCAAGGGCTATGGCTTCATCGCGCCGGAGGCCGGCGCCAAGGACGTGTTCGTGCACATCACGGCCGTGCAGAAGTCGGGTCTTCACGCCCTGTCCGAGGGCCAGCGCGTCGAGTTCGAGGTGGCGCGCGGCAACAACGGCAAGGACGCCGCGGTCAACATCAGCGTCATGGAGTGAAGGGACGTCATGACGTGACGTAGCCGCGGAGCCGGTAGGCCTCCACGGCTTCCCGGGTCAGGCGGGGGATGTCGCGGCACAGCGACGTCACCTCGCTCACCGCGTTGCTCCGGCAGGCCAGCTCCAGCGACCGGGCGGCCGCCGACAGGTCGCGGGCGCCGAAGGTCCCGGCGGTGCTCTTCAGCGTGTGGGCCTCCTTCGCCAGCCCGGCGAGATCGGGCGGGCGTCCCTCCGCCGCATCCGCCCCGCCGCGGGCGATGCGTTCGGCCCGTTCCAGCGTCTCCTCCACGAACTGCCGGATGACGTCGGCCAGCAGGTCCGTGTCGAGATCCCGGGCGAGCTGCTGCAGCACCTCCATGTCCAGAACGTCCATCTGCAGCACGCCCATCTCTGCCGCGCCCGCCGGGGGCGGGGCGGTGGCGTCCGACGAAGCGGCGGCCGCCGGGGGAGCGTCCAGCCAGCCGGCCACGGTTTCCAGAAGATGCGGGCGGTCGATGGGCTTGGCGACGTGGCCGTTCATTCCGGCGGCCAGACAGCGTTCCCGGTCGCTGTCCATGGCGTCGGCGGTCATGGCGATGATCGGGACGGTGCCGGCCGGCGGCGGCAGGGCGCGCAGCCGGCGGGTGGCGGTCAGCCCGTCCATCTCGGGCATGGCGAGATCCATCAGGACCAGCCCATAGGGGGACGGGCCGGACGCCGCGGTTTCCACCGCCTCCAGCGCTTCCCGCCCGTTGTTGGCGATGTCCACCCGATAGCCGGCGCCGCGCAGCAGCAGGGCGGCGACCATCTGGTTGGTCGGACTGTCCTCGACCAGCAGAATCCGCCGGCCCGTTCCGGTGGGGTGGGATGCGGCGGCGCTGTGGGGACCCGGCTCCGCGGCGGGCGGTGCCTCCGCCGCGCTCCGCCCGGTCACGGCGGCGAGCAGGCGGGAGGGCCGGGCCGGCTTCGTCACCGTGGCGTCGGCGCCGTTGCCGTCCCCGCCCACGGTCCGGTGCGGCAGGGCGAGACGGACGATCCGCCCCACCCCCCGCGCGCGCAGCCGGTCCGGCAGGGACCCGGCGACCGGGGTTTCCACGCTGCCGATCACCGCGATGCCGGCGGCGGGCAGGGTGCCGGCGTCCAGCCCGGCCACCATCGCCACCACGTCCGGCGCGCTCACCGTCGCCCCCCAGGAGCGGAACTGCTCGGCCAGCGCCCGCCGGGCGACGGGGTTGGATTCCAGAAGCAGGACCGTCTGCCCGGCGAGCGGCGGCGGCCCGTGCTCCAGCGGCCCGTGCTCCAGCGGCAGGGTGAACCAAAAGCGGCTGCCTTGGCCGGCGGCGCTGTCGAAGCCGATGGCTCCGCCCATCATCTCCACCAGCCGCCGGGAGATGGCCAGCCCCAGCCCGGCGCCGTCGTGGCGGCGCGACAGGCGGGGATGCACCTGGGAGAATTCGGTGAAGAGGTCGGCCTGGGCGTCCTGCGGAATGCCGACGCCGGTGTCGGTCACCTCGAAGCGCAGGCGTGACGGCGCGTGGGGGGCGTCCCCGCACAGCGACAGGGTGACGGCGACGCCGCCGCGGTCGGTGAACTTCACGGCGTTGCCGACAAGGTTCAGCAGGACCTGCCGCACCCGGCCCGAGTCGCCGCGCAGCGCCGCCGGCAGGCCGCCGGGGATGCAGACGGCCAGTTCGATCCCTTTGGCGAAGGCGCGGGCGGCCTGCAGCTCGGCCACGCTCTCCACCACCTCGGCGGGGGAGAAGCGGCCCGACTCCAGGGTCAGCTTCCCGGCCTCCATCTTGGAGATGTCCAGGATGTCGTTGAGCATGGACAGCAGCGCCTCCGCCGATTCGCGGGCGGTGTGGGCGTAGGCGCGCTGCTCCTCCCCCAGCGGGCCGTCCAGAAGCAGCCCGAGCATGCCGAGGACGCCGTTCATCGGGGTGCGGATTTCGTGGCTGATGGTGCGCAGGAACTCCGACTTGGCGCGGCTCGCCAGCTCGGCCTGCTCCTTGGCGAGGCGGAGCTGCGCCTCGGTGCGGCGGTGGGCGGTGATGTCGCGAAAGGACACCATCGCCATGGTCCGCCCGCGGTAGAAAACGTAGCGGGTCTCCCCCTGCACCGTCAGCCGTTCGCCGTTGCGGCGCAGGCAGACGGTCTCGAAGGGAGTCTCGTCGCGGGCGCGGATGCGCTGCCAGGCGAGCTCGCGGTCCTCCGGCGCCATCAGCGCGGTGATGGACTGCCCCGTCAGCTCGTCCGGCGCATAGCCCAGGATGATGGCGGCGGCGCGGTTGGCGTCGGCGATCACCCCCTGCTCGTGCACCAGGATGCCGTCGATGGCGGCGTCCGACAGCTTGCGGAAACGGTCCTCGCTCTCGCGCAGGGCCTGCTCCACCCGGCGGTGGTCGGTGATGTCCGTGTAGGTCATCAGGACCGAGCGGTCGGGCAGGAAGCTGGCGGTGATCTCCAGCACCCGGCCGTCGGGGCGCGTGCGCTCGATGCGGCTGACGCCCTCGGGACGCAGGTTGGTCAGGTGGCGGGCGACGATCTCCGCCGTGTCGCCGGTGCCGAACTCGCCGCGCTCGGCCAGGAAGCGCAGGAAGCCGGCCATGCTCAGGCCGGGATGGAGCGCGCCGTCCGGCAGGTCGAGCATCTCGCGCAGGCGCCGGTTGCAGGTCAGGAAATGATAGTCCGCGCTCCACACCACGAGGCCCTGCGACATGGCGCTGAAGGTGGCCTCCAGCAGGTCGGACTTGTGGGCCAGCTCCTGCTCGCGCCGCTTCAGCTCGCTGATGTCGGTGCGCAGCCCGACATAGCCGCCGTCGCTGGTCCGCCGCTCCTCGATCTTGAACCAGCGCCCGTCACCGATCCGCAGCACTTGCGGCCCCTGCGGGTTGCGGTGCCGCTCCATCTCCCGCCCGACCCAGCGGTCGATGTCGGCGGGGCCGCAGTCGGGGTAATGGCCGGTGGCGGCGGCGCGACGAATCAGCGATTCGAAGGGGATGCCGGGCTCCAGAGGCCCCAGCAGGGCGTAGATCTCACGGAAACGGGCGTTGCACTGGACCAGCCGGTCGTCGGCGTCGAACAGGGCGAAGCCCTCGTTGATGACCTCGATGGCCTCGGACAGGCGGCGGTGGGCGTCGGCCGCCCGGCTGTCGGCGGCGCGGGCCTCCGCCTCGGCGCGCTGGGTGGCCTCCCGTTCGCGCAGCACCGCCAGACCCATCACCGCACCGGCCAGCCCGATCCCGAAGAAGGGCCAGATCAGCTCGTCGCTCCCATGCTCCAGAAAATGCTGCAGCGTGTGCAGCGCGCTCGCCATCAGAAGGAGGAACGCGACCAGGGTGAGCCAGCTCCAGCGGCGCGGCTGGCGGTGGGGGAACGGCATTCGGCGCTCCGCATGGGACGAGGCGAAAACGTTACGGCTTTTGCGCCTCCGGAGCAACGAATCCGGGGGCGGCGCGCAGCCGGCCGACGGCGCGGCGCCGGCCCAGCAGGCCGTGGCGCGGCCCGAACAGGACGGCCAGTGCCAGGATCAGCCCGGACGCCACCGCGATCATCCCCGCCGCGTTCAGCGAGTGGGAAGCCCCGAGCAGCATCGGCCCGAAGGCCGCGGCGCCGTAGCCCACCAGCGCCGCCAGCACCCCCAGGGCGACGCTGAGCAGAATCTGCGCGGCCAGCCGGTCGGTCAGCAGGCGGGCGGCGGCGGGCGGGGCGATCAGCATGGCGATGACCAGGATGGAGCCCACCGCCTCGAAGGCGGCGATGGCGGTGGCCGCAACCAGAAGCACCACCCCGTAATGGAACAGCCCGGCCGGGATGCCCAGCGTGGAGGCCAGCGCCGGGTCGAAGGTGGTGATCTTCAGCTCCTTGTAGAACAGCCCGACCAGGGCGACGCAGAGCGCGAAGACGGCGGCCAGCGTCAGCACCTCGCGCGGCAGGGCGGCCCACACCGCGGGATCGGCCAGCGATGCCCAGCCCGTGGGGGCCAGCCACAGGATGGTCTCCAACTGGCCGTAGAGGACGCAGTCGGCGTCGAGGTCGATGCCCCCGGCCGACGCCTGCTCGATCATCACCACGCCGGCGGCGAACATCACGGTGAAGACGACGCCCATGGCGGCGCCGGACTCCAGCCGGCCCAGCCGCCGCACCGCCTCGATCAGCAGGCCGGCCAGCGCCGCGGCGGCCAGCGCGCCGAGCATCATCGGCAGCGTCTCCCGCGTGCCGGCGACCAGGAAGCCGCCGACGATGCCGGGCAGGATGGCGTGGCTGACCGCGTCGCCCATCATCCCCTGGCGCCGCAGCACCAGGAAGTTGCCGACCAGCGCGCAGGCGGCGCAGGCCAGCACCGCGGCGAGCAGGGCGGGGGCGTCGATCTGCAGGAATTCCTGGACGTCGGGCATCATGACGGGGCGCTCCGCTCTTCCAGCAGCCGGACCATGTCGCCGGGCAGGACCGAGTCGATGGGGTCCACGCCCCAATTGGCGTGGGCGGGCAGCAGGGCCGGGTAGTCGGCCAGGAACCGCTCCCACAGCCGGCGGTCGCGCGCCGCCGCGCGGGCGGCGGTCTGTCCGGCGGCGGTCAAGGCGCCGTCCTGGATGTAACCGCGCAGGCGCAGCCAGAGCGCCACAGAGCTTTCCGCCGGCCGGCCGTCCAGAAGGTCGGTCAGGGCGCGCCGCTCCGCGAAGGTCAGGCGCAGCCGCCCTTGGCGCAGCGCGGCGGCGACCAGCCCGCGCGCCGGGGCGAACAGGAAGCTGAGCAGGAAGAAGCCCCCGGCGACCAGGACGATCACCGCCCCCGCCGGCAGCTTGGGCAGCAGGGCCGACAGGGTGGCGCCGAGCCAGCCGGACAGCGCCCCGATCACCGCGGCGATCAACGTCAGGGCGGGCAGCCGGTCGGTCCAGAAGCGCGCCGCGGCGGGCGGGATGATGAGGAGTGCCACCACCAGGATCAGCCCCACGGTCTGAAGCCCGATCACCGTCACCAGCGTCGCCAGCCCCATCAGCGCGAGGTCGAGCGCCCCCACCGGCCAGCCCTGCACGGCGGCGAAGCCGGGGTCGAAGGCCAGCACCCGCAACTCCTTGAACAGCAGGGCGACGGCCAGCGCCGCCCCGGCGGCCAGCAGGCCGATGGCGATGGCCTCGCCCTGCGCCATGGCGGCGGTCTGGCCCAGGATGAAGGTCTTCAGCCCGGCCTGCCCGCCCAGCTCCAGGTTCTGGATAACGCTGAGCAGCACGACGCCCAGCCCGAAGAAGACCGACAGCACGGCGCCGATCGCCGAATCCTCGGTCAGCCGGGTGAAGCGGGACAGCGCCTGCACGGTCAGCAGCCCGACCACCCCGCTGGCCACCGCCCCGGCCAGCAGCAGCGGCAGCGAGCGCTCCGGCAGGCCGAGCGCCGCCCCGACCAGGAAGGCGACGGCGATGCCGGGCAGGGTGGCGTGGCTCAGCGCGTCGCTGACCAGGGCGCGGCGGCGCAGCAGCAGGAAGGTGCCGACCGTCCCGCCGGCCAGCCCCAGCGCGGCGGTCCCGGCGACCACCACGGCGCTGTTGAAGCCGGACTGGAAAGTGAGGATGCGCAGGGCCTCCTCGAACATGGGATCGATCATGACGCCTCCGCCCCGAATGCCCCCAATGCCGCCGGGGCAGGCATCGGCCGTCCGCCGTAGGTGCGGGACAGCAGGTCGGGCGTCATCACCCGCGCGACCGGCCCCTGGGCGACCACGCGGGTGTTGAGCAGCAGGGCGTGATCGAAATAGTCGCTGACCGTCTGGAGGTCGTGGTGGACGCAGATCACCGTCCGCCCGGCGGCGTCGAGGTCGCGCAGCACCTGGAGCACCGCACGCTCCGTCGCCGCGTCCACCCCGGCGAAGGGCTCGTCCATGAAGTAGAGCTGCGCCTCCTGGGCCAGCGCGCGGGCCAGGAAGACGCGCTGTTGCTGCCCGCCGGAGAGCTGGCCGATCTGGCGCTTGGCGAAGTCGGCCATGCCCACCCGCTCCAGCGCGTGCAGCGCCGCCTCCTTGTGGGCGCGGGTGACCGGGCGGAACCAGCCGATCTTCCCGTAGCGGCCCATCGCCACCACGTCGAGCGCCGAGACGGGAAAGTCCCAATCCACGCTTTCGCGCTGCGGCACATAGCCGATCAGGCGGCGCTGCTTCGCGATCGGGCGCCCGAACACCTCGACCGATCCCGACACGCTCGGGACCAGCCCGAGGCACGCCTTGATCAGCGTCGACTTGCCCGCGCCGTTCGGCCCGACCACGGCGATCAGCCCGCCCGGCGGGGCGGCGTAGTCGACGTTCCACAGCACCGGCCGGCGGTGGTAGGCGACGGTCAGGCCGCGGATCTCCAGGGGCGGCGGCCCGATGGGCGAGGCCTCTTCGGGGGCGGTGCGGCTGCCGGGGGTGCGCCAGAGATACTGCATGGTCCGTTCCTCCTCCGCCGCGTCAGCGCTGCGCCAGGGCGAGCTTGCCCTGGAAGCCGCCGGCCGGCGCCTCGCCGCCCAGCGCGCGGGCGATGGTCGTCACATTGTGGTCGATCATGCCGATGTAGGTGCCTTCGTAGCTGCCCGGCGCGCCCATGGCGTCGGAGAACAGGGCGCCGCCCAGCGTCACCCGGTGGCCGCGCGCCCCCGCCCCTTCGACCAGGGCGCGGACGTTGCGGTCGGACACGCTGGTTTCCGGAAAGACCGCCGGCACGCCGCGCTCCGCCAGCAGCGCGGCCAGCTCCTCGATGATCCGCAGCCCGGCCTCGGATTCCGTGCTGATTCCCTGGATGCCGCGCACCTCGATCCCGTAGGCGCGGCCCAGATAGTTGAAGGCGTCGTGGGCGGTCACCAGCACGCGGGCCTTGCCGGGGATGGAGGACAGGATGCGCCGGGCGTACGCGTCGAGCCGCGCCAGCTCCGCCCCGTACGCGTCGGCGTTGCGGGCGTACGTCTCGGCGCCCGCGGGGTCGAGCCGGACCAGCCCGTCGCGGATGGACGGCAGGGTGCTCGCCCAGATGCCCACATCCATCCAAATGTGCGGGTCGTGGGCGCCCTCGAACTCGGGCGGGCTGAGCAGCCTCTCCCTGGGCACCGCGTCGCCCAGCGCCACCACCGGCTTGCCGGACTCGCGCAGCCGGTCGAAGGCGGCGGTCATCTTGCCTTCCAGATGCAGGCCGCTGATGAATACTGCGTCGGCCCGCAGCAGCTTCACCGTGTCGGAGCGGGTGGGCTTGAACAGGTGCGGATCGACGCCTTCGCCCATCAGCGCCTCCACCGCCGCCCGGTCGCCGGCCACCGCCCGCACGAGGTCGGCGACCATGCCGGTGGTGGCGACGATCTTCGGGCGCTCGCCCTGGGGCCGTTCACCCTCGGCCCGCGCCGCTCCCGGCAGCAGCAGGGCGGCGGCCAAGCCGATGATGGCGATAAACTTCGTCAGGCTCTTCGTCGCGAAGGTTTTTGAACATATGTTCATATTCATTGGTCCCGACAAAGATCGGCAAGGTTAGGGTGGGAAGACCAAGTAAACGGGGTGGAGTGCATTTGCGTTCCAAGACTATATGAAGCGTCTTTCCGGCCTTGCAAGGCGGCTCGTGACGATCGGTGTCTTACCGAACGGGGTGGAGTGCGCTACAGTGGCGGGATGATCGTGCTCTTTACGGATTTCGGGTTGTCCGGCCCCTACACCGGGCAGATGAAGGCGGTGCTGGCGCGGATGGCGCCGGGCCTGCCGGTCATCGACCTGTTCGCCGACGCCCCCGCCTTCGACCCGCAGCTCTCGGCCTATCTGCTGGCCGCCTACGCTCCGGAATTCCCGGCGGACAGCGTCTTCGTCTGCGTGGTGGACCCCGGCGTCGGGACCGACCGCCGCCCGCTGGTGGTGGAGGCCGACGGGCGCCGCTTCGTCGGGCCGGACAACGGCCTGTTCGAGCTGCTGCGGCGCCGCGCCGAGTCGGTGCGCGCCTGGAGCATCGGCTGGCGGCCCGAGCGGCTGTCGGCCAGCTTCCACGGGCGGGACCTGTTCGCCCCGGTGGCGGCCAGCCTCGCCATGGGCAACCCGGTCGCGCTGGAGCCCGTCGATCCGGCCGGCCTCGCGCGGCCCGACTGGCCGGACGATCTGGCGCGGATCGTCTATGTGGACGTCTACGGCAACGCCATGACCGGCCTGCGCGCCGACCGGCTGCCGGAGAACGCGGTGCTGCGGGCCGGCGGGCGCACGGTGCGCCGGGGCCGGACCTTCGCCGACGTCCCGGTGGGGGAGGCGCTGTGGTACGCGAACTCCAGCGGTCTGGCGGAGATCGCCGTCAACCGGGGCCGCGCCGACCGTGATGGGGGGCTTGCGGCGGGGACGCCGGTGGAGGTCGTCCTATAGCCCGTCCTATAGCCCATCCAGGCAGCGGTCGAGCAGCGCCAGATCCACGGGGCGGGCCAGCACGGTGACCGGGCTGTTGCCCGGCTCAGCGTCCCATTGGGCGTCCCACTGGGCGTCCAACTGGGCGTCCAACTGGGCGTCCGGCGCGCCGGCGGTCAGGATGATCCGGGTGTGCGGGTAGAGCATGCAGGCCAGCGCCGCGGCCCGGTCCCCCTCGTCCTCCAGCCGGTGGCGGCGCAGCAGGGCGACGGCCGGGCCCTCGGCCCCGATGAGGCCGAGCGCCTCGAAGCCGCCGGACACCGTGGACACGGTGAAGCCGCGCTCGGCCAGATGACGGGCCAGCGCGTCCCGCTGGCCGGGATCGTCGTCGGCGACGACGGCGCCGCGGCCACCCTGGCCGGGGGGGCGGATGTCGGCGTCGATGGAAAAGCCGGTCGTCATGGGGGGCTCACCACGGGCTTCCCTGAACCTCAGGGCTTTCTACGCCACGCGGGGGCCGGTTGCAAATCCCCGTGGGCGGTACGCGTCGTCCGATTGCCCGGTCAGGGAATCTTGACGTCAGCGGATCTTGACGACGGTGGGGCGGTCGACGATGGACAGCATGGGCAGGTCGCTGGGCCGGTTGCCGTAGCCCCAGGTCTCGCCGAAGGGGCCGTTGGCGGCGATCCAGCCGCGCACCCGCTCCAGCTTGTCCAGCCGCACGCAATTGCCGGTGCACAGCCGCCCGGTCAGGGCGCCGTCCTCCACCTCCATACCGGTGGCGAGCAGGTCATCGACCTCCAGCCCGCGCAGCAGGGCCGGCATGTAGACATCGAGCGCCCCGGTGGCGACCACCACGCGGCGGCCCTCGCGCCGGTGCATCTTCAGGGTTTCGACCAGCGGGGCGTGCCAGCGGATGCGGTGGACCAGCCGTTCCGCCGCGGCCAGCGCGTCGGCCACCGGCACGCCGCGCAGCGTCCGGCGCAGCAGGATGGTCTTGACCGACCCCGGAAAATCCACCCCCGGCCCACGCCCGCGCGCGTGGCGGTGCAGGCCCGAGCGCAGGGCGTCCAGGAAGGCCAGCCGGGCGCGGTTGCGCCCGATGACCTCGCCGATGAACATCAGCAGGCTGTCGCCGTGGATCAGCGTCCCGTCGAAGTCGAAGAAGGCCACCCCCGGCGCGATGGAGGCCAGGGGGCCGGCGCCATATGTGGTGGGGCTTCCGGTGGAGGGACCGGAGGCGACGGCGTCGAAAACGGGAGTAGCGCTGGTCTGCATGCGCCCTTATCCGGCGGAACGCGCCGCGTCACAAGTCAAATGCGATGCGGAGGGCCGCCCGCCGCCGCTTAGTGCAGCGACGGGCTGGGGGAATCGTCCGAGTCGTCCGCCTCGATCAGCATTTCGCCCATGGCGATGTCTCCGGCGCATTCCTCCAGCCCGGCCTTGACGGCGATCAGGAGGTTGATGATCTCGCCGTTGTCCTGCTCCAGGATGCGCAGGCGTTCCTCCAGCTTGTCGAGACGGCGGGTGACGCTGTCGGTCAGCCGGTCGAGGCGGGCGAGAACCGGGTCGTTGTTCGTGTCGTCCATGGCGGCGGTTGGTCCGTCGATGATTCGTGTGCGTTCCTGAAGCTAGGACCACGCACCGCCTCTGGACAGACCCGCGCCCGGCGCAACCCGCAATTGATGGGATTATCGTCCGGATGGTGCCCGGTGAGTCCCAAAGGACTCAGCAACGGGCACGCCCGGTCGTTACTCCCCCTCCGATGTGGTGGTGCGGCGGCTCAGCGGAACACCATACAGTTCGAGCCTATGGCCGAGCAGTTCATAGCCCAATTCGCGGGCTATGACTTCCTTCAGCCGTTCGAGATCTTCATTCTGGAACTCCACCACCTTTCCGGATTCGAGATCGATCAGGTGGTGATGGTGCTCCGACCCGGCTTCCTCGTAGCGGGCGCGGCCGTCGCCGAAGTCCAGCCGGTCGATGACGTTCGCGTCCTCGAACAGGCGCATCGTCCGGTAGACGGTGGCGATGGAGATGCGCGGGTCGATGGTGGACGCCCGGCGGTGAACCTCTTCCACATCGGGGTGGTCGGCGGCCTCCGACAGCACGCGCGAGATCACGCGGCGCTGGTCGGTCATCTTCAGCCCTTTCTCGATGCAGAGCTGTTCGAGGCGCGAAGGCATGGAAGTCCCCTTGTTGTCGTCTCATGGGCGCGCATATTCCGGCCGATGTGGCCCGGTCCTTGCGCTGGCCGCCGTCCCTCCCCGGTACGGCCACCCGAATGTCCGAGCACCATACTGTGATTCGGAACCATTCACAAACGCCGACGTTTGGTGTCGGCTTACGGAAAGGGCGCGCGCCATGATGACCCTGGACATCCACCACACCACCACCTACCGCTACGCCAACCCGGTGACCTTCGGCGACCATCGCCTGATGTTCCGGCCCCGCGACAGCCACGATCTGCGGTTGATCGAGACGGGTCTGGTGATCAGCCCGCCGCCCGCCTCCGTGCGCTGGCTCCACGACGTCTTCGGCAACTCCATCGCGGTGGCGAGCTTCGACCAGCCGGCGACGGAGCTGCGCTTCGAAAGCCACATCCGGGTCGATCACTTCCCGATGGGCGAGCTGGAATTCCCGATCGAGGACTACGCGCGTTCCTACCCCTTCAGCTATTCCGCGGAGGAGGTGCCGGATCTGGCGCTGACCACCCAGCGGCACTATCCGGACTCCGAGCATCGGGTGGACGAATGGGCCCGGCAGTTCGTGACGCTGGGCGAGGGCGGGCCGCCCGACACGCAGGACATGCTGGTGTCGATGACCCGCGCCATCAAGGAAACCTTCACCTATCAGGCCCGTGACCTGGAAGGCACCCAGAGCCCGGTCGACACCCTGGCGTCGAACAGTGGCTCCTGCCGCGATTTCGCGCTTCTGATGATGGAGGCGGTGCGCTCGCTCGGCTTCGCGGCGCGCTTCGTGTCCGGCTACCTCTACGATCCCGCGCGGGACGGGCAGGAGGGGGCGATAACCGGCGGCGGGGCGACCCACGCCTGGGTGGAGATCTACCTGCCGGGCTGCGGCTGGGTGGAGTTCGACCCGACCAACGGCATTGTCGGCGGCAAGAACCTGATCCGCGTCGCCGTCGCCCGCGACCCGTCGCAGGCGGTACCGCTCGGCGGCTCCTGGACCGGGGCGCCCGCGGATTTTCTCGGCATGACGGTGGACGTGCAGGTCACGGCGACCGGCGGGACGGGCGGAAACGGTGCCGCTGCGCAAAACCCGGTGCCGGCGGCCGGGACGGTTTGACGCGGCAACCAATTGCAAACGAACGTCTGGCAGGATGGACGGTCCGGGCCCTTTCCGGACCGACCGTTCCATCCGACAGACGAGGCTGCGTCACCCCGTGCTCGATTCCGATCCGACCAGCCCCGCCCCCGGCGGCACGCCGGAAACGGAGGCCGCTCCCGTCCTGGTCGCGGCCCTGCTGGCCGTCCATGAGCCGCCCATGGCGCCGGACGCGCCCTGCCGCACCCTGCGGGACCGGCTGGACGCCCAGCCCGGCCTGCCGGCGCTCGCCGTGACGGCGGCGGACGGGCGCGTCCTGGGGCTGGTGGACCGGCTGGCGCTGGCGGGGCTGGCCGATCCCGAGGCTCCGGCCTCGACGGCGATGGACCCCGCGCCGTTGCTGGTCGAGGCGGACCTTCCGCTGTGCGAGGTCGCGCGGCGGATCATGCAGGACAAGCCCGGCGCGCTGGCTTCCGGCTTCGCCGTGCTGGAGAAGGGGCGGTACCTCGGCATCGGGTCGGGGGTGGCCCTGCTGGCGCGGACGGACGAGCAGATCATCCAGCGGACCCGCCAGTTCGAGGAGGCCCGCCGCGCCGCCGAGCGCGCCAACCGCGCCAAGACCGCCTTCTTCGCCTGCATGAGCCACGAGATCCGCACCCCGCTGAACGCCATGATGGGCTTCGCCGAGCTGCTGGAGCAGGAGGTCCTGGGGCCGATCGCCAACCCGCTCTACCGCGACTACGCCCGCGACATCGCGGAGAGCGGCCGCCATCTGATGGACCTGATCAACGACCTGCTCGACCTGTCGAAGGCCGAGGCCGGGCGGCTGGAACTGGCCGAAACCGTGGTGGACGTGCCGCGGGTCGCCGTGGGCAGCGCCCGCCTGCTGTCCGACCGCGCCGGGCGGGCCGGGGTCGGCATCGAGACGGACCTGCCGGCCGACCTGCCGCCGCTGCGCGCCGACGAGCGCAAGCTGCGGCAGATGCTGCTGAACCTGCTGTCCAACGCGGTGAAGTTCACGCCGCCCGACGGGGTGGTCACCCTGAACGGCCGGGTGGCGGCGGACGGGACGCTGCGCCTGTCGGTGCACGACACCGGCATCGGCATGACCGCCGACGAGCTGGAAAAGGCGCTGGAGCCCTGGGGCCAGATCGACAGCGCGCTGGGCCGCAACCACATCGGCACCGGCCTCGGCCTGCCTCTGACCAAGCGGCTGGTGGAACTGCATGGGGGGAGGCTGGACATCGACACCGCCCCCGACCGCGGCACCACCATGACGCTGGTCTTCCCGGTGGAGCGGGTGGGCGGGTAGCCATTGCCCCCACCCCGGCCCTCCCCCGCTGACGCAGGGGAGGGAGATTTGGTCCCCTCCCCTGCGAAGCGGGGGAGGGTTAGGGAGGGGGCAACGGGAACCCTTACGCCAGCCCCTTCTCCATCGCGCTCGCCAGACGGCGGGCGAAGGCGGCGGGGTCGGGCAGGGTTTCGCCCTCCACGATGCGCGCCTGGTCGAGCAGCAGCCACGCCGCGTCGTCCAGCGAGGTTGCCGCACCGCTCGCCTTGGCGCGCTCGGCGAGGCGCTTGATCAGCGGGTGGGCGGGGTTGACCTCCAGGATGCGCTTGGCCGCCGGAGCGTCCATGCCGAGCTGCTTGTGCTGCTTCAGCAGGCGCTCCAGATGCATGTCCATGTCGTTCTCGTCGGCGACGAGGCAGACGGCGCTGTCGGTCAGGCGCTCCGACGGGCGGACGTCCTTCACCACGTCCTGAAGCGTCAGCTTCAGCAGGACCAGCAGGTCGGTCAGCTCGCCCTCGGAGGCCTTCTCCTCGGCCGGCTTCTCCTCGCCGCCCTGGATCTTGCCGAGATCGGCGCCGCCGCGGGTCACCGACTTGAAGGGCTTGTCCTGGAAGCTGCCGACCGACGGCACCCAGAACTCGTCCACCGGGTCGGTCAGCAACAGCACCTCGACGCCCTTGGCCTTGAAGCCTTCGAGCTGCGGGCTGCGCTTCAGCGTCTCGATGTCGTCGCCGCTGATGGTGAAGATGGCCTCCTGGCCCTCCTTCATGCGGCCCAGATACTCCTCCAGCGAGACCAGACCGTCACCGGCGGTGCTGCGGAAGCGCATCAGCTTCAGCAGGTCGTCCCGGTGCTCGTAGTCGTCGTAGAGGCCTTCCTTGAGGACGGCGCCGAAATTCTCCCAGAAGGCCGCGTATTCCTCTGCCTTCTCGGTGTCGCGGGCCTTCTTGCCCAGCTCCGACAGGACGCGGCGGGTGATGCCGGCGCGGATCTTGGCCAGCATCGGGTTGTGCTGGAGCATCTCGCGGCTGATGTTCAGCGGCAGGTCCTCGCTGTCCACCACGCCGCGCAGGAAGCGCAGGTAGGGCGGCAGCAGCCCTTCCGCCGAATCGGTGATGAAGACGCGCTTGACGTACAGCTTCACCCGGTGGGCGCGCTTGGGGTCGAACAGATCGAACGGCTTGCTGGACGGCACGAACAGCAGGTTCGTGTATTCGATGGCGCCTTCGGCCCGCCAGTGCAGGGTCAGCCACGGATCGTCGAAGGCGTGCCCGACATGGTGGTAGAACTCCGTGTACTGCTCCGCCGTGATTTCGTTCTTGGAGCGCATCCACAGGGCCGACGCGCTGTTCAGCGACTTGGCCTCATCGCCCTCGCCGAACAGGATCGGGATGGCGATGTGGTCGGAGTATTTGCGGACGATGGCGGAGAGGCGGTGCTCCTCCAGATACTCGTCGTCGCCTTCGCGCAGGTGCAGCTTGATCTGCGTGCCGCGCGGCAGGTCGGCGACGTCGGAGATGGTGAACTCGCCCTTGCCGTCGGACAGCCAGCGCCAGCCCTGCGTCTCCCCGGCCTTGCGGGTCAGAACCTCCACCCGGTCGGCGACCATGAAGGCGGAGTAGAAGCCGACGCCGAACTGGCCGATCAGGTTGACGTCCTTCTTGGCGTCGCCTTCCTTTGCGCTGTCCTTCAGGTTGCGCATGAAGGCGGCGGTGCCGGAGCGTGCGATGGTGCCGAGGTTCTCGACCAGATCCTCGCGGTTCATGCCGATGCCGTTGTCGGCCACGGTGAGGGTCCGCGCCTCCTTGTCCACGATCAGCCGGACCTTCAGGTTCGGGTCGTCGGCGGACAGTTCGGGCTGCGTCAGCGCGGCGTAGCGCAGCCGGTCGCAGGCGTCGGAGGCGTTGGAGACCAGCTCGCGCAGGAAGACTTCCTTCTCGCTGTAGAGCGAGTGCGCGACGATGTCGAGCAGGCGGCTGACCTCGGCCTGGAAGCTGAGCCGTTCCTCGGTCATGGTGTCATCCTTGATCGTTCTTGTTGGTGGTGGGCTTGTTGGTAAGCTTGCCGATGGGTCCGAAGGACGGCGCAGATATGTGCGAGCGCGCCGCCCCATGCAAGAGCGATGGGCTGGCGTTGTGCGGGAGTTTCGCAACCGGAGTGGGTGGGGTGGGGGAAGTATTGCCCCCTCCCTGACCCTCCCCCGCTATCGCAGGGGAGGGGACTAAATTTCCCTCCCCTGCGATAGCGGGGGAGGGAAGGGGCCCATGCGCAGCATGGGAAGGGTGGGGGCAAAAGCCGCCCCCGAGCCTCAGCGCTTCTTGCCCTGGGTCGGCTCCAGCTCCGGCGCCGGCTGGCCCATGCCCATCAGCGCGCTCATGTCCGCCCCGTTCAGCAGGAACTGGCCGGTCTCGGTCACGTCGATCTTGTAGCTGCGCACGTCGTTGCCGGCGTCGTCCTTGGACGCCTGCCCGAAGGCCTGGAGCATGGCGATCACCCCCAGCGCGTTCTGGGTGCTCTCGTCGGCCTTCTTGCCCGGCTTGGGCTGCATCGCCTTGGTGGCGGCGTCCAGGCCGCGCAGCAGCACGGTGCTGCTGCCCACCGCGCCGAAGGCGGAGTTGGCGGCCATGCGCATGGCGCCGGTCATGGTGCCGGAGGCCGCCGGGGTGTTCACCACGAAGCGGTCGATGCGCAGCTCCGTCCCGACCTCCGCCATGGCGCCCATCAGCCGGTTGCCGATGGCGGCCACCGCCGCCTCGTCGGTCCCGTCGTCCGGCAGGGCGGCTTCCTCCTCGCCCTCGCCGTCCTCCTCGTTCTCCTCACCGGCGGCGGCCTGGGACTCGGCCAGCGCGGCGAGGTCGGCGAAGGCCCGCCACAGCGAGGCGGTCGGCAGCTTCGCGGTGCTGAGCTGGATGTCCAGCTTGTCCGGCATGAAGGCCTTCGGCGCCACCTCCGGCTCCAGCGTCAGGCCGCTGGACTCGATCCCGAAGGTGGTCGAGGCCATCGGCTTGTCCAGGTCCTCGGCGCTGCCGCGCAGGACGAGCTGGCCCAGCGCGAGGCGGGTGCCGTCCTCCGGGTTCAGGGCGGTCAGGCCGGACAGGCGGACGCGCCCGCTGGCCCCGCCCATCAGGTTCTGCATCAGCGGGATCAGCTCCGCCGCCGGGGGCTGGGTGCCGGCCAGGGCGTGGGTCTGGGTCAGCCGCTGCATGGCGTCGGCGCGGGCGAGGTCGACGCGGGTGTAGGTGCCCTCCACGGTCAGGCCGCCGAGGTTCAGCACCTCCTTCTTCGTCTCGTCGAGGAAGCGCAGGTTGCTGACGGACAGGGCGCCCGGGCCGCTCCACAGCGGGGTGCCGGCGGTGGCGGTGCCGTCCGGCTTCAGCTCCCCGGCGACGGTGATGGCGCCGACGGTCAGGGCGCTCTCGTCCTTCTTGCCCTTCTTGCCCTTGCGGTCGCTGGTGACCGACAGGTCGCCAAGCTCCGCGTCCATGGACAGCGCCGTCTCGTAGGCGCCGGACCACAGGGCGCTGATGCGCTGGCGGCCCAGCCTGACGGTGGCCGACGGCTTGCCGTTGTCCAGGATGGCGACGCGGTCGGGCAGGGTGGCGGTGACGGCGTGGGTGTTGCCGTCCTGCGGCTTCACCGTCAGGCGGATGGTGCCGATGTCGGCGGTGGTGCCGTCGTCCGACACCGCGGTCAGGGCGGGCAGCGCCACCTCGTAATGGTCGCCGGCCGGGGTGGCCACCGGCTCGCCGGTCCAGCGCAGCTCGGTCGCGCCCTCGCCGCTCTTGGGGAACCAGCGGGCCAGCCCGTCCTTCAGCGCGGCGGCCAGCGCCCTGGCCCCGTCCTCGGTCACCGGGGGCGCCTCGGCGCGGGCGGCGGCGGGCGGCAGCGCCAGGGTTGCGAGCATCAGCGCGGCGGCGAGCGGACGGGCGGGAAGACGGCGCATGAGGAATCCCTTAGGGTGGAGCGCGCCAGGGTAGACGGGATAACCGGCGCCCGTCCATCGGCCCGAGGTTTTATACCGTTTCCGGAAGAGTGCGGCCCCAGATGGGCGTTGCGGCATGGCACGGCCGCCCTGACGCTTGCATTGCCGGTCCCCAGGCCCAAAACTTACGCTTATGACCTCTGTCCTTTCTTCGTCCGGGGGCGGTCTGGGTGCGGGTGGCCGGGTGGTCGCCGTGCTGGGGCCGACCAACACCGGGAAAACCCATCTCGCCATCGAGCGCATGCTCGGCCACCGGACGGGGATGATCGGCTTTCCGCTGCGCCTGCTGGCCCGCGAGAACTACGACCGCATCGTGTCGATCAAGGGCAAGAACGCCGCGGCCCTGGTGACGGGGGAGGAGAAGATCCTGCCGCCCAGCCCGTCCTACTGGGTGTGCACGGTGGAATCCATGCCGCTCGACCGGGCGGTGGACTTCCTGGCGGTGGACGAGGTGCAGCTCTGCGCCGATCCGGAGCGCGGGCACATCTTCACCGACCGGCTGCTCAACGCGCGCGGGCTGGTGGAGACGATGTTCCTCGGCTCCGACACGGTGCAGCCGCTGATCCGCCGGCTGGTGCCGCGGGCCGAGTTCATCAGCCGCCCGCGCTTCTCCCAGCTCACCTACGCCGGCTACCGCAAGCTGACGCGCCTGCCGCCGCGCTCCTGCGTCGTCGCCTTCTCGGCCACCGACGTCTACGCGTTGGCCGAGATGATCCGGCGCCAGCGCGGCGGCACCGCGGTGGTGCTGGGGGCGCTGTCCCCACGCACCCGCAACGCCCAGGTCGGGCTCTATCAGGCGGGGGAGGTCGACTATCTGGTGGCGACCGACGCCATCGGCATGGGGCTGAACATGGACGTCGACCATGTCGCCTTCGCCCGCATCGTGAAGTTCGACGGCTTCGCCCCGCGCCGCCTGCGCGCGCCGGAGGTGGCGCAGATCGCCGGGCGCGCCGGGCGGCACATGCGCGACGGCACTTTCGGCACCACCGACGAGGTGGGGGAGCTGGAGGCCGACGTGGTCGACCGCGTCGAGAACCACCAGTTCGAGACGATCAAGACGCTGATGTGGCGCAACAGCAAGCTGCGCTTCGACACGCCGGGCTTCCTGCTGAAGTCGCTGGAGGAGCGCCCGCCGATCCCCGAGTTGCTGCGCGCCCGCGACGCCGACGACCATCTGGCGCTCCAGGCGCTGGTCCGCGACCATGAGGTGATGGACCTCGCCAAGGGCCGCGACAACGTGCGCCTGCTCTGGGAGGTCTGCCAGGTCCCCGACTTCCGCAAGGTGCTGTCGGACGCCCACACCCGGCTGCTCGGGCAGATCTTCCGGCAGCTGCGCACCGGCATCGGGCGGCTGGACGAGGATTGGGCGGCCAAGCAGATCGCCCGGCTCGACCGCACCGAGGGCGACATCGACGCGCTGGTCGCCCGCATCGCCCACATCCGCACCTGGACCTACATCTCCAACCGGCCGTCCTGGCTGACCGACCCGGTGCATTGGCAGGCGCGCACCCGCGCCATCGAGGACAAGCTGTCCGACGCCCTGCACGAGCGGCTGACGCAGCGTTTCATCGACCGCCGCTCGGCCACGCTGGCGCGCACGCTGAAGGACGGGCGGGACCTGATCGGCGGCGTGCGCGCCGACGGCGAGGTGGTGGTGGAGGGCCACCCGGTGGGCCGGCTGGAGGGCTTCCGCTTCGTCCCCGACGCCCCGGAGCGCTCGGAGGAGGCCAAGTCCCTGCTGACCGCCGCCCGCCGCGCGCTGCGCGAGGAGGTGGCGTCCCGCCTGCGCGCCTTCGAGCAGGAGCCGGACGATGTGTTCGCGCTCGGGCCGGACGGAGTGCTGACGGCGGATGGGCTGCCGGTGGCCCGGCTCGGCCCCGGCCCGTCGGTGCTGACCCCGGCGGTCCTGCCTTTCGACGAGGGGCTGCTCGACCAGGGGCAGCTCGACCGCGTGCGCGTCCGGCTGGAACGCTGGCTGAAGGACCGCGTGGCCGCCCGGCTGCGCCCCCTGCTGGCGCTGCGCGATGCGGACGATTTGACGGGCGCCGCGCGCGGGCTGGCTTTCCAGCTCGTCGAGAACATGGGGGCGCTGCCCCGCGCGCCGGTCGCCCCGATGGTGGAAGGGCTGGAGAAGGCCGATCGCAAGGCGCTGTCCCGCCACGGGGTGCGGCTCGGCGTGTCGCACCTCTATCTGACGGCGCTCGCCAAGCCGGGGGCGGTGGAACTGCGTGGCCTGCTGTGGGCGGTGAAGCACCGGCTGCCCCTGCCGGTGCCGATCCCGCCGCCGGGCCGCGTCTCGGTGGAGGCGACCGGTGCGCCGCCCGCCTTCTGGGAGGCCATCGGCTACCCGGCGGCCGGGCCGCGGGCGCTGCGGGTGGACATGCTCGACCGGCTTGAGACCGAACTGCTGACCGCCGCCAAGGAGAACCGGGCGGTGACCGAGCCGGCGCTGGCCCAGATGATCGGCGCCAAGCCGGACGAGCTGGGCGCCGTGATGAAGGGGCTTGGCTACACCCGCTCGGTGGGGGAGGATGGGGCGGTCTCCTGGCGCCGCCGCCGCAACCCGCGCCACAAGCCCCGCCGCGAGGCCCCCGTCAACGCCGACCACCCCTTCGCCAAGCTGCGCCAGCTTTCGGGAATTGGATGAAGAGATTCGCTATTGCCCCCACCCTGACCCTCCCCCGCTGGGCGGGGGAGGGAATGAAGTTTGCGCGGTGGATAACTCCCTCCCCTGCTCAGCGGGGGAGGGAAGGGGCCCACGGCGTCAGCCGTGGGAAGGGTGGGGGCCCCGCATGACCGACCTCGACGACGACGACCTCCCCGACTCCGACCCCACCCCGGCGGGCCGGCTGCGGATCGACAAGTGGCTGTGGTTCGCGCGCTTCTTCAAGACGCGCAGCCTCGCGGCGAAGCTGTGCAACGGCGGCGGCGTTCGGGTGTCCGGCACGGTGGTCGGCAAGGCGCATTACGCGGTGAAGCCCGGCGACGTGCTGACCTTCGCCCAGGGGCGGCACATCCGCGTCATCAAGGTGGTCGCGCTGGGCAGCCGGCGCGGCCCGGCGCCGGAGGCGCAGGCCCTCTACGAGGACCTCGCCCCGCCGGTGCGCGAGGAGGCGATCCAGGACCCCTACCGCGCGCCGCCGGCCCCGCGGGAGGCCGGCGCCGGGCGCCCGACCAAGCGCGACCGCCGGGCGCTCGACCAGTTGCACGGAGAGGAGTAAGCCGGAACAGCCGGGGAAAGCGGCGGGCAAACGCGGGCAGGGCCATTGCCAATTGGTGGCCGCACCCTCATCTGCGCAAAATAATCCCGCAACGGCCGACTTTTTCGGAGCCCGCCGCCCCCATGCTCGAACTGTTCTCCGACCCGCAGGTCTGGGCCAGCCTTCTGACGCTCACCGCGTTGGAGATCGTGCTCGGCATCGACAACATCATCTTCATTTCGATCATGGCGGCCAAGCTGCCGGTCCACCAGCAGCAGAAGGCCCGGCAGCTTGGTCTGGCGCTGGCGCTCCTGATGCGGCTCGCGCTGCTCGCCTCCATCTCCTGGGTGGCGACCCTGACGGAACCGCTGGTCACCGTGCTCGGCATGGGCTTCTCGGGGCGCGACCTGATTCTGCTCGGCGGCGGTCTGTTCCTGCTGGCCAAGGGCACCATCGAGATCCACAACACCGTGGAAGGCCACGAGGAGGACAGCGCCGCCCCCAAGCTCGCCAGCTTCGGCGCGGTGGTCGGGCAGATCATCGTGCTGGACATCGTCTTCTCGCTGGACAGCGTGATCACCGCGGTCGGCATGTCCAACGACCTGCCGGTGATGGTCACCGCCGTCGTCATCGCCATGGCGGTGATGCTGTTCGCCGCCCGCCCGGTGGGCGACTTCGTGAACCGCCACGTCACCGTGAAGATGCTGGCCCTGTCCTTCCTGCTGCTGGTCGGCGTGGCGCTGATCGCCGACGGCTTCGGCTTCCACATTCCGAAGGGCTATCTGTACTTCGCCATCGCCTTCTCGACCCTGGTCGAGGCGCTGAACCTGATGGCCGCCGCCCGCCGCAAACGGAAGAAGGCCGAAGCGCACTGACGCTCCGGCCCTCCTGAACGGGTCCTCCGACGGGCCGTCCCTTCGCGGGGGCGGCCCGTTCGCCGTTCCGGGTCAGGTCCGCATCAGACCGTCGCGGAACTCCACCTCCTCCACCAGATGCTCGTAGGCGAGCTTGAACAGGTCGCGGATCGAGACGATGCCGACCGCGCGCTTGCCCTGGGTGATCGGCAGGTGGCGGTAGTGCTTCGACTGCATCAGGGTCAGCGCCTCGATGGCGTCCGCGTCCGGCGGCAGGGTGTCCGGGTTGCGGGTCATGATCGTCGACACCTCAGTCTCGAAGGCGTCGATCTGGGTGGAGAGCACCTTGTTGTTCAGGTCGCGCTCGGTGACGATGCCGACGAGGTCGCCGTGGTTCACCACCAGGACGGCGCCGATGTTCTTCTCCGCCATCAGCTTCGACACGGTCAGGACGGAGGTGTCCTCCGTCACCAGGATGAGTTCCTGCGACTTCACCACGTCCGGAACCAGCTTCCGCTTCATCATTTCCCCCAATTTGTAATTTGTTTACAAACTCAAGCGCTGCAGGGAAACAATAGCAAATCTCGCGGGTGCAAAACTGCGGCAGAAGACCGCACCTCGGATGGGGGGCGGAGTGGACGCTCAGCGGCGCCGCAGCACGACGGTCAGGTTGTTGGCGGGCATCTCGACCAGCTCCGCCAGGGCGAAGCCGGCGGCGGCGCGCTCCACCGCGTCGAGGTCGCGCACACCCCAGGCGGGGTTGCGGGCCTTCAGGTCGGCGTCGAAGGCGGCGTTGCTCGGCGCGCTGTGCCGCCCGCCGCGCGCGAAGGGGCCGTAGAGCAGCAGCGGAGCGCCCGTGGGCAGAAGGCGGGCGGCCCCGGCGAACAGGCCGAGCGCCGCTTGCCACGGGGCGATGTGGATCATGTTGATGCAGACCACCGCGTCGGCGCTGCGGGCCGGCCAGTCGGGCGCGGCGGCGTCGAGGTCCAGCGGGTCGCGCAGGTTGGGCAGCGCGGCCGCGGCGGCCCAGGAACGGACGCTGTCGCGCAAGGCCGGGTCGGGGTCGCTCGGCTGCCACGTCACGCCGGGCAGCGCCTCGGCGAAGGCCACGGCGTGCTGGCCGGTGCCGCTCGCCACCTCCAGCACGAGCCCTCGCGGCGGCAGGACGCGGCGCAGCACCTCCAGGATGGGGGCGCGGTTGCGCTCCGTCGCGGGGGCGTGGCGGCGGGAGTCCTCGGGGTGCAGCGGATCGAACATGGCGACAGGCTAACCGCGCCCGGCGCCCAGGGCAACCGCGGCGGGGTCGCGCCGCCCGGCCATCCAGGCTCCGGCGGCGAGGAGGAGCGCGCCGGCCAGCACCGCCGCGGCGGCCCCCAGCAGGGCGGAGTCGAAGCTGCCGGTGCGCGCCACCACCAGCCCGGCCGGCACCGGCCCGATGATCTGCCCCAGCCCGTAGACGGCGGTCAGCGCGCCGATGACGCGGGCCGACGCCCCGCCCGACAGGTGGCGGCCCAGCGTGAAGGACAGGGTGACGATCCCGACGAAGGTCCCGCCGAACAGCACCGCCGACAGCAGGGCCGCAGCGGGTGACCCGGTGATCGGCAGCAGGATCCCCACCGTCTGCACCACATGGGCGAGGATCAGTGCCCGCCACAGGCCGAGCCGCCGCCCCGCCGCCGCCCAGAGGATGCCGGATGGCATGGCCGCCAGACCGGTGACCATCCAGGCTGCGGCGCCGAGCTGCGCCGTCTCCGGCATGGTCTTCAGGATGGCGACCAGGAAGGTGCCGGTGACGATGTAGCCGGCCCCCTCCAGGAAATAGGCTAGAGTCAGCAGGACCATGGGAACGGAGGGGCGGAAGGCGGTGGTGGGCGTGGGCCGGGCGGCGGCGGTGTGGCGGGCCTCGCGCGGCGGGTCGTTCACCCACAGCCAGGACAGCGTGCCGAAGCCCAGGCAGGCCACCCCCAGCCACAGCCAGTCGCCGCGCCAGCCCAGCCGGTCGCCCATCACGGCGACGAACAGGCCGCTCGACGCGATGCCGAGTCCGACGCCGGTGTAGAGCCAGCCGGTCCAGGACTCGCGCCCGGCGCGGGCCAGCGCGTCCAGCGTCATGGCGATGCCCAGGATGAACAGGCCGGCGCTGGCCAGCCCGGAGACGAAGCGCAGCACGGCCCAGGCCGCCAGATCGTCGGTGAAGCCCATGCCGGCGGTGGAGGTGACGCTGGCGATCAGCGCGGTGCGGAAGACGGCGGTGCGCGCCGCGCCCTGCGGGACCAGCCCGACGCCCAGCGCCCCCAGGAAGTAGCCGAGATAATTCAGCGAGGCGAGCAGCCCCGCGGCGTCGGTGCCCAGCCCGGTGGCCGCCTGCATCGCCGGCAGGATCGGCGTGAAGGCGAAGCGCCCCACCCCCATGGAGATGACCAGCACCAGCACGCCGCCGATCAGCACCCGGACCATGGCTTCCTCCCGCAGGTTCTTTTTTCGTGCGGGTCCATCCTGGCGCGACGGAACCCTCATTTCTAATGATTTGTTTCGATGCTATGCTTCACTGAGAGTGATGGGAAGCGTGCGGATCGGGGAGGATGGCGATGGACCTCGCGGGCCTGCGGGTGGTGAAGGCGGTGGCGGACACCGGCAGCGTCAGCCGGGCGGCGGAGACGCTGAACTGCGTCCAGTCCAACGTGACGGCGCGGCTGAAGCGGCTGGAGGAGGATCTCGGCGTGCCGCTGTTCCTGCGGCTCAGCCGCGGCATGGCGCCGACGCCGGCCGGGCGGGTGCTGGCCGACTACGCCGACCGGGTGCTCCGCCTCGTCGCCCAGGCGCGCGACGCGGTGGCCGACGCGGCGGGGCGGGGCGGGCGGCTGTCCGTGGGCACCATGGAGACCACCGCCGCCGTGCGTCTGCCGCCGATCCTCGCCCGCTTCCACGCGGAGAATCCGGACGTCGACCTGATCATCGTCCCCGGCCCCACCGAAACCATGCTGGGGGAGGTTCTGGCCGGACGCATCGACGGCGCCTTCGTCTCCGGGGCGGTGGAGCATCCCGAACTGGTCAGCCAGCCCGTCTTCGAGGAGGAGCTGGTGCTGGTCGAGCCGGCCAGCGGCATCACCAGCGAGTCCGGGCGGAACACCCTGCTGGCCTTCCGGCGCGGCTGCGCCTACCGCGCCCGCGCGGAGACGGCGATGCGCGAGGCCGGTCGGGTTCCCTACCGCGTGATGGAGTTCGGCGCGCTGGAGGCCATTCTGGGCTGCGTCGGCGCCGGCATGGGCGTCACCGTCCTGCCCCGCGTCGTGGTGGAGCGGGAGCCCTGGCGCGGCCTGTTCACCGCCCGCCCGCTGCCGCCGGAACTGGCCCGCATGCCCACCCGTTTCGTCCGGCGGGTGGATTCCATGGAGACGGTGGCCCTGCGCACCTTCCTGGAGGCGGTCGCGGAGGGGAATATGGAGGGTGGGGCTGCGTCGCTTGCGCCCACACAACCGGCGGGGTTGATCCCGTCTCGGGCGGCGTGCTAGGCAAGCGCCGCGGTCGGGCCATGGTCCATTCATGCCCCCGGCCGCGCCCACGCGCGAGCACGTCAGTCGAAGCGTCCATCGAAGCGACTCGAACCCCGGCGCGTGAACACCGCCGGAACTGGCGAGAACAGCGGAGAACGAATCATGCCCTACGTCGTGACGGAAGACTGCATCAAGTGCAAGTACACCGATTGCGTCGAGGTCTGCCCCGTGGACTGCTTCTACGAGGGCGAGAACATGCTGGTCATCCACCCGGATGAGTGCATCGACTGCGGCGTGTGCGAGCCGGAATGCCCGGCCGAGGCCATCGTGCCGGACACCGACGGCCGCGCGGAGAAGTGGATGGAGCTGAACCGCGACTACGCGGCGCAGTGGCCCAACCTGACCCGCAAGAAGGACGCGCTGCCCGACGCCGACGCCATGAAGGGCGTGGACGGCAAGTTCGACAAGTTCTTCTCTCCGAAGGCCGGCGGCTGAGCGGAGTCGGGACTATTGCTGCGCATGGCATTCTTTTGCCGCCATGCAAAAACGACAGGTCGGCCATCGGCGGGCAACGTCAGAATCCGGACGGCTGCCCGCGCGTAGCCTTTGTAACCGGGCCGTAACATCGCTATAATACGCGCCCGGAGCCGGCCTCAGCGTCATTGCCGGATTTCCCATCGACCAAGGGCTCAGTGCAACAGTGCGCGGCGTGGAGGACCCCATCCCCACGGTGTGTCGTTGTCACCGGGCCTTTTTCGCCCCCTCCACCGGGGCGGCAAAATGGCGCGATCGCGAGAAGTGAGAGCCAACCCAAATGTCGAACAAGCTTGACTTCGAGGCCGGTGACTTCGTCGTCTACCCGGCCCATGGCGTCGGTCGGGTCGAGGGAATCGAGACCCACAGCATCGCTGGCATGGATGTTCAGCTCTACGCGATCACGTTCGAAAAAGAGCGCATGACGCTCAAGGTTCCGGTCGGCAAGGCCAAGGCCGCCGGGCTGCGCCGCCTCAGCACGAAGGACCGCATCAAGGTCGCCCTGGAGACGCTGCAGGGCCGTTCGCGCGTCCGCCGCACGATGTGGAGCCGCCGCGCCCAGGAGTATGAGGCCAAGATCAACTCGGGCGACCCGGTGGCCATCGCGGAGGTCGTGCGCGACCTGTACCGCGGCGCCGACCAGTCCGACCAGTCCTACAGCGAGCGCCAGATCTATCAGGCCGCCCTGGAGCGTCTGGCCCGCGAGCTGGCCGCCGTCGAGAAGATCGACGAGACCAAGGCCACCGAGCGGCTGGAGCTGGTCCTCAAGAAGGCCGCCTGACTCCGGTTCAGTCCCGTTTCCCGGTCCGGACGCGGGAACCGGTCTCCGATTGTGATGTTGACGATGAAGGCGCGGCGCTTTGGCCGCGCCTTTGTCTTAAGTTTTCGTCTTTCGCCGGGCCTGCGCGGCGCCTACACTCCCGCCCCCGGCCTGTTCTGGGCCGGTCCGTGACCGCTGGATGGGGTGAGCGTCTCCGGCATGTCTGAAGCGCAGAAATTCATCGATCTCCGTAACCCGCGGCGCATCTGGGCCGTCGGCTCGATCCACGCGCAGACGGACCATCTCCACGCCGTGCACGAGGTGATCGCGGCGCGCTTCCTGCCCGGCGACCGGCTCGTCTATCTCGGCAACATGGTCGGCTGGGGTGAGCGGGTTCTGGAGACGATGGACGCGCTGCTGGCCTTCCGGACCTGGCTGCTGAGCTGGCGGGGCATGGAAGCCGGCGACATCGTCTATCTGCGCGGCGCGCAGGAGGAGATGTGGCACAAGCTGCTCCAGCTCCAGTTCGCGCCCGACCCGCAGCAGGTGCTCGACTGGATGACCCGCCACGGCGCGGGGGCCACGCTGGCCGCCTATGGCGGCACGGTGGAGCAGGGCATGGCGGCGGCCCGCGGCGGCACCATGACGCTCGGCCGCTGGACCCAGGGGCTGCGTCAGGCGATGCACGCGCAGCCCGGTCACGAAAATGTGTTCAACAGCCTGCGCCGCGCCGCCTACTGCACCGGCCCGGAGCAGGGGCAGGGCGGCGTGCTGCTGGTCAGCGCCGGGGTGGACACCCGCCGCCCGCTCAACCACCAGGGCGACGCCTTTTGGTGGGGGGCGCCCGGTTTCGCCCAGATGTCAGAGCCTTATGGCGGTTTCGCCCGCGTCGTGCGGGGCTACGACCCGGCCCGCAAGGGCGTCGCGGTGACCGACCGCGTGGCGACCCTCGACGGCAATTGCGGGGTGGGTGGGCACCTCGTTTGTGGGTGCCTGTCGCCTTCGGGTGAGATCCTGGACCTGTTCCAGGTCTGACCCATCTCCCTTTTTCCTTACCCGTCCTACCCATTCCTTCGGCCTCCGCCCCCGAATCCCTTCCGGTGCGGATGATCCGAAACGTCTTGTCCTGCGTAAGACGTGCAACAGGGCGAGGGGAACGGCTGTTGTCCCAACCGTCGGCGCTCCGTGGCGAAGCGGCCACGACGAGCCGGCGGATCTTTGGACCTGAGGGGGCCTGTCCCTTCGGACTCCGCAGCACAGGGCACGAGCAGCCTGAAACGCGGCCGCCCAGACGGGAAGGAAGGGACGTATGGCTTACATCGACGATCCCGAGACTCAGCGCGCCAACCTGAGTTTCATCAAGGCCTCCATGCGGGAGCCTCTGCTGACGCGCGACCACGAATTCGACCTTGCCCGCAAATGGCGCGAGGGCGGCGACGAACGGGCCCTTCACGAACTGGTCCGCGCCTACACCCGGCTGGTGGTGGCGACCGCCGCGCGTTTCCGCAACTACGGCCTGCCCATGGGCGACCTCGTGCAGGAGGGCAACGTCGGGCTGATGCAGGCGGCCAGCCGGTTCGAGCCGGACCGCGAGGTGCGTTTCTCGACCTACGCGGCCTGGTGGATTCGCTCGGCCATGCAGGACTACATCCTGCGCAACTGGTCCATCGTCCGCACCGGCACCACCGCCGCGCAGAAATCACTGTTCTTCAACCTGCGCCGCCTGCGCGCCCGCATCGAGAGCATCAGCCAGGGCAACAGCGGCGGGGGCAACAGCCTGACCAAGGAAGGGCGGGAGTGGATCGCCGGCGAACTCCAGGTCGACGTGACCGAGGTCGAGGCGATGGAGATGCGGCTGTCCGCCTCCGACCAGTCGCTGAACTCCCCGGTGGCCGACGGCTCCGACGAGGACTGGCAGGACTTCCTGGCCGACCAGCGCCCCTCGCCGGAGGAGGTGGTGATCGGCATGCGCGACAGCCGCACCCGCTCGCAATGGCTGGCCGAGGCGCTGGGTGAACTCAGCCCGCGCGAACGCACGATCATCCAGGAACGCCGCCTGCGCGAGGAGGGCGCCACCCTGGAGCAGCTCGGCCGCGAGCTTGGGGTGAGCAAGGAGCGGGTGCGCCAGCTCGAACACCGCGCCCTGCTGAAGTTGCGCCAGTCGATGCTGAAGCGGGTGGAAGGGTTCGGGGATCTGCTGGCGGACGCGTAGGAGCCAGTTGCCCCCACCCTAACCCTCCCCCGCTCTCGCAGGGGAGGGGACTGCCGCCGCTTCGTGATCATCTCCCTCCCCTGCGAAGCGGGGGAGGGCCGGGGTGGGGGCAAGCCCACGCTACGCCTTCTCCTCCTCCCGAACCGCCCCGGCGCCATCTCCCCCGCCGCCGTTGTCCCCCTCGCCATCCAACGTCACCCGCCACACCTCGGTCGTGCCGTTGCGGCCACGGAGCGTGCGGTCGCCGACGCAGTCCAGCGGGGCCGCGCCGTCGCCCTGGAAGGCGGTGGCGGCGCTGGACAGGACGATGACCTCCTCGTCCCCCTGAAGGGCGGAGGCCAGCTCCTCGATGCGGGCGGCGACGTTCACCGTGTCGCCGACGATCGTGTAGTTGATCCGGCTTGCCGACCCGATGTTGCCCACCACCACCGGCCCGGAATGCAGCCCTATGCGCACGCGGATCGCCGGCAGCCCCTCCGCCGCGCGGCGGCGGTTGCCGTCGCGCACGGCGCGGGTGATGGCGTGGGCGGCGCGCAGCGCGCGGGCGGCGTGGTCCGGCTGCTCCTCCGGCGCGCCCCAGAAGGCCATGATGGCGTCGCCGATGAACTTGTCCACCGTGCCGCCCTCCGCCTCGATGCAGTTGGCGAGCAGGGTGAAATGCTCGTTCAGCAGGGCGGCGGTGTCGGCGGCGCCCATATGCTCGGCCATGCGGGAGAAGCCGCGGATGTCGGTGAACATCACCGTCACCTCCCGCTCCTCTGACTGGAAGCTGGTCAGGCCGCCGCGGCGGTGCATCAGCCGCAGCACCAGGGCCTTCGGCACATAGGTCTCGAACCAGCGCAGGCCGGCGACCATGGCGTTGAAGGCGCTGTTGGCACGGGCCAGCTCGCGCAGGCGCGAATCGGGAAGCTCGTCGATCGCGCGGAAGTCGAAGGTCCGGACATGGTCGGCC
Source organism: Azospirillum brasilense (assembly GCF_003349955.1). Classification (GTDB taxonomy): domain Bacteria; phylum Pseudomonadota; class Alphaproteobacteria; order Azospirillales; family Azospirillaceae; genus Azospirillum; species Azospirillum brasilense_B. Next base: position 37,275 of record NZ_QLKQ01000051.1, read on the forward strand.
GCCTCGGCCAGATGGGCCACCTGGGTGCTGATGCGCCGCCCGACGATCAGCGCCACCGCCACCGAGATCAGCAGGATGCCCAGGCCGGCGAGGCCGGTGGTGTAGAGGCGGCGGACCTCGGCGCTGGCCTCGTTGGCGCGGAAGCTGATGCCGATGGTCCAATCCTGCTGGCCGTAGCCGGCCATGCTGCGCATCAGGAACAGGTAATCCTCGTCCAGCACGTTGACGAGCCGGCCCTCCACCCGCTTCTTCAGGGCGTCCACCGGCTGGCCGGTCTGCCAGAGCGCTGCCAGCGCCGGGTCGGCCACCTGATCGATGCGCGGCAGGGGCGGGCCGTCGGTCTTGGTGGAGAAGTCGAACTTCATGCCGGCCAGCGAGGGGTGGGCCAGCACATGCTCGCGGTCGAACAGGACGAAGGCGTTCAGCCCCTGCTCCACATAGAGCGTGGACAGGAAGCGCGACAGGTCGCCCAGCGACACGCCGACGACCACCTGCCCCAGATAGGCGCCGTTGCGCCGCACCGGCTGGAACAGGGTGACGAAGCTGGTCCCCGCCTCCTTCGACCACAGCGGGTCGGCCCAGACGGCGGTGGTGCGGTCGGCGCCGTTGCGCAGCTCCGGCGCCAGCTCCGGCTCGTGGCGCAGATCCTCCCGCCCGACGTGGAGCTGGTTGCCCAGCCGGTCGGCGCGCAGGCCGGTGCGGTCGGGGTGGAAGAAGGCGATGCCGGTGACGTCCGGCGCCCCGGCCAGCGCGCCGCGCAGCGTGTCCCGGAGCGATCGGGAGTCGGCGGGGTCCAGCTCCCCCCGCTCCATCAGCCCGGCCACGAAACGGGCCATGTCCCGCGCGGGGTTGAGCTGGTTGCGGATGCGCACCTCCACCCCCGACAAGGCGAGGTCGGCGCGGTCGTTCAGCAGGGCGAAGGTGTTCCGGCTGGCGCTGACGAGACCGAGCACGAGCACGCTGGCCACCGCCAGCAGCATCAGCGACCCGAAGCCGGCCACCAGCACCGCCGCGATGGGCAGGCGCAGGCGCGGGCGGCCCAGCGCGGGCGGGCGCGTGCGGCGCGGACCACCCCTCTTGCGCACGGCCTCCTTCAGCCGGGCGATGCGCAAGCCGGTTTGCAGAGGACGCCGTTTGGTGGGGTGGTCAGCCATGGCGCGGAGCCTACAGGACGCACGCGGCCATCGGCAATCGGCCATCGCGCCGCGTCCCGCAACGGTCACTCCACCGTCTACCGGGCGCCGCCAACCGGGTGCCGTCAGCCGGTGATGATCTTCACCGGACGCCCGGGCTGGATCGGTGTGCCCGGCGGCAGGTCGTTGATGATCCGGAACAACTCCTCCGCGTAGGGCTCGCGCGGCATCTGGCGCACGAAGCCCTCGACGCTGTCGCCGGGCCGGGCGGTCAGCACGCGGATGCGCCGGGGCTGGTAGGACGCCGCCTCCTGCCGGGTCAGCCGGCGGAAGCTGTTGGCGGTCTGCCGGAAGTCGCCGTCGAAGCGCGACAGCGCGCCGCCGGGCGCCAGGAAGGTGAAGCGGTACAGCGTGCCGGAGTCGGCGCGGATGGCGACCAGCCGCACGTCCACCGCCCCGGCGTCGGTCTTGCCCTGGGTCAGCGCGGTGGCCGCCGGCATGCCGTTGACGGTGAAGGATTGCAGGTCGCGCAACGGCGCCCCCTGCGCCCAGGTGCCGCTCAGATAGGCGGCGGGGTCGCGCACGCCGGGCGCCTTGCCGCCGTCGAACACCATGGCGCCGCCGTTCGGCCCCTTGGCGATCACCTGCTGTGCCCCGTTGAGCAGGCTGTAGCCCTGTGGCACGTCGAAGGCGATGCCCAGCTGCGGGTGGGCGAAGGTCCGGCCGCGGACGAAGCCGTTCTCCGGGCTGTCGCCGTAGATCACCCCGTCCATCGCCGTCATGTAGGGATCGACGGGCCGCGCCCCGCGGGGCAGCTCGCGGGCGATGGCCGCCGCCTCGTCGACGCGCGCCGCGGTCTGCGGGTGGGTGGCGAAGAAGTCGAAGCCGCCCTCCGCCGCCCCCTTGCCGGCGCGCAGGCCGTTGTATTGGGTGTCGCGGCGCATGGTCTCCAGGAAGGTCGCCATGGCGAAGGGGTCGTAGCCGGCGCGGTGGAGATACTCGATGCCCAGCCGGTCGGCCTCCGACTCCTGGCCGCGCGAGTAGCGGGCGAGCAGGGCGGTGCCGCCGATGTTGGCGATCTGCGCCAGCTCCGGGCTGCCCAGAACGAGGCCGATGCCGGCGGCGAGCAGCCCGGCGATGGTCTGGTTGGTCTGCCGCTCCTGGCCGTGGTGGGCGATGACGTGGCCGATCTCGTGCCCCAGCACGCTCGCCACCTCCGCCTCGTCCTTGGCGAGCGCCAGCAGGCCGCGGGTGATGTAGACGTAGCCGCCGGGCAGGGCGAAGGCGTTGACCACGTCGCTGTCCAGGACGGTGAAGGTCCAGGGGCCGGAGCGGTCGGTCTGGGCGGCCAGCCGGTTGCCGATGCCGGTGATGTAGGCTTGCAGCCGCTGGTCGGGGTAGGCGCCGCCATACTGGGCGAGGATCTTGGGATGTTCCTGCGCGCCGATCGACTCCTCGCTGCCGCCGAGGAGCTGGGCGTTGGCCGGGGTGCCGGCCGAGGTGAGCAGCAGGACGGCCAGCGCCGCGGCGGCGATCCGGCGCAGCGGGGACGGGGAATATGGTTGTTTCTCACGTCCCCTCTCCCCTCTGCTCACGCGCAAACATAGTTTGCGCTGACGCGACAGGCGGACCTCTGGTCCGCCGAAAGCGGGGAGAGGGTTAGGGTGAGGGGGTTGCGCGTGTGCCGGACCTACCGCCATGCGCAACCCCCTCACCGGCCCTACGGGCCACCCTCTCCCCAGAGGGGAGAGGGCTGGATCGGCCGATTGCCTTGGCGGAAACAGGGAAGACGGCTTGCGTTCGGTCGTCGGTTCGGGCGTCATGAGTCGTCATATCGGAAGGGGGCTCGCTGAGATCAAACTCCCCGTCCGGCCCGCCTGTTCCACCGTTCCATTCCCATGCCCGCCATGCCGCGCCGCATTCTCTCGCTGACGCTCCTCGCCCTGCTGCTGATGGCGACCACCGCCGGGGCGACGGAGCTGCGCGCCGCCGCGGCGACCGATGGCGCCACGCTGCTGTTGGAGGACGGCCGCAGCCTGCGTCTGGCCGGCATCGAGCCCGCCGCACCGCCCATGGCGGCGGAGCCGGGCGACCATTGGCCGCTGGCCGAGGCGGCGCGGCGGGCGTTGGCGGAACTGGCCGTCGGGCAGCGCCTGACGGTGCGGGGGGAGGCGCGGACCGACCGGCACGGCCGCCTGCTGGCCCAGGTGGAGCGCGGCGACGGGCTGTGGCTCCAGGGCGAGCTGCTGGCGCGCGGCCTCGCCCGCGTGCACACCCGGCCCGACGCCCGCGCCCTGGCCCGCGAGATGCTGGCGGCGGAGGCCGCGGCGCGGGACGCCGGGCGCGGCGTCTGGCGCACCCGCGCCTACGCCGTGCGGCCCGCCGACCCGGACGCGCTGCGCCGCGACCGCGACAGCTTCCAGATCGTCGAGGGGCGGGTGCTGCGGGTGAGCAAGGCCGGCGGCGACGCCTATCTGGATTTCGGCGAGGACTGGCGGACCGACGTCACGGTGCACATCGGGCGGGCCGCGCTGCGCGAATTCGTGGCCGCCGGCATCGACCCGCTGTCCTACGAGGGGCGGACCGTCCGGGTGCGCGGCTGGGTGGGGCTGCGCGCCGGCCCGCTGATCGAAGCGACCCATCCCGAGCAGATCGAGCGGCTGGACGGAGCCGGCCCGCCCCTCCGGCCGGCGCCGCGCCCGTCCGCTCCGCCGCCGGACCTTTCCGACGACGAGGAGGAGTGAGCCTGTGGCGGACGGCGGACGGGCGTCCTACACTTGCTTCATTCGGCCCGGACTGACAGGACCTCTTCATGCCCCGCAGCGAGCTTTTCCCGCCCATCGACCCCTACCAGACCGGCTTCCTGCCCGTGGACGAGATCCACACGCTCTATTGGGAGCAGTCGGGCAACCCGCGCGGCGTGCCGGTGCTGTTCCTGCACGGGGGGCCGGGGGCGGGCGCCTCGCCGACGCACCGGCGTTTCTTCGATCCCGGCCATTACCGCATCGTCGTGATGGACCAGCGCGGGGCGGGCCGCTCCACCCCGCTGGGCGAGGTCCGGCGCAACACGACCGAGCTGCTGGTGGAGGACGCCGAACGGTTGCGCCGCCATCTGGGGATCGAGCGCTGGCTGCTGTTCGGCGGAAGCTGGGGATCGACGCTGGCGCTGGCCTACGGGCAGACCCATCCGGAGCGCTGCCTGGGGTTGATCCTGCGCGGCATCTTCCTGATGCGGAAATCGGAGATCGACTGGTTCCTCTACTCCATGCGCACGATCTTCCCGGAGGCCTGGGCCACCTTCGCCGCCCACATTCCCCAGGAGGAGCACGGCGACCTGCTGGAGGCCTACTGGCGGCGGCTCAACGCGCCGGATACGGCGACCCGCATGGCGGCGGCGCGGGTGTGGAGCCTGTACGAGGGCTCCTGCTCCTCGCTGCTGCCCTCGCCGGAGCTGATCGCGACGAGCGCCGAGGACACCCACGCGCTGGGCCTCGCCCGCATCGAGGCGCACTACTTCCGCTCCAACCGCTTCACCCCGGAGGACCGGCTGCTGCGCGACGTGCACCGCATCCGGCACCTGCCGGGGGCGATCGTCCAGGGCCGCTACGACATCGTCTGCCCCATCGCCAGCGCCGACGAGCTGCGCCGCGCCTGGCCGGAAGCCGACTACCGCGTGGTGCCCGACGCCGGCCATTCCGCCATGGAGCCGGGCATCCGCGCCGCCCTGGTCCAGGCGACGGAGCGGTTCAAGGAATACCGGTAGTGATTCGGAAGGTGGTCGCGCCGGGCCCCCTCCCTAACCCTCCCCCACCTTTGGTGAGGGAGGGGATTCAAAGCCCTCCCCTGCGAAGCGGGGGAGGGTTGGGTGGGGGCCCCGTGAACCCACGTTCCCTCTCCCGCATTCGCTCCCCCTTGCGTTGCGGCGTGGCCGCGCGTATAACCCTGCGCTCCAACGGGCGGCGAGGCCGGGTCCGAGACCCAGGGCATGCCCAACCGTCAGTCGGGAACATCCAACGCAAGGATTGAAAATGCCCAAGCTGAAGACGAAGAGCGGCGCCAAGAAGCGCTTCAAGGTGACCGCGTCCGGTAAGGTGCGCGCCCAGGCGGCCTTCAAGCGCCACTGCCTGGAGCAGAAGAGCCCGAATATGAAGCGCAACGCGCGCGGCATGATGACCCTGGCCGAGCCGGACCAGAAGATCGTGCTGAAGAACTGGCTGCGCAACGCTTGATATCGTAAGGGAATCTGAACCATGGCTCGTGTTAAGCGCGGCGTTACCACGCACGCCCGTCACCGCAAGATCCTGAAGCTCGCCAAGGGCTACCGGGGTCGCAATTCCAAGAACTTCCGCATCGCGATCGAGAAGGTCGAAAAGGCCCTTCAATACGCGTATCGCGACCGCCGCAACAAGAAGCGCGATTTCCGCGGCCTGTGGATCCAGCGCATCAACGCCGGTGTGCGCCAGTACGGCCTGACCTACTCGCGCTTCATCAACGGCATCAAGCTGGCCGGCATCGAGATCGACCGCAAGGTCCTGTCGGATCTGGCCGCCCGTGAGCCGGAGGCCTTCAAGGCCATCGTCGATCAGGCCCAGGCCGCTCTCGCCTCCAAGGCCGCCGCCTAAAGGGTTCGCCGCGCAAGCGGAAACCCCGGTCCGGCGCCGGACACGAAAGAAGGGAGCCGTGCCTCTGGGCCGGCTCCCTTTTTCTTTACGCTCGCACTTCCTTATGGCTCGCGGGAAATGACATGCTCGATGCGCTGAAAGACGAACTCCTGTCGCAGGTCAACGCCGCTGGCGACCTCGCGGCCCTCGAAGAGGTGCGGGTCACCGCGCTCGGCAAGAAGGGGCGCATCACCGGCTTCATGAAGGAGCTGGGCGGGCTGTCGCCCGACGAACGGCGCGAGCGCGGCCAGCAGCTCAACGCACTGAAGGACGAGATCGCCGCGGCCATCGACGGCCGCAAGGCCGACCTCGCCCGCGCCCATCTGGAGGCCCGTCTCCAGGCCGAGCGGATCGACGTCACCCTGCCGGTCCGTCCGGAGACCGAGGGGCGCATCCACCCGATCAGCCAGACCATCGACGAGATGGTGGCGATCTTCGCCGAGATGGGCTTCAGCGTCGCCGAGGGGCCGGACGTCGAGGACGACTTCCACAATTTCACCGCCCTGAACTTCCCGCCGGGCCATCCCGCCCGCGACATGCACGACACCTTCTATCTCCCCGATGCGGGCGAGAAGAAGATGCTGCTGCGCACCCACACCAGCCCGGTGCAGGTCCGCACCATGCTGAACAAGAAGCCGCCGATCCGCATCATCGCGCCGGGCCGCACCTACCGGTCCGACTACGACATGACCCACACCCCGATGTTCCACCAGATCGAGGGGCTGGTCATCGACGAGGCGACCCACATGGGCCACCTCAAGGGCTGCCTGATCGAGTTCTGCCGCGCCTTCTTCGACGTGGACGATCTGCCGCTGCGCTTCCGCCCCAGCTTCTTCCCCTTCACCGAACCGTCGGCGGAGGTGGACATCGGCTGCTCCCGCAAGGGCGGCGAGCTGAAGCTCGGCAACTACGGCGACTGGCTGGAGATCCTCGGCTGCGGCATGGTGCACCCCAACGTGCTGGAGGCCTGCGGCATCGACAGCACGAAGTACCAGGGCTTCGCCTTCGGCATGGGGATCGAGCGCGTGGCGATGCTGAAATACGGCATCCCCGACCTGCGCACCTTCTTCGAAGCCGACCTCCGCTGGCTGAAGCATTACGGCTTCGTGCCGCTCGACGTTCCCAGCATGGCCCAGGGCCTGACGCGCTAAAGGAGCCGGACCCATGAAGTTCACGCTGTCCTGGCTGAAGGACCATCTGGAGACCGACGCCACGCTCGACCAGATCGTGGAGAAGCTGACCGCCCTCGGCCTGGAGGTCGAAGGGGTGGAGGATCGCTCGAAAGAGCTGAAGCCCTTCCGCGTCGCCCACGTCGTCTCCGCCGAGAAGCACCCGGACGCCGACAAGCTGCGCGTGCTGGTCGTCGACACCGGCACCGAAAAGCTCCAGGTCGTCTGCGGCGCCCCCAACGCGCGCGCCGGCCTGAAGGGCGTCTTCGCGCCGGAGGGGGCCTACATCCCCGGCTCCGACATCACGCTGAAGAAGGGCGTCATCCGCGGCGTCGAGTCGAACGGCATGATGTGCTCCGAGCGCGAGCTGAAGCTGTCGGAGGAGCACAACGGCATCATCGAGCTGCCGGACGACGCGCCGGTCGGCGTCGCCTACGCCGACTACGCCGGCCTGGGCGATCCGGTCATCGACATCAGCCTGACGCCCGACCGTGCCGACTGCGCCGGGGTGCGCGGCATCGCCCGCGACCTCGCCGCCGCCGGCCTCGGCACGCTGAAGCCGCTGGCCGCCGAGCCGGTCAAGGGCGCCTTCGCCAGCCCGTTCGGCGTGACCATCGAGGCGCCGGACGCCTGCCCGATGTATGTCGGCCGCTATTTCCGCGGCGTGAAGAACGGCCCGTCGCCGAAGTGGCTGCACGACAAGCTGGTCGCCATCGGCCTGCGCCCGATCTCCGCACTGGTGGACATCACCAACTTCATCACCTTCGACCTGTCGCGCCCGCTGCACGCCTTCGACGCCGACAAGGTCAAGGGCGGCATCGTCGTGCGCCTGGCCCGCGAGGGCGAGACGCTGGCGGCGCTGAACGGCAAGGAATACCCGCTCGACCCGGGCATGACGGTCATCGCCGATCATGAGCGGGCCGAGGCGCTGGGCGGCATCATCGGCGGCGAGGCGTCGGGCTGCACCGAGTCGACGGTCAACGTCTTCCTGGAGGCGGCGATCTTCGACACCGTGCGCACGGCGCAGACCGGCCGCAAGCTGGGCGTCGAGTCGGACGCCCGCTACCGGTTGGAGCGCGGCGTCGATCCGGCGGCGGTCGTCTCGGGGATGGAGCGGGCCACCCGCCTGATCCTGGAGATCTGCGGCGGCGAGGCCTCCGACCTCGTGATCGCCGGTGAGGAGCCGCAGTGGCGCCGCACCCTGACGCTGCGTCCGGGCCGCGTCGCCGCGCTGGGCGGCGTCGCGGTGCCGCGCGACGAGCAGACCCGCATCCTGATCGATCTCGGCTGCGAGATCGTCGGCGAGGATGTGGACGGCACCCTGCGCGTCGTTCCGCCCTCCTGGCGCGCCGACATCCACGGCGAGGCCGATCTGGTCGAGGAGGTGTTGCGCATCCACGGCTTCGACGCCATCCCGGCGACTCCGCTGCCGCGCGACAGCGTGCTGACCCGCCCGGCCCTGACCACCAAGCAGCGCCGCGTCGGGCTGACCAAGCGCACGCTGGCCGTTCGCGGCCTGTCCGAAGCCGTCACCTGGTCCTTCATGGCCGGTCCGGTGGCCGCGCTGTTCGGCGGCGTCGGCGAGGGGCTGACGCTGGTCAACCCGATCAGCGCCGACCTCGACGTGATGCGTCCGTCCATTCTCGGCAACCTGATCCAGGCCGCCGGGCGCAACGCCGACCGCGGCCACGCCGACGTCGGCCTGTTCGAGGTCGGCCCGGCTTTCCGCAAGCCGTCGCCGGACGGGCAGGACATCGTGGCCGCCGGCATCCGCGCCGGCAACGCGGTGCCGCGCCACTGGGCGGAGAAGGCCCGCGGCGTCGATGCCTACGACGCCAAGGCCGACGCCATGGCCGTGCTGGAGGCGGCGGGCGCGCCGGTGGCCAACCTGCAGGTCACCACCGACGCGCCGGGCTGGTATCATCCCGGCCGTTCGGGTGTGCTGCGCCTCGGCCCGACGGTGATGGCCCGCTTCGGCGAGATCCACCCGACCGTGCTGGGCACGCTGGGCGTCAAGGGGCCGGTGGTCGGCTTCGAGGTCTTCCTCGACACCATCCCGCTGCCCAAGAAGAAGGGCGGGACGGCGCGTCCGCTGGTCCAGCTCTCGCCCTTCCAGCCGCTGGAGCGCGACTTCGCCTTCGTCGTCGGCAAGGACGTGGAGGCCGACAAGCTGATCCGCGCCGCCAAGGGCGCCGACAAGGCGCTGGTCAAGGACGTGACCGTCTTCGACGTCTACCAGGGAACGAACGTCGAGGAGGGCAAGAAGTCCGTCGCCCTCTCCGTCACGCTCCAGCCGACCGAGCGGACCCTGACCGAGCCGGAGATCGAGGCCATCGGCCAGAAGATCGTCGCCGCGGTCGCTAAGGCCACCGGGGGCAGCCTGCGCACCTGAAGGGTGCAAAACCCGAAAATAGTTCAATTTCATAAGACAAAATTCGGGCCTCCGCCGCAAGGCGGGGGCCCATTGTTTTTCCATGTCCGGATGGAACGGCTCCCGATCTGGACAGTTCAAAGGATTGTTCCGGAGGCGACACGTCTGGATTCGCGGAACATGCCGCGGTTCGTTGTTTGAAGCACGTTTCGCCACCGCATTCGGGCGTGCCTCATATGCGCTTTTTCAGAGTTGAATAGAGTTTATTCATCAGATAAAGCGAATGAACATAAGTTTGCAAAACATGCGTCCGTATTGTCTCGATGCTGCGCATCGCTGCGTATAAATTTCAGAAATGGAATGTTTTCTTTCCACGATACATGGTGGTCATTCCAAAAAATTAGCTCAGCCGATATTTCGATTTTTTTAATATTTTTCATTCTTTTTTGAAGAGGTCATGTTGAAAACGGCGCGGGGCGCCCTGGCCCCACCGCCCTCAGACTTGGTGAAGAATCCGATGGTGAGCTTACCGAACGACCACGGCAAGACCGTTTCCGTCCTCGCCATGACCGGGGATGCCGGCAACGGTCCGGTGGATGGCGGCGGCGCGTTCCGCCGCGAGGATGGCGATGGAGGGACGCCGGCCGAGGCCAGCCGGCTGGTCATCGTGGTGGACGACGACCGGTCGATCGTGGAAGGGCTGGCGCTGCTTCTGGAAGCCTGGGGGTACGATGTGCTGACCGCCCTGTCGCTGAACGAGCTGGCGCAGCGGTTGCCGCAGGCGCCCGGCCGTCCGGGTCTGGTCCTGGCCGATCATTTCCTGCCGGCCGGCGGCACGGGCGCCCAGGCGGTGGAGATGGTGCGCGCCCATGTCGGCGCCCCGGTGCCCGCCCTGATCCTGACCGGCGACACGATGCCGGAACGTCAGGCCGAAGCCGCCGCTTTGGGCTGCCGGCTGCTGCACAAGCCGGTGCAGATCGGTCCGCTGAAGGACATGGTGGACACGCTGATGAGCGGCGCCGGCTGATCGCGCGTCCGCCTCCTTCTCCGAGTCACTCCCGGCGCAGGCCGCCGGACACCGCCAGGAAGGCGTCGACCACCACCGGATCGAACCGGCTGCCGGACAGGCGCCGGATCTCCGCCACCGCCACGTCATGGTCCAGCGCCTTGCGGTAGGGGCGGTCGCGGGTCATGGCGTCGAAGCTGTCGGCCACCGCGACGATGCGGGCGCTCAGCGGAATGGCGTCGCCCTGCAGCCGGTCGGGATAGCCGGTGCCGTCCCAGTTCTCATGGTGCGACCGGGCGATCTCCGCCCCCAGATGCAGATGCGTCCGTCCGTCGGACCGCCGGCTGGCACGGTCCAGCAAATCCCAGCCCGTGGTGGTGTGGGCCTGCATGACGGCCCGCTCCTCCGGGGTCAGCGGCCCGGTCTTGCCGAGGATGGCGGGGTCCAGCGTGGCGTTGCCGACGTCGTGCAGGATGGCCGCCAGACCGACCGATTCCAGGAACACCGGGTCGAGGATGGCGGGATAGCGCCCCTCCTCGGCCAACCGGCGGGCGATGCGGTCGGTCACCAGGGCGATGCGCGGTCCGCTCTCCGCCTCCGGCCCCGGTTGGCCGGCGCGCTCCGCCAGATCGGCCATGGCGATGACCGTGTGCTCCTGGCTGCGCCGCAGTTGCTCGTAGAGATGCAGATTGTCGAAGCCGACCGAGATCTTGCGGCAGAACACCTCGATCAGGTTGCGGTCGAGGTCCGACAGCGGCCGGTCGGAACTCAGATAGACCACGTTCTCGCGGTCGTTCGGCGTGCGGATGTAAAGCGTGCAATGGTCGGCGGCGTAGCGGTTGCTGCGCGACTCCAGGCAGCGCTTCACCTCCGCCAGCACGGAGGGCTCGACATGGTTGGCCGCCGGCTCGTCGATCAGCGTCTCGAACCGCCCGGACCCGGCCAGCACATACAGCCCGTCCGCCGCGCCGCTGATGACCGGGCCGCGCTGCACGCACAGGATGGCGTCCGGCCCGACGCCGAGGATGCCCGAAAGCTGGGTCAGCACGCCGGCGGCGAACAGCTTCATGGAGCGCGCCTGGAACAGCGACGACGACGCCTCGATGATCTTCTCCAGCCCGCGCCGGTTCATCTCGATCGCCATGATGTCCTCGTAGGAGCGCAGGGCGGCGACCGTGGTGGTGAAGAGCTGCTGGGCGGTGAGCTGAGTCTTGGCCTTGTAGTCGTTGATGTCGTAGTCGAGGATCACCGCGCGCTCCGGCGCTTGGCCGGGCTGGCCGGTGCGCAGGATGATCCGGACGTGGCGGTTCTTCAGCTCCTCGCGGATGTGGTGGACGAGTTGCAGGCCGGCGTCGTCGGTCTCCATCACCACGTCCAGCAGGATGATGGCGATGTCCTCCTCGCGTGCCAGGATCGCCCGCGCCTCCGCGGCGGAATAGGCGGAGATGAACTGGGCGGGGCGGCCCTTGTAGGCGAAGTCGGCCAGCACGAGCTTGGTGATGGAATGCACCTCCGGCTCGTCGTCCACGATCATCATCTTCCACCGGTTTCCGGTGGGCGGCGCCCCGGTTTCGCCGTTGCCGTCGCCGTCCTGGTCGTCCAGAAAGAGGAACTCGTCGTCGGAGTCGGTCATGGGCAGGGCCTGGGGCGGAGCGGGCGGGGGTAAGAAAGATTAACACGGCACGGCGGCACCCGCCTACCGCCACGATCGATGCATTTTCGACGAAAATGCATCGCAATTTACGAAGGCCGCCGTGGCTCGGAACGTGGCTCAGAAGGTCTCCAGCTCGATCACCCAGCAATCCATCGAACGCTGCGCCAGCGCGCCGCAGACATTGTCCACCTGGGTCCGGGTGAAGGGGCCGACGCCCATCTGGTAGGTGGTGCGGGCGCTGCGGAAGACCGGCCAGACCATCGGCGGCAGGTCGCGGTAGGCCGACCCCGGGCCGTAGGTGAATTCCTGCCACGCCCGCAGCCCCTCGGCGTGGCTGACATACTCGCCGAGCCGCGCGGCGAACAGCGGCCCCGGCTCGATCGGCGGCATGCCGGGCAGCGGGTAGGGGGCGACCACCCCGATCAGACTTTCCGCCGTGGCGACCGCCCGCGTCCGGCCGGGCATGCCCAGCGTCACCCGCCCGTTCGCGGAGTCGATCAGGCTGACCACGTCGCCCTTGCGCAGGGTGAAGCCGCGCCGCTTCTTGTTGTCGAGGATCTCGGTCGCCTTGATGGCGTCCGCCGCGACGACATAGCCCTGGGCCGGCACCTGGGCGGCGATCTCCCAGGCGCTGCGCGGCACCACGGCGGCGCTGCGGTGGATGACCGGCGGCTTGCCGGACGAGGGCGGCGATCCGCCGGCGTTGGCCCCGGCGGCGGTGGCGCCCATGGCGGCGGTGATGGAGCGCGACACCATCAGCGCCGGGTCCAGCGAGTCGGAGGGCACGTAGCCGATGGGCTGGCCGCCGATGGCGACCTCCGTCCAGCTGGTGCCGCGCGGCGTGCCCAGCGCGTTCAGCGCCTTGCCGCGCGGCAGGGTCTGGATGATCCGGGCGTCGGCGTTGGGACCGATGCGCACCTCGATGTCGCGGTTCAGCACCACCTCGCCGGTCAGCGGCGCGCCGATGGCGACGGGGCTCTGCGCCAGGGCGGCGTCCGGGGCGAACCACATCGTCGCCGCGGCCAGGAACAGCCGCAGCGCCAGGGCGCGGAGGGCGGTGGTGGAACGCGTGCGCACGGCGGTTTGCCCCTTTGGAGGAGGGACCATTTTGCCTCGCTCCGGCCCGCCGGGGCAACCCGGCGCGTGCGCGCCGGGGCGGATGTCACGGAACGGCACGATCGATCAGGCCGCCCGATTCCCGCCCACCAGATCGTGGATCGCCTCGGCCAGCAGGCGGACCGGCTTGGCGGCCATGCCGGGCGCGCGGTGCAGCGCGATGTCGATGTCCGGCAGGTCGGGAAAGCCGTCCGCCGCGCTCAGCCGGCGCAGGCTGGGCGGAACGGTGCATTCCTCCATGGCGGTGACGCCGAGCCCGCCCAGCACGGCGCCGTGCACCGCCACCACGCTCTTGCTGATGAAGGCGACGCGCCAGCCGCGCCCGATGCCCTCCAGAGCCGCGACGGCGAGGTCGCGCACCACGCAGCCCTTGGGGAACAGCGCCAGCGGCAGCGGGTCCTCTCGCTCGATGGGGATGGAATCGGGGGCGGCGGGGCGTGGCGGGGCGACCCAGGCCACCGGCTCCCGCCGCACCAGTTCGCCGCTGCGGCTGTCGGGGTGGCGGGTGACCAGGGCGAGGTCGTAGCGGCCCTTGTCGATCTCCGCCACCAGATCGGGGCTGTTGTCGCAGATCACCTCCACCGGCACGTCGGGATAGGCGGCGGCGAAGCGGGCGAGCACGCCGGGCAGCAGCATGGTGGCGTAATCGTCCGGCGTGCCGATGCGCACGCTGGCCACCGTGGCGGGGCGGTGCATCAGGGCCAGGATCTCGTCGTTCAGGGTCAGCATCCGCCGGGCGTAGGTCAGCAGAAGCTCGCCCTGCTGGGTCAGGTGGACGCTCTTGGTGTCGCGCTGGAAGACGCGGGTGCCCACCACCTCCTCCAACCGGCGGACCTGCTGGCTGACGGCGGCCTGGGTGCGGCCCAGCGTGTCGCCGGCACGGGTGAAGCTGCGCGCGTCGGCGACGGCGACGAAGGCACGCAGAAGATCGGTGTCGAGGTTGGCCGGCATGGTCACGCATTCAAGCAGAGGGGGCGCGCGGCTTCAACGCGCGGAAGGACCATCACGATCTGTGATGAACCTCATAAAGCCTATTCGTTTCCAAGATTTTTCGCGCGGGCGCAGGGTGCCTCCCGATCTTTGGGAGGGCGGAGCGATGGGTGTGTTCGAGGCGATGACGACGGTGGTGCTGGAGGCCGGACGGCTGGACCGCCGGGAGGAGCGCCGGATCGTCAAGGCGGCAGCGCCGTGGCGCTTCCGTCTGCCGCGGATGCCGGCGCTGCCGGTGCTGCTGCTGACGATCCTGGCGGTGTGAAGGCGGTTGTGAAGGCGGGGTCAGAGAGCGGGCGCGCCGTCCGATGGCGCCGCGGTGGCCGGCGCCGGCTCGGGGGCGGGCGCCGCCACCGGTGCTGGGGG
>NZ_QLKQ01000052.1 GCF_003349955.1 Azospirillum brasilense
GAAGCGGGGGAGGGAAGGGGCCCGCGGCGAAGCCGTGGGAAGGGTGGGGGCAACCACCTCCAGCACCCCCAAACACAAAAAGGGCCGCCCATTGGGCGGCCCTTTCCGTTCCGATCCGTCCGGACCCGCTTAGTAGCGGTAGTGGTCCGGCTTGAACGGGCCTTCGACCTTCACGCCGATGTACTCGGCCTGCTTGGCGGAGAGCGTGGTCAGCTTGGCGCCGATCTTGTCCAGATGCAGGCGGGCGACCTTCTCGTCCAGGTGCTTCGGCAGGACGTAGACCTTGTTCTCGTAGCTGGCGGCGTTGGTCCACAGCTCGATCTGGGCCAGCACCTGGTTGGTGAAGCTGGCGCTCATCACGAAGCTCGGGTGGCCGGTGGCGCAGCCCAGGTTCACGAGACGGCCCTGGGCCAGGACGATCAGGCGCTTGCCGTCGGGGAAGACGACCTCGTCAACCTGCGGCTTGACCTCTTCCCACTTGTAGTTGCGAAGGGCCTCGATCTGGATCTCGCTGTCGAAGTGGCCGATGTTGCAGACGATGGCGCGGTCCTTCATGGCGCGCATGTGGTCCAGCGTGATCACATCGACGTTGCCGGTCGCGGTGACGAAGATGTCGCCCTGCGGCGCGGCCTCGTCCATGGTCACGACCTGATAGCCTTCCATGGCGGCCTGGAGCGCGGTGATCGGGTCGATCTCCGTCACCAGAACGCGCGCGCCCTGCGAGCGCAGCGAGGC
Organism: Azospirillum brasilense; assembly: GCF_003349955.1. Lineage (GTDB taxonomy): Bacteria > Pseudomonadota > Alphaproteobacteria > Azospirillales > Azospirillaceae > Azospirillum > Azospirillum brasilense_B. Next base: position 736 of record NZ_QLKQ01000052.1, read on the forward strand.
GGCCGAGCCCTTGCCCACGTCGCCGTAGCCGGCGACCACGGCGACCTTGCCGGCCACCATCACGTCGGTGGCGCGCTTGATGCCGTCGACCAGCGACTCGCGGCAGCCGTAGAGGTTGTCGAACTTCGACTTGGTGACGCTGTCGTTCACGTTGATGGCCGGAACCTTCAGCGTGCCCTTCTTCATCATCTCATAGAGACGGTGGACGCCGGTGGTGGTCTCCTCCGACAGGCCGCGGACCTCGGCCAGCATCTCCGGATACTTGTCGTGCATGATCTGGGTGACGTCGCCGCCGTCGTCCAGGATCATGTTCGGCACCCAGCCGGCATACTCACCGGTGGCCGGACCGCGCAGGGTCTGCTCGATGCACCACCAGAACTCCTCCTCCGTCTCGCCCTTCCAGGCGAAGACCGGGATGCCGGCGGCGGCGATGGCGGCGGCGGCCTGGTCCTGGGTCGAGAAGATGTTGCAGGACGACCAGCGGACGGTCGCGCCGAGAGCGGTCAGCGTCTCGATCAGCACGGCGGTCTGGATGGTCATGTGCAGGCAGCCGACGATGCGGGCGCCGGCCAGCGGCTTCGTCTCGCCGAACTCCGCGCGCAGCGCCATCAGGCCGGGCATCTCGGTCTCGGCGATGGTGATTTCCTTGCGGCCCCACTCGGCGAGGCTGATGTCCTTGACCTTGAAGTCGGTGAAGTTGGCGGGCGCGGCCATCGGGGGGTCTCCTGCGCGGCTGTTTGCGGGACAGCAATGAAAAAGGGGCGGGCGCACCGGCCCGCTGTGGCGCTGGTGTAGCAGCGCATTCGGAACCCCGCAAGCATAAAGATATCTTTATGTTTGCGGGCCGGTGGTTCGGCGGCGCCTGCGCCGTCCCGGCGGACCTTTTCTCCGGAGGCCGGCGTTCCCATAACCGGTCTGCGATCGACGGGAGGCATGGGACGGACGATGGCGTTGGCAGGATTGAGGGCACCCGGCTTCTGGACGAGGCTCGGCCGGCACGAGTTGCGGCTTCTTGTCGGCATGGCGGTCAGCGCCGGGCTGATCCTGGCCTTCGCCCTGCTGGCCGGCGAGGTGATCGAGGGCGAGACGGCGGCCTTCGACCGCGCGGTGCTGCTGGCGCTGCGGGTGACCGGCGATCCGGCGACGCCGCTGGGGCCGCCCTGGCTTCACAACGCGGCGCGCGACGTCACGGCGCTGGGCAGCATCACCGTGCTGTCGCTGATCACCGCGGTGACGGTGGGGTTCCTGCTGCTTCGCGGCAAGCGCGGGGCGTCGCTGCTCGTGCTGCTGTCGGTCGGCGGCGGCATGGCCATCAGCAGCCTGCTGAAGAATCAGATCGGGCGGGAGCGTCCGGATGTCGTTCCCCATGGCGACATCGTCTTCACCGCCAGCTTTCCCAGCGGCCATTCGTTGCTGTCGGCGGTCGTCTTCCTGACGCTGGGCGCCATGCTGGCGCGCTTCGTCGAGGGGCGGCGGCAGAAGGCCTATGTGCTCGTGGTCGCGATGGCGGTGACCCTGCTGGTCGGTTGCAGCCGCGTCTATCTGGGCGTCCATTGGCCGACCGACGTCCTGGCGGGCTGGTGCGTCGGGGCGGGCTGGGCCGCGCTGTGCTGGCTCGTCGCCCTGTGGCTGCAAAGACGCGGTGCCGTCGAACCGGAGGATGAGTCCGGAACGGTGCCGGATCGCACTTGACCCCGCCCGGCCTCAGCCGATATTTCGGGTGATCCCGCCGATCAACCCACAGCATGTCGATGCCCGAAGGCACTTTGGACCGTGAAACCCTGCAAGCCGTCGGCGTGCTGAAGCGCGCGGTGGACGAGGCGCGGGTGCCGGGCGTGCTGGAGTTCCGGCTGCTGTCCAGCGCGCTGGACCGCACGCTGGAAACCGAAGACCTGCATGAACTGAACGAGGCCAAGCGCGTTTACGAAACGCTGGACGGCGAATGCCGGACGCTGGTCGTCGAGCGCGCCACCAGCCTCGCCCACGCCGAGGCCGCCGAACGGCGGGCGCCGCATGAGGAGGTGGAGGCCGTGATCGCTTCCGTCGCCGCGGCGAAGCCGCAACCTCCGGCGTCGTCGCCTTCGGCGCCACCGGCCGGGCCTCCGCCCGGCCTGCGCGGCGGCCGGACGATGCGTCCGGCCACCGGCTTCCTCGCGGCGCTGAACGGCGTGCGCTCCGCCTCGCGGAGCCGTCCGCCCGACCAGCGGACGGAGGATGGGACGCCCGACAGCCGCGTCACCGCGAAGTCGCGTCTGATGGCGGCGGTGGAGGAGCGGCGCGAGAACGACCAGGGCGCGCGGTTCCAGTCCGGCGGTCCGGTGACGGACAGCGATTGATTGACAGAGGGTGTGCACAGAATGACAGCGTTCAGGGTCGGGGATCAGGTGACGATCCACAACAGCCAGACCGGCCCGGAGAGGATCGCCACGGTCGACGCCTTCACCGAGGGCAACCGCTGCATGGTGCTGTCCGACGGCACCAAATGGCGGGCGGACGGGCAGCGCCAATGGCGCGTCGGCAGCGGCTACTACAAGGGGCCGGTGGTCGAGCGGACGCGGCCCGGCGACATCGAGATCGTGACCCGGCGCCGCGCCATCGGCGTGATCCGCAAGTTCGCCCAGGACCTGAACATGGACAGCCCGTTCGACGCCGCGGCGCTGACCCGCATCGTCGAGCGGATCCAGGCCGAGCAGGCCGCGGCTCCCAAGCCCGAAGCGTCCGAGGACTGAGTTTCCGAAGCGTCCGCCCCCTTCCTTCGCGGGAAAGAGGGGGAGCGCCGTGCGTGTTGCGTTGCGATGCGAATGCGTATCAATATCATGACAGGCATTCGCATTCGGGCTGAAAACACATGACGGTCAAGAGGAAGGGCGGGGAATCCCATCCTGCGTTGGTGCCGGCGTTGGCACCCGAGGCATCCGGGTCGGGTCGGGCCGCCCTCGGCACCGCGCAGGAGAGCCGGCTGTCGCGCGGCCGTCTGGTCGCCGCGCTGGACGCGCTGCTGTCGAAACGGAACGTCACGCTGGCCGCCCGCGACCTCGGGCTTCAGACTTCGGCGCTCAGCCGGCTTCTGGCGCAGATGCGCGAGGAGTTCGGCGATCCCCTGTTCATCCGCTCGGGCCGTGGTCTGGTGCCGACGCCCTTCGCCGAAGCGCTGCGTCCGCGCGTGCAGGCGCTGGCCCGCGGGATCGACGCCCTGTTCGAACCGTCGATGGAACGCCCGGCGCCCGACGAAACCTTCGATCCCCGCTGGAACGTGCCGACCGCCATCGACGCGCCGCCGCTCCGCGTCCGGCCCGCCGGCCTGCTGGAGGGGCAGCCGTCCCCGGCCCAGATCGACGCCAAGCTGGACGGGATCGCGCCGGACGCTCCCGCGCAGGACCGTCTGGCCCGTCACATCGGCGTGCTGGGCGTCGCCGGCGGCGGCCACGGGCGCCCGCTGACCGCCGAGGAGGCGGAGGAGGCGATGACCATCATCCTGGCGGGCGAGGCCGATCCGGTCCAGGTCGGCGCGCTTCTCGGCATGATGCGGATGCGCGGCTCGACCGCGCCGGAACTGGCCGGGATGGTGCGGGCGATGCGGGCGCACGTCGCCGCCGGGCTGGGGCGGACGATCCAGGCGGACATCGACTGGCCCTGCTTCACCTCGCCCAACTACCACAACCCGCCCTGGTTCTTCCACGCGGCGCGGCTGGTCGCGCAGGCCGGCCACCGGGTGCTGCTGCATGGCAGCACGGGCTGCAGCGCGGCGTCCGGCCGGTACGAGTTCATCGCGCCCACCGTGGGCATCCCGGTCTGCAGCAACGCGCGGGAGATCGCGGCGGCGCTGGCGGGGCCGCGGATCGCCTACGCGCCGCTGGCCGCCCTGTCGCCGCAGATCTACCGGCTGATCGGGCTGCACCGGCTGACCCAGACCCGCTCCGCCGTGTTCGAGGCGGTGCATCTGCTGAAGCCGTCCAAGGCCAAGACCTCCCTGCTGGGCGCGGCCAAGCCGACCTACCGCGAACTGCACCGCGACGCCGCCCGTATCCTCGGCTGGAAGCACATGGCCGTGCTGGGCAGCGTGCGCGACGTCGCCCAGTTCACCCCCTTCCGCTCCTCCTCCATCCACCGGCTGGTCAACGGCGAGGCGGAGGACCTCATCCTGCCCGCCTGCATGGACGAACCGCCGCCGACGCCGCGCCCGCGCGGCACCAGCCTGGAATACTGGCAGGGGGTATGGACCGGAGCGGTGCGCGACGCGCGGGCCGAGCGGATCATCATCGGCACCGCGGCCTTCGCCCTGTTCGCCCTTCCCGGCGCCACCGGACCGGCCTTCGCCGACGCCCTGCGGCTGGCCGAGCAGCTCTGGAAGGCCCGCCTCGGCCAGACGGCGCCGGCCGCGCGGATTCCAGGCTGACGTACAAAAGACGTTCGAGCCGCACCCGATCTGCATATTGAGAATAATTCTTATTATCTGCGTTGCTGTTCTGCAACAGTCCGGTCCCGCCCATCCCGCCAGGGGCCTTCGAAAGCCCTTGAACAGGCGTTTTAAATCATTGGAACACCAATGAAAAAGAGCTTTCTCCGGGGTGCCGGGCGCGCCGCCGGAGAGACCGTCATGGGGGGCCGGCGAAGAACATATCCCTGCATGCGCTGGGGCTGAACAACGGTGATTTTGCAATTTAGAATTATTCTGAATGATCGTCGTTGAAGGGGCCGCCACCCCGCTTGGTAGATAGCCGCCGCTGATCGGCGCATCCGCCACGACGATTTTTCGGGAGAGCCCCATGTTGCAATCGAATGTCCCCGACCGCCTCCGACCCATCATCGCCGGCGCCGCCGCGACGGCGGGGCTGGCGATGTCCTTCTCCACCCTGGCGACGGTGGCCGAGGCTCAGACGGCCGGATCGGGGGCCGGGTCCGGCGCGGGCACCACGCCGGGCACCGCGGCCGGTGACGCCACCGTCCTCGACCCGGTGCGGGTGGGCGCCGACCGTCCGGCCGACAGCGGGAACGTGAACGCCAAGCCCACCGGCATCTCCCGCCTGCCCGACACGGTCAAGGACACGCCCCGCGTCGTCAACGTCGTCCCGGAAGAGATCATCGAGCAGCAGCGCGCCACGACCCTGGAGCAGGTCCTGCGCAACGTCCCCGGCATCACCATCTCGACCGGCGAGGGCAACGGCGGCCAGAACGGCGACCAGTTCCGCATCCGCGGCCTGACCGCCCGCGGCGACATCTACACCGACGGCCTGAAGGACTTCGGCGTCTACACCCACGACGTCTTCAACACCGAGACGGTGCAGGTCTTCAAGGGCCCGTCGGGCAACGGCTTCGGTGTCGGCAACTCCGGCGGCGTCATCAACCAGGGCACCAAGAAGGCCGGGCTGGACAAGCGCTACAAGGTCGAGCAGTCGGTCGGCTCCGGCCCCACCTACCGCACCACGGTGGACGTGAACCAGCCGATCAACGAGACGACGGCGCTGCGCGTCAACGGCCTGTACCACGACCAGGACGTCGCCGACCGTGACGAGGTCGAGGCCAAGCGCAAGGGCATCGCCGCCGACCTCGGCGTCGGGCTGGGCACCCCGACGACCTGGCACCTGAACTACTCCTACCTCGACGGCGACAAGATCCCGGACATGGGCGTGCCGATGATCCGCGGCCGCGACGGCACCTTCCGTCCGGCGCCCGAGTTCGGGCTCGACCGGTCCACGTCCTATGTGCGCAACCAGGACCGCGACGACACCAAGAACCACGTGGTGACCTCGACCCTGTCCCACGAGGTCGGCAAGACCCTGTCCTTCTACAACGACAGCCGCTACAGCCATTACGAGCGCGACTTCGTCTCCACCGCCCCGGCGGCGCTGACCGCGGCCAGCAGCACCCTCTTCCTGAACGGCGGCAACCCGGTGATCGCCTACGGCGCCGGCGGCGGCCTCGCCTTCAAGCAGAAGGGCTGGGGCGTCCAGAACGTCGCGGGCGCCAAGGCGGAGGGCACCTTCCTCGGCCTCTACCACAAGGTCAACGGCGGGCTGGACCTCAGCTACCAGAAGGACGAGCGGCGCGGCGGCAGCTGGGTCAACCGCGCCAACACCCAGACCATCCGCAACCCCGGCCACAGCTACCCGGCCAACGCCTTCCTCACCTACCCGGCGACCGGCGTGCGTGAATCGAGCGTCGCCAACACCGGCCTGTTCGTCACCGACCGGGTGTGGCTGTTCGACCAGCTTTCGGTGCAGGGCGGCCTGCGCTGGGATTACTTCCGCAGCACCTTCCGCGCCTCCGACCCGACGGTGGCGGGCGGCAGCGCCAGCACCCGGACGCTCAGCCCGTCGGCCAGCCTGATCTACGAGCCGACCAAGGACGCGTCGCTGTATGTCTCCTACGCGCGCTCCAACAAGCCGATCGGCGTGGACATCGCCGCGCAGCTCACCAACGGCACGGCGGAGACCCCGCGCGACGGGCGTGACTTCGACCCGGAGAAGACCGACCTCTACGAGATCGGCGGCAAGGCCGACTTCTTCGGCGGGCGGCTGGGCCTGAACGGCGCCCTGTTCCAGATCGAGAAGAGCAACACCTACTCGGTCGATCCGGCCACCGGCACGGTCACCGACGGCTTCTCCGAGGCCGGTCTCGGCACCCGCATCCGCGGCTTCGAGGCCGGGGTGAGCGGCAAGCTGGTCGAGGGCTGGAGCGTCTACGCCAGCTACGCCTACCTCGACGGTGAGATCAAGGAGTCGCGGACCAACGCCGCGGTCGTCGGCAACGAGGCCCCGAACGTTCCGAAGCACAACGCCAGCCTGTGGTCGACCTACGAGTTCGCCCCCGGCGTCGTGCCCGGCAAGGTCATGGTCGGTGGCGGCATCCAGTACGCCTCGGAATATTGGGCCGACAGCGCCAACACGGGCCGCGTGCCGGAGACGGTCTCGCTGGACAGCGTGGTGTCCTACGAGATCAACAACCTGTCCCTGGCGCTCAACGCCTACAACCTGACCGACCACCGCAACTACGCCTCGGCCTTCAACGCCTCGCGCGCGGTTCCGGCCTCGGGCCGCACCTTCATGCTGACCGCCGGCGTCACCTTCTGATCCCAGCCTTCTTCTATGTATAGGGCTTTTCCGCCTAGCCCTCTCCCCTCTGGGGAGAGGGTGGCCCGAAGGGCCGGTGAGGGGGTTGCGCTTTTGCCGGACGTTCCGCCACGCGCAACCCCCTCACCCTAACCCTCTCCCCAGAGGGGAGAGGGGACAAGCGGTGGGATCGCCCTGTCTTCTTCTGCAAAAGGATTCCTCCCCGTGCTTCTGCAAATCCCCGACGTTCTGACCGCCGACGAGGTCGCCCACTGCCGCGCCGTGCTGGAGGCGTCGCCCTGGGTCGATGGCCGCGTCACCGCGGGCTCCCAGGCGGTGCTGGCCAAGAACAACCTGCAGATCCCGGAGGAGAGCGACACCGCCCGCGAGCTGGGCGTGGTCATCCTGAAGGCGCTGGGGCGCAACCCGGCCTTCAACTCCGCGGCCCTGCCGCTGCGCGTCTTGCCGCCCATGTTCAACCGCTACGATTTGGACATGACCTACGGCAACCATGTGGACAACGCCATCCGGGCCATTCCGGGCACCGGCGGCCTGCGCCTGCGGGCCGACGTCTCCACCACGATCTTCCTCAGCGATCCCGGCGAGTATGACGGTGGCGATCTGGTCGTCGAGGACACCTACGGCACCAAGGGCGTGAAGCTGCCGGCGGGGCACGCCGTGGTCTACCCGTCCAGCAGCCTGCACCGGGTGACCCCGGTGACGCGCGGCTCGCGCTGGGCCTCCTTCTTCTTCACGCAGTCGCTGGTCAAGGACGACGGGCTGCGGGCGATGCTCTACGACCTCGACGTCGCGATCATCGACCTGCGCCGGGAACTGAGCGATCAACACCCGTCCGTGCTGGCCCTGGTCAACCACTATCACAACCTGCTGCGGCGCTGGGCGGAGGTGTGATGGACGGGATCACTGCCTGTTCCACGGAAGGGCTGGGCATCATCGACGTGCAGCTCGCCCTGGGTCAGCGGTGCCTCGACCGCGGCGGGGCTGAGCGGGCGCGGGCGGTGGAGTGGTTCCGCATCGCCGCCCGCAGCGGCGACGCCCGCGCCGTCAACATGCTGGGCCGCTGCCACGAGCACGGTTGGGGCGTGCCCGCCGACCCCGCCCTGGCCGCCGCCCATTACCGCCGGGCCGCCGAGTTGGGCGACGCCTGGGCGCTGTTCAATCTGGCCGATCTGCATTGCCGCGGTGTCGGCGTTCCGGCGGACGACGCCGAAGCTTACCGGCTCTACGCCGCCGCGGCCCGCCGGGGCAACGTGAAGGCGCTGAACATGCTGGGCTTGCTCCACGAGGCCGGGCGTGCGGTGGCCGAGGACGGGGCGGGCGCCCGTCAACTCTTCCAGGCCGCCGCCGAGGGCGGGGATTGCTGGGGCCGCTTCAACCATGCCCGGCTGCTGCTCCAGGACGGGCGGACGGAGGAGGCGCTGGCGTGGTTCGCGCGGGCGCTGGAAACCGGCTTCCCCGACTTTTACCGTGGCATGGCCGCCGCCCTGGCCGACCAGCCCGACCCGCGCCTGCGCGCGTTGGCGCGACGGGCGGGCGCGTTGGCGGAGGGCCGTTCTTCATAGCCCTCTCCCCTCCGGGGAGAGGGTGGCCCGTAGGGCCGGTGAGGGGGATGCGCGTGGTGGGACGTCCGGCAAAAGCGCAACCCCCTCACCCTAACCCTCTCCCCAGAGGGGAGAGGGAATGTTGCTTAAGGATTCTTGAAATGAGCGTTCCCGCCGACACCGTCTCGCTCCACGACTACGAGCGCCACTTCACCGCCCGCGTCGATGCGGCGACCCGCGCCTACATCGCCGGGACCGGGGCGGACGGCATCACCCGGCAGGCCAACCGCGACGCCTACGACCGGATGCGCCTGATGCCGCGGGCGTTGCGCGACCTGTCGCAGGCCAGCGCCTCGACGACCCTGTTCGGGCAAGCCATGCCCTATCCCATCCTGATCGCGCCGATGGCCTTCCACCGGCTGGTCCATCGCGACGGGGAGCGGGCGACCGCGCAGGCGGCGGGCCTCACCGGCACCTGGATGACCGTCAGCACCCAGTCCAGCGTGACGCTGGAGGAGGTCGCGGCGGCGGCCGGCGGGCCGCTGTGGTTCCAGCTCTACACCCAACCCCGGCCGGAGGACACGCTGGCCCTGGTGCGGCGGGCGGAGGCCGCGGGCTACCGCGCGCTGGTGCTGACGGTGGACGCGCCGGTCAGCGGCTTGCGCAACATCGAACAGCGCGCCGGTTTCCGCCTGCCCGACGGCATCGCGCCGGTCAATCTGGCCGGGCTGGCGCCGGACCCTTTCACCCCGTCGCGGCCCGGCAGCCCGGTCTTCCAGGGCATGCTGCACGCCGCGGCCACCTGGGACACGGTGCGCTGGCTGTGCGCCGGGACGCGGCTGCCGGTGCTGCTGAAAGGGATCATGAACCCCGACGACGTCGACCCCGCCATCGCGGCCGGGGCGGCGGGGATCATCGTGTCGAACCATGGCGGGCGGACGCTCGACACGCTGCCCGCGGTGGCGGAGGTGCTGCCGCTGGTCGCCGCCCGCGCGGCGGGCCGCCTGCCCATCCTGGCGGACGGCGGCATCCGGCGCGGCACCGACGTCCTGAAGGCGCTGGCGCTGGGCGCCGACGCGGTGCTGGTGGGCCAGCCGGTGCTGCACGCCCTGGCGGTCGGCGGCATGGCGGGGGTGGCGCACATGCTGACCATCCTGCAGACCGAGCTGGAGGTTGCCATGGCGTTGAGCGGGCGGGCGCGGCTGGCCGACATCGACCGTTCGGTGATCTTCGACCCGCCGCGCTTCTAAAAGACTCTATTGATAATACAGCGCGATGCGCTGGCCGGCGTTCTCCATCACCTGGGCCTCGACGCCGTAAACGTCGCGGATGACCTCGGGGGTGATGATGACCTCCGGCGGCCCCTGGTGCACCACCCGGCCGTCGCGCATCGCGACGATGCGGTCGGAGTAGCAGGAGGCGAAGTTGATGTCGTGCAGCACCAGCACGACGGTCTTGCCGAACGCGTCGGCGGTGCGGCGGAACAGCTTCATCATCGCCACGGCGTGCTTGACGTCGAGGTTGTTCAGCGGCTCGTCGAGCAGGATGTATTCGGTGTCCTGGCACAGCACCATGGCGATGAAGGCGCGCTGGCGCTGGCCGCCCGACAACTCGTCCAGGAAGCGGCCGGCCAGCGGCTCCAGGTCCAGGTAGCGCAGCGCGTTGCGGATGTGCCCGCGGTCGTCCTCGGTCAGGCGGCCCTTGCTGTGCGGGTAGCGGCCGAAGGCGACGAGGTCCTCCACCGTCAGGCGCGACATGATCTGGTTGTCCTGGCGCAGGATGGACAGGCGGCGGGCCAGCACCTCCCCCGGCGTGGTGGTCACGTCCAGCCCGTCGATTTCCACCGTGCCCGAGGACATCGGCAGCAGGCGGCTGATGATCGAGAGCAGCGTCGATTTGCCGGCCCCGTTCGCCCCGATCAGCGAGATCACCCCGCCCGCCGGCAGGGACAGGGACACCCCGTCGACGACGACGGTGCCGTTGTAGCGCTTCGTGATGTTCTTGACGTCGATCATCGGGCCGACCCCCGCACCAGGATGAACAGGAAGGCGAGACCGCCCACGAACTCGATGACGATGCTGAGCGCGGCGTTGTAGCCGAACACCCGCTCCAGCACGAGCTGGCCGGCGACCAGCGTCAGCACGGCGAGCAGCACCGCGGCCGGCAGGATCAGCGCGTGCCGGTGCGAGCGGACCACCAGATAGGCGAGGTTGGCGACCAGCAGCCCGAAGAAGGTGATCGGCCCGACCAGCGCCGTGGACACCGACACCAGGATGGACACCATCACCAGCACCGCCATCACCGCGCGCCGGTGCTCCACGCCGAGGTTGATCGCGGCGTCGCGCCCCAGCGCCAGCACGTCGAAGGTGCGCCGCCACCGCCAGCCGACCAGCGACACCGCCAGAACGACCAGCGCCGACACCGTCAGCAGCTCGACGTCCACCCGGTTGAAGTTGGCGAACAGCCGGTCCTGCACCGTCAGGAACTCGTTGGGGTCGATGATGCGCTGAAGGAAGCTGGTCAGGCTGCGGAACAGCACGCCGAAGACGATGCCGACGAGGAGCAGCAGATGTAGGCTGCGCCGGTTGTCGCCCCGCCCCGCGCCGTTGAACAGCCACCAGTAGAGCAGGCCGGAGAAGACGACCATCGACGCCACCTCCACCCCGAAGCGCAGCCGCGGGTCGAGCGACGCCACCAGACCGCTGCCGAACTGGAAGACCAGCAGCGTCTGGATCATCCGGTAGAGATGGTCGAATCCCATCACCGAGGGGGTGAGGATGCGGTTGTTGGTGATCGTCTGGAACAGGACGGTCGACACGGCGACGGCGTAGCCGACCAGCACCATGGCGGCGATCTTGGTGCCGCGGAAGGCCAGGATGAAGTCCCACTTGCCGCGCGCGCCCAAAGTCATGAACAGCGCGATCGCCAGCAGGGTCAGCGCCGACAGGCCGCCCAGCACGATCGTCGGCGAGAGGATGCGGCGGTCAGCCGGCATGGCCGTTCCTCCGCAGCAGGAGATAGAGGAACAGGGCGCTGCCGATCACTCCCATCATCGTCCCGATCGGGATCTCGTAGGGGTGGATCACCAGCCGCCCGGCGATGTCGCAGGCCAGCACCAGCCCGGCCCCCATCAGCGCGACCCAGGGCAGGGACCCGCGCATGTTGTCGCCGCGGACGAGACTGACGACGTTGGGAACGATCAGCCCGAGGAAAGGGATCATGCCGCAGGTGGCGATCACCGCCGCGGTGGTCATCGACACGATGACCAGCCCCAGCGCCATCACCTTGCGGTGGTCGATGCCCAGGTTGGTGGCGACGTCCCGCCCCATCCCGGCGACGGTGAAGCGGTCCGCCGCCAGATAGGCGACGCCGGTCAGGGCGGCGCTCAGCCACAGCAGCTCGTAGCGGCCGAGCAGGATGGCGGAGAAGTCCCCGGTCTCCCAGCCGCGCACCGACTGGATCAGGTCCTGGCGGTAGGCGATGAATTCGGTCATCGCCGTGATGACCCCGCCCAGCATGATGCCGACCAGCGGCACCACCAGCGGCGAGCGCAGCGGCACCTGCCGCAGGATCGCCAGGAACAGACCCGTCCCGGCCAGCGCGCACAGGCTGGCGACGGCCATGCGCCCGAACACCGGCATCTCCGGCGCCAGCAGCGAGACCATCATCATGCCGAAGATGGCCGATTCCGCGGTGCCGGCGGTGGAGGGCTCGACGAAGCGGTTGCGCACCAGCATCTGGAGGAGCAGGCCCGACACCGCCATGGCGGCGCCGGCCAGGATCAGCGCCAGCGTCCGGGGCAGGCGGCTGACCAGCAGCACCTGGGTGGCCTGGTCCGCGGCCCCGCCACCGAACAACGTCGCCAAGCTCACGTCGCTGACGCCGACGAACAGGCTCCACACGGCCAGCAGGCCGATGCCCACGGTCGCCAGCGGCAGCGTGGCGATTGGCAGGGTCTTCACGGGTCAGGACTTTCGGGACAGCGCCGCGAGGAGGTGGTCCACGTCCTGCTGGAGCGCCTGCAGCCCGCCGCCGACGAGGTACCAGTTGCCGCCGTTCAGATAGACGACCTGGTTCTTCCGCCAGGCGATGGTGCGGCGGACGATGTCGTTGTCGAGGAACTGCCGGGCCGGGGTGCCGTCCTGCCCGATGGCGGCGTCGCGGTCGATCACGAACAGCCAGTCCGGGTTGGTTTCCAGGATGAATTCGAAGGAGATGGCCTGCCCATGGTTGGCGACCTTCAGGTCGGGTGCGGCTGGCTGGATGCCGAACTCCGAGTGCAGGATGCCGAAGCGCGATCCCGGTCCGTAGGCGCTCATCTTGCCGCCGGTGGTCAGCACCAGCAGGCCCTTGCCGGCGTTGCCCGCCACCGTTTTCAACTCGGCGATGGAGGCGCGCAGCCGGTCCAGCCTCCGCTTGACCTCGGCGGTCTTGCCGAAGATGCGGCCCAGCGTCTCGGCGTTGGCGATGGCGCTGTTCAGGAAGTCGGTCTGGTCGGTCGTCATGTCGAGCGTCGGCGCGATGCGCGACAGCTCGGCGTATTTCGGGGCGGAGCGGCCGCCGGCGATGATCAGGCCGGGCTCGGCGGCGTTCACCGCCTCGTAGTCGGGCTCGAACAGCGTGCCGATCTTCGCGTAGGACGGCCCGTCATACTTGGCGAGGTGCGGCGGCTTCAGCCCCGTGGGCACCCCGGCGATCGCCACGCCCAGCGCGTCCAGCGTGTCCAGCGAGGTCATGTCGAAGACCAGGACGGGGTCGAGCTTGGCGGGAAGCCGCGTCTCGCCCTGCGCGTGCCGCACCGTCATGTCCTGGGCGTGACCCGGGACGGGAGCCAGGGCGGCGAGGCCGACCATGGCGGCGGTCATGGCGAGGGCGTGGCGACGGGTCAGCTTCATCCTTGACTCTCCTTCAACTTTGCCGGGACGGCCTATGCCGGAAGGGCGGGCGCACTGTGGTCCGGATTCCTGCGGAACGTCAATGCGAATTCCTCGCATTCGCAGTATGTTGGCTGGGCGTGGCTGAGGACGGCTGCGGTCCCTCTTCCGTCCGGGGAGAGGAAATAAGCGTCTTGGGGACTTGTATCGCGACATGTCACGATATATCTTTGACCTATCGAGATACAGGGGAGCACCCGTCATGAAATTTTTCCCGAATCCCTTCTGCGGCCGGATGCGCCGCCATCACCCCGGCCCGCACGGCGATGGCCCCCACGGAGGCGGTCCCCGTCATGGCGGCGGGCGTCACGCCGCGGAGGGCGGCTGGGGCCATGAGCATCACGAGCGGCGCGGTGGGCGCGGCGGCCGGCGCGGCGTCTTCGAGGCGTCGGAACTGCGGCTGGTCCTGCTGCGGCTGATCGCCGACGAGCCGCGGCACGGCTATGACCTGATCCGCGCCGTCGAGGAGCTGACCGGCGGCGGCTACGTGCCCAGCCCCGGCGTGATCTACCCGACGCTGTCGCTGCTGGAGGAGATGGGCCACATCGCCAAGGCCGACGCCGAGGGCGCGCGCAAGCCCTTCGCCGTGACCCCGGAGGGCACCGCCCAGCTCGCCCAGGACGCGGCCACCGTCGAGGCGCTGTTCGCCCGCCTCGCCGCCCTGGCCACCCGGCGGGCCCACACCGACGGCGCTCCGATCCGCCGCGCCATGGAGAATCTCAAGGCCGTGCTGATGCACCGGCTGGGGCGCGAGGGCGTTGACGCGGACACGGTGCACGCCGCGGTCTCGATCCTCGACGAGGCGGCCCAGCGCATCGAACGGCTTCCCTGAATCACCGGCCTGAATCACCGGCCTGAAAACACCATCACCGCACAGAAGGATCGTCATGAGACACGCCAGCAGCGTCCGCGTCCCGACCCCGAACGGCAGCCGCTACCTCCAGCAGCTCTGCAAGCACTGGGCGCACAATCTGACGGTGGAGTACACGCCGGAGGCGGGGAGCGTCGTCTTCCCGCACAACGCCCGCGGCGCCGATTGGCCGGGCGACGCCACCCTGACGCTCCAGGCCCGGCCGGACGGGCTGGACTGTCGGCTGGACGCCAGCTCCGCCGAGCATCTGGCCGCGCTCAAGGGCGCGCTGGAACGCCATCTCGACCGCTTCGCCTTCCGCGAGGTGCCGCTGGCCTATCCCTGGCAGGACGGGGCGGCCTGATCCGGTTGTTCCTTTGTCCCTTGTTGCAACAGGAGATTTTTTGTCACCGCAATGTTGAGCGGCCTGCATGGATATGCCTTGAACTCCCCCGCCGGAATACGGGAAGAACCATCCTGAAGAAACAGGGATGGCAGGAGGGGGCAACCATGCCGAAGCGCGGCAGTGGTGGGGTGGGGCGTTTTTCCGGCTGGCGGGCCGTCCTGGCCGCCTGCGCCGTCGCGGCGCTCGGCGCCGTCGCGCCGGCCGCGTCGGCGGCGGAACTGTCGATCGTCTTCACCTCGACGATGGCCGACATCGAGCCGGTGGAGGGCGAGGGCGGCCTTGCCAACCTCGCCACGCTGCTGCGCACCAAGCGGGCGGAGGGCAACACGCTGTTCCTGCACGGCGGTGCGTCGCTGACCGCGGGCGTCCTGTCCACCTTCGACCGCGGCGCCCACATGATCGACCTGCTGAACGAGCTTCAGCCCGACATGATGGCGGTGACCAAGCGCGACCTCGGATTCGGCAAGGACGAGCTGACCCTGCGCAGCTACGAGGCGCGCTTTCCCTTCGTCAGCGCCACCACCATCGACCGCAACACCGGCAAGGTGATGGAGGGGCTGGAGCCGTCGGCGCTGCTCGACACGCCGGTGGGCAGGATCGGCGTGGTCTCGGCGATCTCGCCGGAACTGACGGTGCAGTACATCGTGCCGGACATTGAGGTGCGCCCGCCGGCCACCATCGCGGCGGAGGCCCGCGCCCTGCGCGCCCAGGGAGCGAACTATGTGGTCGCCATTCTGGACAACGCCCCGGAGGCCGTGGACGCGTTGCGCGGTGAACCCGCCATCGACGCGCTGCTCCAGCTCTCCGCCACCGGCAAGGATGTGCTGGAGACCGATAAGGGCAAGCTCTTCGGCGTCCACGTCAACGTGAAGGGATCGGCCTTCGTCCTGCGGCTGGACGGCGACGGCAAGGCGCCGCCCGCGCTGGCCGGCGCCGACATCGTGCCGCTCGCCGGGCTGCCGGCGGACCCGGCGATGGAAAAGCGGGTCGGCGTCTATCTGGCCCGGCTGTCGGAGTTGCTGGACATCAACATCGGGACGACGGCGACCGCGCTCGACACCCGCCGCGCCGCGGTGCGCACCGGCGAGAACGCCTTCGCCTCGCTGATCGCCGACGCCATGCGCGGCCATTTCAACACCGACGTCGCCTTCATCAACGGCGGCAACATCCGCGGCAACCGCCAGTACGAGGCGGGGACCGTGCTGACCCGCCGCGACATCCAGCGCGAACTGCCCTTCCGCGACACCATCATCGCCGTGACCCTGCCCGGCAAGGCGCTGCGCGAGGCTCTGGAGGTCAGCGCCGCCGGGGTGGACAACCAGAAGGGCAGCTTCCTCCACCCGTCCAACATGGCGGTGGTCTACGACCTGAAGCAGCCGGCGGGCAGCCGCGTCGTCTCCGTCACGGTGGGCGGCAAGCCGCTCGACCCGGACGCCCGCTATTCGGTGGCCCTGCCCAACTATCTGGCCCAGGGCGGCGACGGCTACGGCATGCTCAAGTCGCCCGGCGCCTCCCCCGGGAGCGGCGGCAAGCTGCTGTGGGAGATCATGGCCCAGCACCTGTCCGACCGCGGGACGGTGTCGCCCCGCATCGACGGCCGCATCACCGAGCGTTGATGACGACGGAGCCAGCCCCGACCGCGCCGATCCCGCGCGCGCCCTTCCGGGGCGGCGTCGGGCGGCGCGTCGGGCTGGGCCTGCTGGTGATGGTGGGGGTGCTGCTGGGCGTGTCGGGTGCGGCGCTCTACGACCTCGCGCAGTTCCGCCACGCCCTGTCGGACCTGTCCAACGGGGCGCTGCCGCGCATCACCACCGGGGCGGTGCTGAACGGCGGCCTGCAGCAGGTGTTGTCGCAGGCGACCCGGCTGGGCGGGGCGACCAGCCACCCCGAGCGGCGGGTCACCCTGGCCGAGCTGACCGCCAACCTGACGGCGGTCACCCGGTCGGCCCAGGCCCTGTCCGACATCGAGGGCGGCGCCACGCTGGCCGGCGTCCTGGGGACCCTCGTCCCGACGCTGGCGGACCTCGACCGGCTGGTCGCCGAGCGCATCGACGCCGCGGCGCGCAGCGACGACGCGCTGGACGAGACCCGCCGCCTGTCGGCGGAGGCCGGCGCGCTGGTTGCCGCCGTGCTGCCGACCCTGCCGGCGGACCGGCTGGGGCCGCTGACCGCCTGGACCAACACCGTCAACCGCGTGCTGAACGAGAGCACCCACGCCGGCAACAGCCGCTTCCAGCGCGAGATCGCCCGCGCCCAGCGGGACGCGGCGGCGGCGTTGTCGGCCCTGCCGGCGCTTCACGCCGGGCTGCCGCCGGAGCAGGCGGAGCGCTTCGCCGCCCTGCACCGGCGGCTGGAGGTGGCGCTGCTCGGCCCCACCGGCCTGCTGCCCAGTCTGATGGAGCGGCAGGCGGCCATCGCCCGCAGCAAGGCGCTGACCAACCAAGTGCTGGTGATGGTCGAGGAGGTCGTGAAGATCGCCCACGCGCTGTTCGAACGGATCAACGCGGCGGCGGCGGACGAGGCGGACGGCCTGTCCGAACTGGCGGCGACGCAGAACCGCATCCTGGTCGGGCTGGGCGCGCTGGGCTTCCTGGTGGCGCTCGGCGTGTATCTGTATCTGCGCCGCTTCCTGACCCTGCGTCTGGTCCGGCTGAACGACGCGGTGCTCGACCGGGTGGAGGGGAGGGAGACGCCGCTGCCCGACGGCGGCACCGACGAGATCGCCACCATCTCCCGTTCGATCCGCCACTTCCTCGACGAGATCGCGCGCCGCCAGCAGCAGGTGGAGGAGGCCCGCCGCCGCGCCGAGGAGGCGTCGCGCGCCAAGGGCGATTTCCTGGCGAACATGAGCCACGAGATCCGCACGCCGATGAACGCCATCCTCGGCCTCAGCCACCTCGCCCTGCGTGCCGGGCCGCCGCCGCGCCAGCGCGGCTACCTGACCCGCATCCGCGCCTCGGCCACGGCGCTGCTGGGGATCATCAACGACATCCTCGACGTCTCGAAGATCGAGGCCGGCATGCTGACTCTGGAGCGCGTGCCCTTCGACCTGTCCGCCGTGCTCGACATGGTGGCCGGCACCGCCGCCCTCTCCGCCGAGGAGAAGGGGCTGGCCTTGCGGCTGGAGATCGCCCCGGACGTGCCCACCGCCCTGCTGGGCGACCCGCTGCGGCTGGGGCAGGTGCTCCTCAACCTCGTCAACAACGCGGTGAAGTTCACCGAGAGCGGCAGCGTGGTTCTCGGCGTGAGCGCCGCGGAGCGAGGGGCGGAGAATGGGGAGACCGAGTTGCGCTTCGCCGTGCGCGACACCGGCATCGGCATGACGGCGGAGCAGGTGGCCCGCCTGTTCCAGCCCTTCGCCCAGGCCGACAGCTCGACCACCCGGCGCTACGGCGGGACCGGGCTGGGGCTGGCGATCAGCCGACGGCTGGCCGTCATGATGGGCGGCGGCATCGTTGTGGACAGCGCCCCCGGTCTGGGCAGCACCTTCCGCTTCACGGTCACGGTCGGCGTGCAGGACGGCGCCGCGACGGCGCTGCCCGCCGCCTTGGCCGATCCGGAGCTTGCGGGCTTGCAGGTGGACGAGCCGCTGCGCGGCCTGCGCGTGCTGGTCGCCGACGACAACGCCGTGAACCGCATGGTCGCGCGCGAGTTGCTGGAGGACGCCGGGCTGGCCGTCACCGCGGTCGGAAGCGGCGGAGAGGCGGTGCGGCTGGCGCTGGAGCCGGGGGCGGGCTACGCCGCGCTGCTGACCGACGTTCAGATGCCGGACATGGACGGCTACGCGGTGGCGCGGGCGATCCGCCGTCATGCGGGTCCCGACCGCCTGCCGATCATCGCCATGACCGCCCACGCCCTGGAGGAGGAGCGGCGGCGCTGCCTGGAGGCGGGCATGGACGACCACATCGCCAAGCCGGTGGAACCGCACCGCCTCGTCGCCGTGCTGAACCGCCGGCTGAGGCCGTTCGGGCGGCGGGAGGCCTCGCCGGTTGCGAAGGGCGTGGAGATCAAGGGCGCGGCGGTGGATGACGGGCTTCCCGTCGGGCTGGAGGGGTTCGACCTCGCCCCGGCGCTGGCGCGGATGAACGGGCGGGCGGGCACGCTGCGCCGGGCGATCCTGGACTTTCTCGACCGCTACGGCGACGCGCCGGTCCGGCTGGAGCATCTGCGCCGCGCGGGAGACGGCCCGGCGCTGGAGCGTTACGCCCATGGGCTGCGCGGCAGCGCCGGAACGGTCGGCGCGATGGCCGCCAGTGCCGCCGCCGCCGCGCTGGAGCGGGCGGCGGGCGGGGAGCGGTGGGACGCGGTGCCGGGGCTCGTGGCCGACCTGTCCGCCGCCCTCGGTCCCGCGCTGGCCTCGGCGGAAACGCTGCGCAGCGTGGAGGTGCCCGTGGAGGTCGCGCCGGACCTTCCGGCGGTTCCTCTCCTCGACCCGGACCTGTTGGACGAGGCGTTGCGGTTGCTGGACGAGGCGTTGCGCAGCGGCAGCCTGTCGGCGGCGGCCCGTTTCGACGCCTTGCGTGGCCTGCTGGCCCGGAGTGGCCATGACGAGGCGGTGGACAAGGTGGGGCGGGCCGTGGAAGCGTTGGATTTCGCCGCGGCCCGCGCGGCGCTGGAACGGCTCACCGCCGCATGGGCCAGGGAACGGGACCGGGAGACGACGCCGTGAGCGGTGGTCACATACTGATCGTCGATGACGACACGGCCAACATCCGGGCGCTCGCCAGCGTGCTGGAGGACCGGCACGAGGTGCGTTTCGCGACCTCCGGCCGCCGCGCGCTGGAGCTGGCCTCCGCCGACCCGCCGGAGCTGGTGCTGCTCGACGTGATGATGCCGGGGCTGGACGGCTACGCGGTGTGCCGGCTGCTGAAGACCGACCCGGCCACCGCCGACGTCCCGGTGATCTTCATCACCTCGCTGTCCAGCCCGGAGGAGGAGGCCTTCGGGCTGGAGACCGGGGCGGTCGATTACGTGACCAAGCCCTTCAGCCCGGCCATCGTGCGCGCCCGCGTCGCCACCCACCTGTCGCTGCGCCGGGCCAACCGCAGCCTGAAGGACGAGAACGAGCATCTGGAGGCGCTGGTCCGCGAGCGCACGCGCAAGCTGGCCCAGGCCCAGCGCGAGAAGATGGCGGCGCTGCGCCAGATGGTCGCCGGCGTGGCCCACGAGATCAACACGCCCATCGGCGTGGCGCTGGGCAGCGCGTCCCACCTCGGCGACCGGGTCGCCGCGATGACGGAGCGGCTGTCCGCCAACCAGCTCCGCCGCGCCGAGCTGGAGCGCTTCCTGGCGAGCGCGGGCGAACTGGCCGCCCTGCTGTCGAGCACCATCGCCCGCGCCGGGGAGATCGTGCGCTGCTTCAAGGGGGTGGCGGCGGATCATGGCGGGCTGCGCCAGAGCATCGCGCTGCGCCCCTTCCTGGAGCAGGTGACGGAGAGCCTGCGCCCGCAGTGGGAGCCGCCGGGGCACCGCATGGCCGTGGACTGCCCCGCCGACCTGCGCATGGTCAGCAACCCGGCGATCCTGTCGGCAGTCCTGGAGCAGCTCGTCCGCAACGCGCTGGAGCACGCCTTTCCGGCGGGGCGGCACGGGCTGGTGACGGTGGCGGCCGCGGCGTCGGGGCCGGACACGGTCCTGCTCTCCGTCGCCGACGACGGCGCCGGCATCGCAGAGGGGACCGCCGGGCGCATCCTGGAGCCCTTCTTCACCACCCGCCGCGGCACCGGCTCGGTCGGGCTGGGCCTGAACATCGTGGACAATCTGGCGTCGGACCGGCTGGGCGGGTCCTTCACCATCGCCTCGCGCTGCGGCGGCGGCACCCTGGCGACCCTGCATCTGCCGGCCCGCACCCCGCCGGATTTGTAGGCGAACCCCGCCCCGTTCCCCACACTTCCTGGGTGAGGACGCGGTTTTTCCGCAACGCGGCCTTGCGTCCGGCGCCTGCGCGAGACGCCGCGGACATGTTTCGCCATTGTGAAATTATGGATATTCTGCGCAACCATGAAGACCCTTGGCCGCGTGGGCGGATCGCGGCTGACGCAGGAGAGCGGGCAATGACCGGACGGACCTCACCCATCGCATCGGCGGTGCCCGGGCGCATCCGCGTGCGCCACCCGCTGCTGCGCCGGACGGACCGCTTCCAGGAGGCGCTGGGCCGGCTGGAGGCTTTGGACGCCATCCGGGTGAGCGGCAGCAACCCGGCGGTGGGCAGCGTCCTGCTGAGCTACGACCCCGCCGCGGTGACGCCGGATGACGCCCGGTCCCAGGTGGAGGCGCTGCTGTCGGCGGTCCTGCATCCCGCGGCGGCTTCCCCGGTGCCGGACGATCCCGTTTCCGCCGCGGAGGTCAAGCCGGCCGCGCCCGAGCGGAAATGGCGGATCAACCGCGCGGCCAAGATCGGAATGATGGGCAGCATGGCGGCGACCCTGGCGGCGCTGGGGGTGGGCAAGCGCGTTCATGCCGGTTTCGGCACGCTGTTCGTCGCCTTCATGCTCGTCCACATGACCGTGCAGCGCAAACGCCTCTTCCAATGACCGACCACGACGCGAGCATGCCCGACGAATTTCTGAGCCGGCTGGCCGCCGCCCTGACCATCGCGCACCACATTCCGGGCCGGGTGCGACTGAAGCTCGACGGCGCCGCGGAGCGCGGTCTGGCGACGCTGGTGGACGACGCCAAAGCGCTTCACCGGGCGCTGACCGGGGCGGAGGGCATCCGCTCCGTCGCGCTGAATCCGCTCGCCCGCTCCTGCACCATCGAATACGACCCCACGGTGATCCCGCCCTCGGCGTGGCCGGATCTGCTGCGCGGGGAAGCCAGCGCGGCGGCCGGGACGCTGCTGCGAATCGCCACCGCCGGCCTCGCGGGCGGTGCGCCGGAAAGGAGACCATGATGCTGCCGCTTCTGACATTCGCGTCCGGCGTGATCGCCGGGGCCATCGGCGTCCGGATGGTGAAAAAGGCCAAGGCCGATCCGATGATCGCCGACCTCAAGGCTGCCGACCTCAAGGCTGCCGATGTGAAGGCCGCCGCCCGCGAGGGCGCCGGCAAGGCCCAGACCGCGGTGCGCGAGGCCGCGGTCAGCGGCTTGCTGGCCATCGAACGGACCTCCGCCGGTCTGCGCTCCCGCCTCGCCACGCCGGCGGAGGAAGCCCCTGCTGAGGCGGCGCTCGCCGAAGCGGAGCCGCCAAAGGATGATGCGGCGGAGCCGGCAAAGGACGAGACGCCGCCCGCCAGCCCGTCGGGGGCCGCGTGAAACGCGGGAAACGGCGCGGCAAGGCGCGGGGCTCCGGCACGCTGGCCGCCGACTTCACGCGCGGCATGGTGGCGACCGGCCTGCTGACCGCCGTCCAGAACCGCTGGGTGACGGGCGCCGAACCCCCCGCGCCGCGCACCATCCTGCGCCACGGCCTGCAGGGCGGTGCGGCGCTGGCCGCCGCCAGCGTCGCCGCCGACGCCCTGCGCACCCGCGACTACGCGCGCCTCGCCCTGGCGGTCGCCGCCGGGGCGGCGGGCGTGGTCATGATCGAACATCTGCTGAATCCGGCGGACGAACCGCCGCAAGAACGGCCGAAAAACGAGGACCCCCATGGCTAAGAAGATCAAGAAGGCGCTCAAGAAGCTGAAGAAGCAGCAGCGCCGGTACGAAGCCGCCATGGCGGCCGGCGGCACGCCCATCGGAGGTGGCATGGGGGCCAACGCGGCGCGGGGGCAGGGGCTTCTCGGCGGGCTGACCGGCCTTCTGCCGTCGCGCCGGTCCGAGCAGTTCCTGGTCGGGCTGCTGGTCGGGGCGGCGGCGGCCTATGTGCTGTCCGACGAGGAGCTGCGCGGCAAGATCGTGAAGTCCGGCCTGAAGCTCTACGGCAACCTCGCCGGCGGCCTCGCCGAGATGAAGGAGCAGATGGCCGACCTCCAGGCCGAGCTGGAGGCGGAACAGGCCGGACCGTTATGAGCGGCCCGCCCTGGTTCCTGCGGCTGGAGCCGGTCCATCGGGTTCCAGGGCGCGTCCGGCTGCGCTACGCCTGCCGTCCCAGCACTCCAACCGACGAGGCGACCCTGCACCGGGTGGTGGAAGCGGTCCCCGGAGTGACGTCGGTGCGGGCGAGCCGCGCCGCACGGTCGCTGGCCGTCCGCTACGATCCGGCGGTGACCGACGTCCCGGCGCTGTGCCGCGCGCTGGCCGCCCTGCCGATTCCCGAACCGGCGCCGTCGGCGCCGATGGCGGAGGGCGGGGAGAATCACGGCGCGACGCTGGTCCGCAGCCTCGCCACGCTGGCCGGTGGCTTCCTGTTGCCCATGCCGCTGCGCCTGCCGCTGTCGCTGGCCGTCGCCCTGCCGATGCTGCGCGAGGGCGTGGCCATCTACGGGCGGGAGGGCGTCAACTCGCACGTGCTGGAAGCGGCGGCGGTGGCGATCTCCCTGGCGCGGCGGGACGTCACCGCGGCCAACACCACCGTCTTCATGCTGGCGCTTGGCGAATACATGGAGGAGTCCATCGCCCGCCGGTCGGACGCGCTGCTGAAGCGGCTGCTGCGCCCGTCGAGCGATCAGGTGTGGCTGCTGCGCGACGGGGTCGAGATCCAGGTGCCCGCCGACACCGTCCTGGTCGGCGACAGCGTGGTCATCGGCGCCGGGACGGTGATCCCGGTGGACGGCACGGTGCTGGGCGGGGAGGCGACCGTCAACGAGGCCGCCATGACCGGCGAGAGCGCCCCGGTGGTCAAGCAGCGCGGCTCCGCCGTCCTCTCCGGCACGCTGATGGAGGAGGGACGGCTGGTCGTCTACGCCGAGCATGTCGGCAGCCACACCGCCGCCGCCCGCATCGCCGATTACGTCGAACAGTCGCTGACCGCCAAGAGCGAGGCGCAGCTCGACGCGGCGCGGCTGGCCGACCGGCTGGTGCCCACGGTGCTGAAGCTGGCCGGCGGCTCCTTCCTGATGACCGGCGACTGGCGCAGCGCCGCCTCGGTGCTCCAGGCCGACTATTCCTGCGCGCTGAAGCTGGCGACCCCGGTGGCCTTCAAGTCGGCCATGTATGGGGCGGGGCAGGCGGGCATCCTGATCAAGGGCGCCAACGCGCTGGAACGGCTGGCCCAGGCCGACACGGTCATCTTCGACAAGACCGGCACGCTGACCACCGGCGACCTTCAGGTGACGGACTCCATCGCTTTCGACCCGACCTTCAGCCCCGACGACCTGATCTGCCTCGCCGCCTCGGTGGAGGAGCATTACTTCCACCCGCTGGCGATGGCCGTGGTCAACGCCGCCAAGGAGACGCACAACCGCCACTTCGACCATCAGGAGGTGAAGTTCATCGTCGCCCACGGGGTGGCCAGCGTGATCGACGGCAAGCGCATCGTCGTCGGTTCCCGCCACTTCATCGAGGACGACGAGGGCATCGACACCACGGCCCACCGCGCGGCCATCGACGCGCTGCACCGCGACGGCAAGACGCTGCTGTTCATCGGCTTCGGCGGGGTGCTGGCCGGCGTGCTGGCGCTGAAGGACAGCCTGCGCGCGGCCAGTGCGGCGACCATCGCGCGGCTGCGGCGGGCCGGGGTGACGCGGGTGCTGATGCTGACCGGCGACCACCACGACCGCGCCGCCGAGCTGGCCGCGGAACTGCGTCTCGACGGCTTCCACGCCGACCTGCTGCCCACCGACAAGGCCCGCATCATCGAGGATCTCAGCCGCGACGGCGCGCGCATCGCCTTCGTCGGCGACGGCATCAACGACGCTCCGGCGCTGGCCGGCGCCCATGTCGGCATCGCCATGCAGAAGGGGGCCGACATCGCGCGGCTGACCGCCGACGTGGCGCTTCTGGAGGACCGGATCGAGCGGGTGGCCGACGCCAAGGAGACGGCGAATGCCGCCATGGCGCTGATCGCCCGCAACTACCGCCTGACCGTCGGGCTGAACAGCGCGATCCTCGGCGCCGCCGCGCTGGGGCTGCTGTCCCCGGTGGGCACCGCGGTGCTGCACAACGGGACGACGATCGGGATTTTGTTGAACGCGCTGCGCCGCGCGCCGGCGGCGGCATTGCCCCCACCCTGACCCTCCCCCGCTGCCGCAGGGGAGGGAATCGGCTCCTCCCCCTGCGAGAGCGGGGGGAGGTTGGGAGGGGGGCAGGGCCTCAGTGCCCCAACCCTTCCCACGCGGCGAAGGACTCCGCCGGCGGCGACAGGTACAGGCTGGGCACCCAGCCGTCCGGAATCGGCACGGTCGCCGCGTGGGTCCGGTTGTGGGCCAGCAGCTTCGGCAGGACATGGGTGTGCGGACCCTCCGGGCTGCGGCCGTCGGGCGGCGGGATCGGCTGGCTGACCTCGATCCGGCCGAAGGGGCCGATGAAGACGCGGTCGGGGCTGAGCGCCGGCAGGTCGGGCGGCAAGGGGTTGCCCGGCGCCAGAAGTTCCGTCCCGACCACCGCGCGCAGGCGGGCGATGGTGGCGGGGTCGGCGCTGCGCACGCAGACGTCGGTCTGGAAGACGCCGAGCCCGAGGTCGAACAACAGGGCGTCGCGGTCCGCCCCGGCGATGGCCTCGCGGTCGGGACCCAGCTCGGTCACCACGCGGCGGCGGTTCATGGCGCCGACGTGGCGGGGCAGGCAGAGGGCAACGGCGAGGGCGCCGCTGCGCGTCCGGTAAGGCACCGGGCGGATGGCCGGCGTGGGGCGCAGGCGCAACCCGCCGCGGGCGGTCCGCGCCTCCAGCTCCGCGCCGTCGTCGCGCAGGGTGACGGGTTCGTCCGGGTCGCGGATGAACTCCGCGATGGCGCCGAAGGCGCCGAGGCTCCAGCCGGTGGCCGGGTCGTTCAGCGCGTCGCGCAGCAGGGACGTCAGGTCGCTCATCGGATGGTCTCCGTGTCGGAACTCGGGGATGGCAGGGCGTGCCAGGGAAGCAGGAAGGGCTCGCCGCCGGCCGCGCCGCGGTGGACGGCGATGCCGTAGGCGGCGCGCAGATTCTCATCAGTCAGCACTTGGCCGGGCGGCCCGTCGGCCAGCACACCGCCGTCCGACAGCAGGATCAGCCGGTCGCAGAAGCGGGCGGCCAGGGTCAGGTCGTGCAGCACCGCCACCACGCCGCTGCCCCGGCGGGCGGTGTCGCGCAGCAGCGCCATGCAGGCGAGCTGGTGGCCGGGGTCGAGCGCGGCGACCGGCTCGTCGGCCAGCAGGACGGGCGCCTCGGTCGCCAGGGCGCGGGCGAGCAGGACGCGCATCCGCTCGCCCCCCGACAGGGTGCCGACGATCCGCCCGCGCAGATGGGCGGCGTCGGCGGTGGCGAGCGCCCGCTCCACCGCCGCGCGGTCCGCCGCGGTGATCCCGCCGAGCGGGCCGCGGTGGGGCAGGCGGCCCAGCATCACCAGCGCCTCGGCGCGCAACGGCCAATGCACCGGGCCGCTCTGCGGCAGGTAGGCGACGGCGCGGGCGAGCGCCCGCCGCCCGGTCTGCGCGGCGGTTTGTCCGTCGAAGGTGACGCGGCCCGCCGCCGGCTCGGCGAGGCCGGCGAGGAGGCGCAGCAGGGTGGTCTTGCCGGCGCCGTTCGGGCCGATCAGCCCGGTGAAGGCGCCGGGCTCGATGGTGAGATTGATACCCGTCAGGATGGTGCGCCCGCCGGCTTTGGCAGACAGGGCGTGGGTTTCGATGCGCATCACGCCTCCTCCCGCCGCAGCCGGGCGATCAGGACGATCAGGAAGGGCGCCCCGATCAGGGCGGTGACCACCCCCAGCTTCAGTTCCGGCCGCGTCGGCAGCAGCCGGACGGCGATGTCGGCGGTCAGGGTCAGGCACGCTCCGGCGAGGCCCGCCAGCAGCAGCAGCCGTCCGGGCCGCGCCCCGGCCAGCGGGCGCATCAGGTGCGGCGCCACCAGCCCGACGAACCCCACGGCGCCGGTGACCGACACCGCGCTGCCCACCGCCAGCGCCGCCCCGGCGATCAGCCGGACGCGCAGCCCGGTGAGGTCGAAGCCCAGGCTGCGCGCCGCGTCCTCCCCCAGGGTCAGCGCGTCGAGCGCGCGGGCGCCGGACAGGCAGAGCGCCCAGCCCGCCAGCATCGGCGGCAGGACGAGCCAGAGCTGGTCGGTGCCGCGGTCGGCCAGCGACCCCATCAGCCAGAACACGATCTCCAGCGCCGCGTAGGGGTTGGGGGCGAGGTTGAGGGCCAGCGCGGTCAGCGACCCGGCGAGGCTGTTGATGGCGATGCCGCCGATGACCAGCGTGGCCGTTCCGGCCCCCCGCGCCGCCATCAGGTTCAGCAGCACCGCCGCAACGGCGGCCCCGGCCATGCCGCCCAGCGGCAGGGCCAGCGACAGCGCGGCGGACAGGCCGCTGTAGAAGACGATCACCGCGCCCAGCGCCGCGGCGCTCGACACGCCGACCAGCCCCGGCTCGGCCAGCGGGTTGCGCAGCCAGCCCTGCATCGCCGCCCCGGTCAGCCCCAGGCTGAAGCCGACCAGCAGGCCGAGCAGGGCGCGCGGCAGGCGCAGCTCGGCCAGCACCAGCGCGCCCAGGGTGGGGCGCCCGGCGAGCCAATCGGACAGGGCGGCGCCCAGGTCGAACGGCACATAGCCGACCGCCGCCGACACCGCGCAGAGCGCCAGCGCCAGAAGGGTCAGCCCGGCGACCAGGGCGGAGTAGGGAATGCGGGACTCCCAAGTCGCGGCAGCCGTCATGGCGCGGCCTCCCGCGCGGCGGCCAGCCGTTCCGCGGCCTCGGCGATCTGCGGGCCGGGGCAGGTCCACAGGCGGGAGGGCAGCGACACGGTGCGGACCTGACGTTTTAAGGCCTTCAGGGCCGGATGCAGCAGCAGGGCGCCGGCCAGCGACGGCGGCGCGTCGGGTGCGGCGTCGACGATCAGCAGGTCCGCGCCGCCCAGAATGATGGCCTCCAGCGGCAGGGCGCCCTGGCTGCCCAGCGGCAGGCGGTCGGCCATGTTCTCCAAACCGGCGCGGCTCAGGAGGTCGTCGACCAGCGACCCGGACCCGGCGACGAAACCGTTGGGGCGCAGCACCACCGCGGTCGGGCGCGGACCCGGCGCCGCAGGGGGCAGGGCGTCGAGGCGGGAGAGCAGGTCGGCGACCAGTTCCTCCCCCCGGTCCGGCTCGCCGACGGCGCGGGCGAGGCCGCGGATCTGCTCCGCCACCCCCGCCACGCTCTGCGGGACGTCCAGCTCCAGCAGCGGCGCGTCCAGCCGCGTCAGCAGCCCGACCGCGACCCGCGTGGTGTAGCGCCCGGCGACGATCAGGTCGGGGTTGAGCGGCAGGATCTCCTCCGCCGTCCCGTAATTGATCGGCACCCGCGCCGCCGGCGCCGCGACGGTGGAAGCGCGGGGATCGCGCGCCAGCCACGTCACCGCGGCGAGGCGCTCCGGCCCGACGAGCCGCAACAGCAGCTCGTCGGCGCAGAGATTCAGGGAGACGATGCGCTGCGGTTTGCCGGGGGGCGTGGCGGGCGGCGCCTCCCACGCCGCCGCCGGCCCCCCCGCGATCAGCAGGAGGGCGGCAGCCAGCCCGAGACAGGTGGGCCTCACAGCGACAGCCGCAGCCCGAGATACCCGGCCCGGCCCGGCGCGCCGTAGGTCCAAACCTCCTGGTACCGGCGGTCGAACAGGTTTTCCACGCGCCCGAAGAGTTCGACCCCCTCGGACAGCGCGTAGGACCCGGCCATGTTGACCAGCGTGTAAGGGGCGAGATTCACGACCTGCCGGTTGTAGAAGGGGTCGTAGGCCCAGTCGCTGGACCGCCCGTTGTAGACGACGCCGAGGTTGGCGTTCGCCCGGTCCTCCAGGAAGCGGTAATTGGCGGTCAGGCTGGCGAGCTGCTTGGGCCGGCGCACCAGCTCCGCCCCCGTGGAATCCTCGCCGTCGGTCCAGGTGTAGGAGCCGCGGACGGTCAGCCGGTCGATGGGCTCCACCGACAGGCCAAGCTCGAAGCCGCGGATGTGGGACTCGCCCGGCATGTTGACGGAGGTCCGCCCGGTGCCGGTGATGAGGTCGCGGATGCGCTGGTCGAACCATGTGCCGTCCACGAAGGCCCGCGTGCCCCACAGCGCCTGATCGAAGCCGGCGTCCCAGCCGCGCGCCCGTTCCGGCTTCAGGTTCGGGTTGCCGGCGTAGGTGGCGGTGTAGCCGTACAGCTCGAACAGGGTCGGATTCTTGACGCCGGTGCCGTAGGAGGCGCGCAGCTTCGTCCCGCTCTCTTCGATGAGGTAGGCCGCCGTGGTGCGCCATGTGGTGGCGTCGCGGAACAGGTCGTTCGCGTCGTGGCGGACGCTGCCGGTCAGGGTCAGCCGGTCGAACAGCCCCAGCTTGTACTGACCCACCAGCCCGGTGGAACCGATGGAGCGGTCGAAGTTGGAGAAGGCGCTGCGGCTGATCGCCTTGTCCTCCTCATGCTCCACGGCGGCGGTCAGCACATGGTCGGCGGGACCGCTCTTCAGCGTCAGGTTGGTCTGGTAGTCGGCCTTGGTCTTGCGCCCGTCGTAGCGGCTGGTCACCGTCTTGGCGGTGTCGCGGTAGTCGCGCTGCTGGCGGCCATGGGTCAGGCCGGCGATGTGCTCCCACTGTCCGTCGAGAAGGGTGATCTTGCCCTGGAGGCGCCCGAAATACTGCTCCCCGGCGGTGCTGGTCCCGTCATCGACGGCGCCGCGCCCGCCGACGAAGCCGTCGGTGTCGGTGCGGAAGCGGGTGTAGCGGCCGGTCACCGCGATCTCGCTGCGCTCGGTCGGGCGGACGGCGGCGTTTCCGGTCAGCGTGCCGTTGCGGTAGCCGTCCTTCTCCGGGTTGCCGAGCCGCTTGTCGGCGACCGACACCCCGTCGCTGGTGACGCCCTGGCCGCTGAGGAACAGGTCGTAACGGTCGGTCCCGGTGCCGAAGGAGGCCCGCCCGGCGGCGGTGCCGAAGGACCCGCCCTCGACGGCGGCGTGGAACCGGGGGGCGCCGGCGCCGCGGCGGGTCACGATGTTGACGACGCCGCCGACCGCGTCGGAGCCGTAAAGCGCGCTCTGCGGGCCGCGCAGCACCTCGACGCGCTCCACGTCGCCGGCCAGCAGGTTGGCGAAATCGTACTCGGAGCCGGACGCCGGGTCGTTGACCTCAATCCCGTCGATCAGGACCAGCGTCTGGTTGCCCTCCGACCCGCGGATGCGGAGCTGGGTCAGGGTGCCCATCGGGCCGGTGCGGTTGACCGCGACGCCGGGCACCGTGCGGAGCGCGTCGGACAGCAGCTGGGTCTGGCGCTGCTCCAGTTCCTCGCGGGTGATGACGGTCAGGGCGCTGCCGGTTTCCTCGGCGGCGGTGGGGACGCGGTTGGCGGTCACCGAGACCGGCGGAAGCGTCGTGATGGTGGTGTCGGCGAAGGCCGACGTGGGGAGGGCCGACACGGGAAGGGCAAGGCTTCCCAGAAGGGCGGCGAAGGACGCCGTCCGGTGAAGGCGGGGAACGCGGACACTCATTGAGACCTCGGGCGGGACGCCGGTGGCACGTCACCGCGAACGAAGCCCCACCGGACGTTCCGCGAACGGACTCCCGGTTCGACGACCTTCGGTGCACCCCGCCCGAACGTGTTCGCGTGTGACCACGACTGACGGCAGGTCTCCTGGCTCGCGGGTTATCGTCGGCCCATCGCCTTCCCAGGATCGCGATCCCAGTGGCATTCCGATGGACGACTCGCCGCTTACAGTTGCGGGGGCAGCCCCGGCGTAGAACCCTTCGCACGGTCAATCGCCGCGGGGTCCGCACCGTGTTCCCATTTTCAGCCCTTTCGGGCAACCGTCGGGTGCGAAGCTACGCGGGCGGAACGGCTGCGGTCAAGCCGCAATCCGCCCGTCCTCGCCCGACCGGTGTCAGAGCGTGGTTCTCGGCCCGACCGCGGACCCATCCGGCATGGGCGGCACCATCTCCTTGCAATTACCGACGCAATAGGTCTGCGCTTCGATCCGGCCGCCGCAGGATTTGTAGCAATCGTTGTAATCGGAGGAGCAGGTGAGCTCGCTGTAGCAGCTGGGGTTCCGGTCGAAATCGCTGAACGTCTTGATCTTCTTCTTGTCCGCATCCTTGGGCAAGGAACGGAGATAGGCCTGATATTCGCCCTGGGCGCGGGTCGTTGCCTCGGCCCGGCAGGTCTGAACGGCCAGCTCCTTTGCGGATTGGCAGATTGTCTGCGCCTGCTTACACTGGGCGACACAGAGCTTTCCCGCCTCGCTGACGGGTGGAAAATAGCTTGCGACTGTCTCGAAACGCGGGCCGCAACCGGCCAATCCGGCCGCCAGAAGGCAGCCGAGCAAAATGGAACGCCGCATCATTGTGGGTGTCCTGCCGTGAATTACCGTCAATCGCTACGAACAACCCACCGGTGCGGAATCATCCATGGGCGATGCGGAATTCGCAAAGGCGGCTCGCAGCTGGAGCGCTGGCAACCCAGGGGCGATCAACTGGTTGGCGCGATTGCTTGCGATCATCGCGCCGATCATGGTCCGGAAAGGACGCGCCCCCCTCTTGTCGCCGCGCGGGGGCCTGACTACATGACGGGTGAGGTCCGGGCCCCTCTGGCAGCGTCGCCCGGCGCTGTGATGTCGGACTTCCCATAGAGCCGTCGCCTTGGCGCGGCCTTGCGGAAGCTGGCCCTGTTTTTCCCCCTGGGTCCCGCTCTCTACAAGGTCCACCGCCGGACGACGGTCCCCGACGGGCCTTTGGGAGATACCGGCATGGACCGCAGCGAACCAACATCCTGACCGACCGCCACGCCTCCACGACGAAGGATGGGGGCGGGTGTTCCGACGCGCCGCGGCTGTGCCGCCGCGCGCGTCTTTGCGTTGGCCGCAAACCCGCGGCCGCGTTTCCAGTCCGGGCCCCTCTGGCCGATGCGTCCCGCCGTGGCGCCTCGGTGATGTCGGACTGCTCATGTGACGATCGACGTCTCCGCTTGCGGGAGCGGAGTGCATGAAGCAAGGGACAGTTCCATGGATCAGATCGTTTTAATGTGGGCCGGCTTCGCCGCTTTCGTCGGCGTGCTTCTGGCCTTTGATCTTGGCCTATTCTCCAAGAAATCCCATGTGATCTCCGGCCGCGAGGCGCTGTTGCGCTGCGCGGCCTATTCCACGCTGGCGATGATTTTCGCGGCTGGCGTCTTTCATTTTCAAGGCTCGCAGAAGGGGCTGGAGTTCCTGACCGGCTACCTGATCGAATACAGCCTGAGCGTCGACAACATCTTTGTCATCGCGCTGATCTTCACGCATTTCGCGGTGCCGCCGCAGTACCAGCACCGGGTGCTGTTCTGGGGCATCCTGGGCGCGCTGGTGATGCGCGGCGTGCTGATCGTGGCGGGCACGGCGCTGATCCAGGAATTCCACTGGATCATCTACATCTTCGGCGCCTTCCTGATCTTCAGCGGCATCAAGATGCTGATGTCGGTGGACGACGAGCCGGACATGGAGAACAACCGGATCGTCAAGTTCGTCCGCTCCCGCTTCCGCATGACCGACGGCTACGAGGGGCAGAAGTTCTTCGTGATGCGCGATGGCGTGCGGATGATGACGCCGCTGTTCCTTGTGCTGATCCTGATCGAGTTCACCGATCTGGTCTTCGCCGTGGACTCCATCCCGGCGGTCTTCTCGGTGACCACCGACCCGTTCATCGTCTGGACCTCCAACGTCTTCGCCATCCTGGGTCTGCGCGCCCTCTACTTCGCGCTGGCCTCGATCATCCACCGCTTCCATTACCTGAAATACGGCCTGTCGCTGGTTCTGGTGGTGGTCGGCGCCAAGATGCTGATGATCGACATCTACAAGATGCCGACGGCGGTGGCGCTGGGCATCACGGCCGTCCTGGTCGGCGGTTCCATCGTCTTCTCGATGCTGAAGACCCGCGCCGATGCGGCTCCGGAAGCCGCGGACGGCGAGGCCCGCCGCTGGTGGGTGCCCGGCAGCCCGGCCAAGGGTGCCGGCGCTTCCACCGCGGCCTCCTCCGGCGATGCGGCCGCGGTGCCCTCGGACGGCAAGGGTCAGTAAAACGCTCTGCGTGAGGATGAGCCCGGTCCGGTGGATCGGGCTCATTCCGTCGAGGACGAGGCCGGTTCCGGTCGGTCCGCCGGACGCCGCGCCGCGATGGATTGGCGACTCGGCCAGTTGCGCTTGTCGCTCAGCATGTCGACGAAGGCTTTGACCTTCAGCGGGCGGAACCGGGTGGCCGGATACACGGCGTGGATGCCCCCCGACGGCAGGCTCCAGCCCGGCAGAAGCGGAATCAAGCGGCCCGCCGCGATCTCCTCGGCCACCAGGAATTCGGGCAGGACGGCAAAGCCGCCGCCCGCCTGCACCGCGGCCAGAGCTGCCGGCGTGGCATTGACGCTCACGGTCGGCTGAACCCGCAGGGTCCGCTCCTCCTCGCCGCGCCGGAACGTCCACAGGCCGGGGTCCTTGAGCGACAGGTTGGCGATGAACGGCCAAGCCAGGAGATCGTCGGGAGCGGCGGACGGATGCCGGTCCGCAAGGGCCGGATCAGCGACGGCGAGCTGCCGGAACGTGTCGATGCGGCGCGCCAAAGCGCTGGTATCGTCGAGCCAGCCGACGCGGATGGCCAGATCGAACTGCTGGCCGATCAGATCGAGCTTCGCGTCGGTGATCACCAGTTCGACGCGGCATTTCGGATGGCGGCGGGTGAAGGCGGCGGCCACCGGCGCCACAATGAAGGAGCCGAAGTCGTTCGGCGCGGTGATCCTCAGGGTCCCGCGCGGTTCCAGCGCCGCGTCGGACAGTTCGGCGAAGGCTTCGTCCGCCTCTTTCAGGATCGCCAGACAGCGGGTGTGAAGAGCCCGGCCGGCTTCGGTCAACTGCACGCTGCGGGTGGTGCGCGTCAGCAGGCCCACCCCGACATCCGCTTCGAGCCGGGCTACCTGCTGGCTGACCACGGTTTTGCTCACGCCCAGCCGTTCGGCGGCGCGGGTGAAGGATCCCGTGTCCACGACGGCGGCGAAATAGGCCAGCCGGTTCAGATTGATGGGTTCGGCCATGGTCGGATGCGGTCACGATTGTTTGCTGAAAACGCACGGTCTTTATCGTTTGTCGCTGTTTTTCGATCAATCGCGTTTTTGTACAACGGAAGCCGACGCTGATTCCGGAGGGTTGCGATGGTCGAGGTCCGCTATCTGTTCGATCCGCTCTGCGGCTGGTGCTATGGCGCCGCGCCGATGCTCGATCGGCTGCGCGCCGATCCCGGCATTGACCTGACCCTGATGCCGACCGGCCTGTTCGCCGGCGACGGCGCGCGGGCCATGGACCCCGGCTTCGCCGCCTACGCCTGGGCCAACGACCAGCGGATCGCCGCGCTGACCGGCCTTCCCTTCACCGAGGCTTATCGCGCCCGCGTGCTGGACGGCGCCGCGCGGTTCGACTCCGGTCCGTCCACGCTGGCGCTGACCGCCGTGCGGATGATCGAGCCGCAGCGCGAGATCGACGCGCTCAAGGCCATCCAGCGCGCCCGCTATGTCGACGGCGTCGACACGTCCGACGTCGAGGCGGTGGGCGCCATCCTCGCCTCCGAGGGGCTGGCAGAGGCCGCCGAGTTGCTCGCCGGGCAGGGCACGGCGCTGGCGGGGGCCTGCCGCGCGCGGATCGCGGCGGCCACTGCCGACATGCAGCGTTTTGGGCTGCGCGGCGTGCCCGCGCTGCTGGCCGGCAACGGGGAACGTTGGCGGTCCATCCGCTCGGATGCCCTGTTCGGCGACACCGGGCTTCTCATCCGTACGCTCAAGGCCGCGGCCTCGGCCTGACGAGCGGCCTGTCCTTTTCCACGACGTCCCGTTCGGCGGCGGGCCATGGGCCCGCTGCGAGGGAACGCCCATGCCTGCACACCAACACTGAGGAACGATCCCCATGCTGACCAGACGGACCTTCGTGACGACCACCCTGGCGCTTGGCGCGGCCACGCTCGCCGCCCCCGCGGCCGCGGCCGCGGCCGCGGCCGGTGGCGGCGCGCTGAACTGGCAACATGTCCCGGCGGGGCCGAACGGCTTCTTCCGGGCGCCGCTGCTCCTCACCGGCCCGTCGGAGGCGCTGCTGATCGACGGCGGCTTCACTTATGCGGACGGGCGGGCCATGGTCGAGACCGTCCGGGCGAGCGGAAAACGGCTGACGGCCATCTACATCAGCCAGTCCGATCCCGACTATTATTTCAGCCTGAAGCCGCTGCGCGAGACGTTCCCCGATACCAAGGTGATCGCCGCCTCGGCGACCATCGCGGCGATCAAGGGCAACGTCGCCAAGAAGCTGGAGGTCTGGGGGCCGCGGCTGAAGGAGAACGGGCCGCAGGCGCTGGCCGACATCATCCTGCCGGACGTGTTCGACGGCCCGGCGCTGACGGTGGACGGCCAGAGCGTCGAGATCGTCTCCGCCGACGGGCTGGCCAACCGGCGCTACCTGTGGGTGCCGTCGCTGGGCGCGGTGGTCGGCGGGGTCCTGGTGTTCTCCGGCGTCCATGTCTGGACCGCCGACACGCCGACGGCGGAAAGCCGCGCGGCCTGGATCGCCAACCTCGACCGGATGGCGGCGCGGCAGCCGGCGATCGTGGTTCCCGGCCACATGGCGCCGGACGCCGCCACCGACTCCTCCGGCATCGCCTTCACCAAGCGGTATCTGCTCGCCTTCGAGGAGGAACTGCCGAAGGCCGCCGATTCCGCGGCGCTGAAGGCGGCCATGGAGGCGCGTTTCCCCGGCCTCGGCATGGGCGTCGCGCTCGACATCGGGGCCAAGGTCGCCAAGGGCGAGATGAAATGGGGTTGACGGGTCCGAGGCGGCCGTCGTGACGGCCGGCCACCTCGGACCCGTCAACCTCGGCCGTCCGTCTCAGCCCACGGCGTTGAAGTCGTCGAGCAGGGCGGCGATGCGCCCGCTGTCGCTCTGGTCCATGATGACGCGGGCGCGGCGGGTCGCCTCCTGAAGGTCGAGCTTGCGGATGCGCCGCTTCACCAAGGGGATGGCCGGCGGCACCATCGACAGGTCGCGCACGCCGAGCCCGAGCAGAAGCGCCGTGTAGCGCGAATCGCCGGCGATCTCGCCGCAGATCGACACCGGAATGCGGGCGCGCAGCGCCGCCTCGATGGTGAACTGGATCAGGCGCAGCACCGCCGGGTGCAGCGGGTCGTAGAGCGAGGCGACCTGCTCGTCGCCGCGGTCGATGGCCAGCGTGTACTGGGTCAGGTCGTTGGTGCCGATGGAGAAGAAGTCGGCGGCGTAGGCCAGCGCGTCGGCGGACAGCGCCGCGCCCGGCACCTCCACCATCACGCCCACCGGCGGCAGCGGGTCGGCGATGGGCACGCCGCGGCGGCGCAGGCGGCGGGCCACCTGTCCCATCATCTCGCGCACGCGCTGCACCTCGGCGACCGAGCAGATCATCGGCAGCAGGATGCGCAGCGGCCCGTGGACGCCGGCCCGCAGCATGGCGGCGAGTTGCGTCTCCAGCAGCTTCGGCTCGCGCAGGCCCAGCCGGACGGCGCGCAGGCCGAGCGCCGGGTTCGCCGGCTCGCCGTAGCGGCCGGCCATCCAGCCGGCCAGCTTCTCCCCGCCGACATCCATGGTGCGGGCGGTGACGGTGCGGCCGCCCATGCCTTCCACGATGGAGCGCAGGACGGTGTACTGCTCGTCCTCGTCCGGGAGCTGGTCGCGGTTCATGAACAGGAACTCGGTGCGCAGCAGCCCGATCCCCTGCGCCCCGTTCTCCAGCGCGTGGTCGAGGTCGCGCGGCAGTTCCAGGTTGGCCTGGAGCGTCACCGCGGTGTTGTCGCGGGTGACCGCCGGCAGCTTGCGCAGGCCCTTCAACTGCTCGCGCTCGCGCTCGCGCTCGGCGCGGCGTTGCCGGTAGTCCTCCAGCACCTCGGGGCTGGGGTCGATGATGACGCGCCCCTGCACCCCGTCCACGATGACCGTGATCCCGTTCTTCAGCCCGGCCAGCAGCCCGCCGACGCCCAGCACCGCCGGAATGCCCAGCGAGCGCGCCATGATGGCGGTGTGCCCCTCGGCGCCGCCGAGCACGGTGGCGAAGCCGGCGACGCGGCGCGGGTCGAGCAGGGCGGTGTCCGCCGGGGTCAGCTCCTCGGCCAGGATCACCGCGCCGGGATTCAGCATGGAGAAGGCCTGATACTCGTGCCGCATCAGGTTGCGGATCAGCCGCCGTCCCACCTCGCGCACGTCGGCGATGCGGCCGGCGAGGTAGCTGTCCTCCATGCTCGCGAAGGTCTGGGCGATGGTGGCGATTTCCGCCTGGACCGCGGCCTCGGCGT
This sequence comes from Azospirillum brasilense, assembly GCF_003349955.1. Lineage (GTDB taxonomy): Bacteria > Pseudomonadota > Alphaproteobacteria > Azospirillales > Azospirillaceae > Azospirillum > Azospirillum brasilense_B. Next base: position 37,798 of record NZ_QLKQ01000052.1, read on the forward strand.
TGACCAGCTCCTGCTGGATGCGGCGCTCGACGCCGCGCGTCAGGCGCGAGTTGGTGACCATCGCCAGATGGGCGTCGAGAAGGAAGCCGATCTCCTCCGACGCGGAACCGGGCAGCGTCAGCGCCTTGGCCTTCAGCTTGCGGATCTGGCGGCGTGCCTTGCCGCAGGCGTCGGCGAAACGCGCGGCCTCGGCCTCCACCTGGTCGGCGGCGAGCGTGTATTCGGGAACGCGGACGGCGCCGCTCTCCACCACGTGGGCCGGGCCGATGGCAATGCCGGGCGAAACGCCCAGCCCGCGCAACGACCGCCCCTGGCCGGCGGCCGGAACGTCAGTCTTCATCGAACTTGCGGGTGATCAGATCCACGAGGGCGGTCATGGCCTCCTCGGCCTCGCGGCCGTAGGCGTACAGCTCCACCGAGGTGCCGGGGCCGGCGGCCAGCATCATCAGGCCCATGATGGATTCGCCCGACACCTGCGTCTCGCCGCGCCGCACCTCGATTTCGGCATCGAAGGTGGCGACCAGCTTGACGAACTTCGCCGCCGCGCGGGCGTGCAGGCCGCGCTGGTTGCTGATGGTGACGGTCTGGCAGATTTCGGGATTCCTCTCCGGAGCCGGTCCGTCGATGCCAGGGGCGCCTTGCGCGGGCGCCTTCTCGTCTGGAGAACTCATCGGGTCACCCGTCCGACAGCAGCGAGGATGCGACGTTGATGTATTTCTGACCGGCCTCGCGCGCGGCGGTCACCGCGTGGGTCAGGGTTTCCTGGCGGCGCACGCTGGCCAGCTTGATCAGCATCGGCAGGTTCACCCCGGCGATCACCTCGACCTTTGCCTTGTCCATGATGGAGATGGCGAGGTTGGACGGGGTTCCGCCGAACATGTCGGTCAGCACGACGACGCCGGACCCGTCGTCCACGTCGGCCACGGAGTTCAGAATGTCCTGACGGCGCTGCTCCATGTCGTCGTCTGGGCCGATGCACACGGCCCGCACCTGCTGCTGCTCACCCACCACATGCTCCAGCGCGGCAATGAACTCCGCCGCGAGGCGCCCGTGGGTTACCAGAACCATACCGATCATGGGACATCCTTCAATTCTGGAGCCTCCCCCGAAGCCACATTCTTATTGCGGCACTTATGAACGATCCCTTATCCGGATCGATTCACCCCATCCCTTCGGCTGTCAGCCGGCCCGCGGGGCCTGGCGTTCCAGCTCCCGGTGGCTGACCCCGACCTTCAACCCCAGCCCGCCCAGCCACGCGGCCAGCCGTTCCGCGACGAACACGGAGCGGTGCTTGCCGCCGGTGCAGCCGACCGCGATGGTCAGGTAGCTCTTGCCCTCCTGGTTGTAGCGCGGCAGAAGCGGCTGCAACAGGTCCGTCAGATGACGGAAGAATTCGGCGAAATCCGGGTCGTCCTCCACCCGCGCCGCCACGCGGGGGTCCAGGCCGGTCAGCGGTCGCAGTTCCGGATCATAATGGGGATTCGTCAGGAAGCGTACGTCGAACACGAGGTCCGCCTCGCGAGGCAACCCCATCCGGAAGGAAAAGGAGGTGACGAAGACCTGGAGCGCCGCCTGGGTGCCGATCTGGAAATTGCCGGCCAGGATGCGGCGCAGGTCGTGGATCGACAGTTGCGTGGTGTCGATGGTCACGTCGGCCTGCCGCTTGAGCGGCAGCAGCATGGCGCGTTCCAGCTGGATGCCGTCGGGCACCGGGCGGTCGATGGCCAGCGGGTGGCGGCGGCGCGTCTCGGTGAAGCGGCGCTGCAACGTCTCGTCCCCGCAGTCGAGGAAGACCAGCCGCACCTTCAGCTCCGCATGGGCCTTCAGCGCCTCGACCTCCTCCAGCATGGCGTGGGCGGAGAAGTCGCGGGTGCGGCTGTCGATGACCAGGGCCAGCGGGCGACGGCGCGGGTCGGCCTGCTCCAGAAGCGCCGGGACCAGCGAGAGGCGCAGGTTGTCCACCGCCTCGTAGCCCAGATCCTCCAGCGCCTTCAGGGCGACGGACATGCCGGCCCCGGACATGCCGGTGACGAGCACGAGCTGTCCGCCCTGGCTGGCGGGTTGGCCCGCGGGCTGGTTCGTCGGCTGGTCTTGCACGGTCGGACGGTCGGTCATGGCAGGTTCGGTACCTTTCCCAGCGAACCGCTCCGCGCGGCGGCGGCGGCCAGTTTCAGCTTGGCCGGTGCCGAGGCGTCGAAGGGGCAGAGGGCGAGGCGTGGCACGGCGCGGTCGAGAAGGTCGATGGTGTCCTCTTCGGGCAGGCGCTCCACGGCGTCGCGCGGCACGAGATCGACGACCAGGGCGATTTCCGCCTGGGTGGCGGCGGGGACGGGCATGATGCCGACGCCCCGCACCTCCAGCAGTCCGGCCAGCGCCGCCGGCGCCGTCGCCATCACCCTGCCGTCATCCACGCGCAGCTCCACACGGTCGTCGGCAACCAACAGCGCCCCCGCGTCGATCATCCTCAGGGCGAGATCGGACTTGCCGCTGCCCGACGGCCCCCGCAGCAGCACGCCGACGGGCGCTTCGCCCCGGTTGCCGCCCTTTTTCTGCCCGCCATCCCATGGGCCGACCAGGACGCAGGTGCCGTGAATCGTTGCCATGATCCCGCGAAGGTGAGGCGTGCCGCCGGTTCTGTCAATGGGATGCCGAAAATGCATCCTTTTCCCGCCCGGTCCGCCTCGAAAGCGCCGACGCGACGGCCATGGCCCACCGCCCGCGCCCCCGCCTCCCTCAATTCGGCCGGTCGCACCCCGCGGTCAGGCCCAGGCCCGGACCGAGGCACGGACCGCCGGGACGGGCCGCGCGGCGGATGTCCAGCAACTCGCTGGTCAGGGCGTCGCGCCGCCGGATCATCTCGTCCAGATCCTCCAGCTCCGCGGCCTCCTGGCAGGCGGTGCGGAAATCCTTCTCGCGCGCCAGCCGGGTCAGCAGATGGCTGTAGCTGTCGGCGATGGTCGCCAGATGCCGCTGGGCGCCCTGGAGCGCCTGCGCCAGTTGCGTCCGCTCGTCGGCCGACTCCCGCATCATCCGGGCCAGCTCGCCCTGCTGGTCGCTGGCCTCGCGGATCAGGCGGGCCAGCCGGTAGCGGCGGAAATCGATGACGTTGACCGGTGCCGGGGGAAGCGAAGCCGGGGCGGCTTCGTCGGTCTGGCGGGGGGCGGTCGGCTTGAGGTCGGACTTGGCGTCTGACTTTGCGTCTGACGTGGCGTCTGGCATGGCCCCTCTTCCGGTTGGTGACGTCCGGTTGTCGACAGGCCAGCCGTCGCAGGCGCGGGAATGACCGGAATCGAGCATCCGCCGCACCCACGACTTTGTCCATACGTCTTTTCTCAAATTGCAACTATGCCGCATCCACCATGTGGAAATCCGTCCTGGACACCCGTCACAGGCGGGGCAGACGCACGGTGAAGACGGCGCCGACCGTCTCCCCGTCCGGGCCGAGACGGTTGTCGGCCCGGATGGCGCCGCCGTGGGCCTCCACGATCTGCTTGGAGATCGACAGGCCGAGCCCGGAATGGGTGCCGAACTTCTCGCCGGCCGGCCGCTCGGTGTAGAAGCGCTCGAAGATCGCCTCCTCCTTGCCCTCCGGGATGCCGGGGCCGTCGTCGCTGACCGTCACCTCGACCGCGCCGTCCGGGGTGCGCCGGGCGGCCAGCCGGACCTGCCCGCCGGGCGGCGAGAAGGACAGGGCGTTGGCGATCAGGTTCTGGAAGACCTGGGTCAGCCGCCCCTCCAGCCCCTTGACGGTCAGCGACCCGCCCCGCGGCGGCTCGATGACGACGCTCGGCGGGGCGTCCGTTCCGCCGCCGTCCTCCTCGTCCTCCTCGACGGTGGTGCGGTGGATGTCGGCGAGCGTGCGGAGCATGGCGCCGATGTCCACCGGCTCCAGCGCGGCGCGCGACAGCTCGGCGTCCAGGCGCGAGGCGTTGGAGATGTCGCTGATCAGCCGGTCCAGCCGCTGCACGTCGTCGGCGATGATCGCCATCAGCTTGTCGCGGCGGGCCGGGTCCTGGATGCGGCTGACCGTCTCCACCGCGCTGCGCAGCGAGGTCAGCGGATTCTTGATCTCGTGGGCGACGTCGGCGGCGAAGCGTTCGATGGCGTCCATGCGCGCCCACAGCGCCGCCGTCATGTCGCGCAGCACGCCGGACAGCTCCCCGATCTCGTCGCCGCGGCGGGTGAAGTCGGGAATCTCGGTGTGGCGCCCATGGCCGGTGCGCAGCCGGTCGGCGGCCTGGGCCAGCTTGCGGATGGGCCGGGCGATGGTGCCGGCCAGATAGAGCGACAGCAGGACCGTGACCAGAAGCGCCACCGCGAAGACGCGCAGGATGTCGGTGCGCACCGAGCGGATGGCCTCGTCGATCACCGTGCCGCTGCGCGACAGCAGCACCGCCCCCAGCACCTCCTTGTAGCGCTGGACCGGGACGGCGACCGTCAGCAGCAGGTTGGAGCGGGCGATGGGCGAGGCCAGCCGCCACACCGTCGCGCTGTTCTCGCCGGCCAGCGCGCGCTCCACGTTGGGCGGCGGGGCGGCCGATTCGGCGGCGTGGCCCGGCGGCTCGCGGTAGAGCGGCAGGTTCTCCCGGCTCGGCACCACGTCGATGAAGCGGGCGTAGAACTCGTTGACCGCGCGGGACGCCGGGTCGCCGGCGGGCGGCAGCGGCAGCTCCTGGATCTCGATCTTGCCGGGGGAGCCGGTCAGCACGCGGCTGTCCGAGAGCAGCCGCCCGTCCGGGCCGTAGAGCCGGGTGTGCGTCTCCGTCGCCAGGGCCAGCCGGCGGATCATCTGGCGCCCCAGCTCCGGCGATAGCTCGTAGCTTTCCTGGCCCTGCTCCGGCTCCTCGGCGGCCCGCTGCACGGCCCCCTCGCCGAGCGCCGATGCGAAGATGCGGGCCTCCGTCTCCAGAGCGTCCAGCTCCGCCTGGACCAGCCGGTCCTGGTAGCGGCCGAGATAGAGCAGGGCGCCGACCAGAAGCAGCAGCGCCAGCACGTTGACGGCGAGAATCCGCAGGGTCAGCGGCGAGGGCACGCCGCGCACCCGGCGCCGGGACGCGGCGCGCGGCGCGGCGCCGGGCTTGACGGGTGGGGAAGGGGCGTGGTCCGGCGCGCGGACCTCACTCCCGGTATCGGTAACCGACGCCATAGAGCGTTTCGATCTGCGCAAAGTCGGAATCAATGGCCTTGAACTTCTTGCGGAGCCGTTTGATGTGGCTGTCGATGGTGCGGTCGTCGACATAGACGTTCTCGCCATAGGCGGCGTCCATGAGCTGGTCGCGGCTCTTCACGTGGCCGGGTCGCTGGGCCAGCGCCTTGACCAGCAGGAACTCCGTCACCGTCAGGTCGATCGGCTGGCCCTTCCAGGTGCAGGAATGGCGGGCGCCGTCCATGACCAGCGGGCCGCGGGTGAGCAGCGCGCCGGGTTCCGGCGCGGTCTTGTCGCGGGTCGCCGCCTCGCGCCGCAGCAGGGTGCGGATGCGCTCGACCAGCAGGCGCTGCGAGAAGGGCTTCTTGATGTAGTCGTCGGCGCCCATGCGCAGACCCATCAGCTCGTCCACCTCGTCGTCCTTGCTGGTCAGGAAGATGACCGGCAGGTGGCTGGTCTGGCGCAGGCGCTGCAACAGCTCCATCCCGTCCATGCGCGGCATCTTGATGTCCAGCACGGCGAGATCGGGTGGGCGCTGGGTCAGGCCGCGCAGCGCTTCGGCGCCGTCGGTGTAGGTGCGCACCTCGAACCCCTCCGCTTCCAGCGCCATGGCAACGGAGGTCAGGATGTTCCGGTCGTCGTCCACCAACGCTACGGTGTGAGACATGTCGTTCGCGTTCCCAATCGCACGCCCCGCTTTCGGCAACCGAGGGTATCGGCGGCCGGCGTCCGCGGCCAATTCCAGCGGATGACCGGCCCGTCACGGTCGCTTACTACGGAAGAATGGTTTCGTCTTATTTCGAAATGCGGGCTTTTCTTATGCTCCACGATGCCCATGAGGCGGCGCAAAGGCATGAAAAGCCAACTTTTCGCTTTTCCCAAGCTATTTGTCTGGGCCAATATGGCACCAATGCGGCGCCGGGGAAACGGTGCTGCGCGGGAGAACGCATTCGTTTCAGGGCATGAGTTCCGACGAGTCCCCCATCCGTCCGACCCCAGCGGGGCCGGGCGCCGCGGCGTCATCGGACGTTGGCGGCCGAACGGGAGGCGCCGCAAGGCGCCTGATGCGTGGTGCCGGGCTCGCGGCGCTGTCCACCGTCCTGCGCGGGGACGACGGTCAGGCCGGCGACCAGCAGACTGGCCGGGGTGGGTGGCCCTATCCCTCGCTGGTCCAGGTGGCCTTCGACCTCGACGGCACGCCTCTTCTCCTGCTCTCCACCCTTGCCGACCACACGAAGAACATCGCGCGGGACCCGCGCGTCGGCCTGCTGTTCGACGGAACGGCGGGGCTGGCGGAACCGCTGTCCGGGCCGCGGCTGTCCGTTCTCGGGCGGGCCGAGCGCTCGGAGGAGCCGCGCCACCGCGCCCGCTTCCTGGCGCGCCATCCCGGCGCCGCGCTCTACGCCGGTTTCGCCGATTTCAGCGTCTACGCCGTGTCGGTGGAGCGCGCCCATCTGGTGGCCGGCTTCGGCCGGGTGCGCTGGCTCGACCGCGCCGACCTGCTGCTGCCCGGCGTCCCCGCGGCGCTGGCAGAGGCCGAGGGCGCCATCCTGGCCCACATGAACGCCGACCACGCCGACGCCTTGCGCCTCTACGCCAGGGTTCTCGCCGGACGAACCGCCGATGGCGCCGAACCGTGGACGATGACCGGGATCGACCCCGACGGTTGCGACCTGCGCCGCAGCGGCGAAATGGCGCGGGTTGATTTCGATCACAGCGTGGAAAACCCCGAAGACGCTAGGGTCACTCTCGCCGGGCTCGCCCGGCAGGCCCGCCAGAGCGCGTCCGGCAGTGCGCCCGGCGCGGCGGATGACCCAGCGGATGACCCGGTGGATTCGCCGGTGGAATCGAAGGATCGTGACGGCTGACCACGACGCCGCGGCAAGTGGCGCGCGAAAAAGAGCAACCAGGAGAAAACGTCAGTGGACCATAACGGACCGACCCGTTGCCGTTTTGGGTTTGTGGCCCTGGGGCCACCCCTCTGTTGCCAATCAGGACATCGGGCGCGCCCGGGGGGCGCGTCGGGATGACCGCCGTCCGGCCTGCGGGCCGGGCTGCGGTGGTTTGAGCCGGCGGAACGACACCGCCACCGAACGAGGACGGCTTCGATAAGGGCCGAAAAGGCCAGCCGTCCGGACCTCCGGGCGCCAGTCCCCGACTTCCAAGGGGGCGGCGAACCCGGAGACGAGTTGAGAGGCAAAGGATGACCGGAACAACGCGCACGCGGAACAAGAAGCTCCTGGCCTGGGTCGAGGAGATCGCGAACAAGTGCAAGCCCGAGCGGGTGCACTGGTGTGACGGATCGCAGGAGGAATACGACCGCCTGTGCGCCGAGATGGTGGAGTCGGGCACCTTCATCAAGCTGAACGAGGCCAAGCGCCCGAACTCCTACCTCTGCCGTTCCGATCCGGGCGACGTCGCCCGCGTCGAGGACCGGACCTTCATCTGCTCCGAGCGCAAGGAGGATGCCGGCCCGACCAACAACTGGGTCGCCCCGGCGGAGATGAAGGCGAAGCTGGACGGCCTGTTCGAGGGCTGCATGCGGGGCCGCACCATGTATGTGGTGCCCTTCAGCATGGGGCCGCTGGGCTCCGACATCGCCCACATCGGCGTGCAGATCTCCGACAGCCCGTACGTCGCGGTGAACATGCGCATGATGACCCGCATGGGCCAGAAGGTGCTGGACATCCTGGGCGACGGCGACTTCGTGCCCTGCCTGCACTCCATCGGCGCGCCGCTGGAACCCGGCCAGCCGGACGTGGCGTGGCCGTGCAACGCCGATCACAAGTACATCGTCCATTTCCCGGCCGATCACTCGATCGTCTCCTTCGGCTCGGGCTACGGCGGCAACGCCCTGCTCGGCAAGAAGTGCTTCGCGCTGCGCATCGCCTCCTCGATGGGCCGCGAGCAGGGCTGGCTGGCCGAGCACATGCTGATCCTCGGCGTGGAAAGCCCGGAGGGCGAGAAGACCTACGTCGCCGCCGCCTTCCCGTCGGCCTGCGGCAAGACCAACTTCGCCATGCTGGTTCCCCCGGCCCAGTTCGAAGGTTGGAAGGTCCGCACCATCGGTGACGACATCGCCTGGGTGAAGCCGCAGCCGGACGGCACGCTGCGCGCCATCAACCCGGAGGCCGGTTTCTTCGGCGTGGCGCCGGGCACCAGCATCAAGTCGAACCCGAACGCCCTGAAGACGCTGAACGCCAACGTCATCTTCACCAACGTCGCGCTGACCGACGACGGCGACGTGTGGTGGGAGGGGCTGACCGACGAGACGCCGGCCCACCTCATCGACTGGCAGGGCAACGACTGGACCCCGGCGTCGGGCCGTCCCGCCGCGCACCCGAACTCGCGCTTCACCGCCCCGGCGGCGCAGTGCCCGTCGATCGATCCGGCCTGGGAGGACCCGGCGGGCGTTCCGATCTCCGCCTTCATCTTCGGCGGCCGCCTGTCCAAGACCTTCCCGCTGGTGTTCGAGGCCTACAACTGGCGCGAGGGCGTCTACTGGGCGGCGACCATGGGCTCGGAGGCGACCGCCGCCGCCGTGGGCCAGGCCGCCATCCGCCGCGACCCCTTCGCCATGCTGCCCTTCTGCGGCTACAACATGGCCGACTACTGGAACCATTGGCTGGCGATGGAAGGCAAGGTGGAGAACCTGCCGCGCATCTACCGCGTCAACTGGTTCCGCAAGGACGAGAACGGCAAGTTCGTCTGGCCGGGCTTCGGCGACAACATGCGCGTCCTGCGCTGGATCGTCGACCGCGTGCGCGGCCGGGCGGTGGACGCGGCGGAGAGCCCGTTCGGCTACATGCCGCGCTACCAGGACCTGAACTGGGCCGGCCTGGACTTCGCCGAAGACAAGTTCCGCAAGATCATGGACATCGACCGGAAGGAAGCCGAGGCCGAGGCCAAGGACCAGGAGGAGCTGTTCAACCGCTTCGGCAGCCACCTGCCGGATGAGATCGAGCAGCAGCGCGTGGCGCTCCTCAAGCGTCTGGAGGAGGCTCCGGACACCTGGCGGATCGGCTGATCGGGCCGGCGCCGGTTCGTCCGAGCGTGTGAAGAGGGACCGCCCACGGGCGGTCCCTTTTCGTTTCCGTGAGTGGCTGTGGCGGGGTGCTTTTCGGGTACTCCTTTCGTGACACGATCCTTTGTCACGGCTAGGATCGCGTCCGACGCCGGGTGATTTACAAAAACTCAAGGGATTGCTGCGTCACTGGGCCGGCAGAACGCAAGCACCCCCGCCTGACCGGCTTTCCGCGGAGCGGACCGGCCAAGGCACGGAAAATGACGCTGGAGGACGGAAGACATGTTCGTGATGATCGGCTTCGGCGTCGTGGTGTTCAGCGTCTTCGGGGGCTACGTCCTGGGTGGCGGCCACCTGGGCGTGCTGTGGATGCCCTTCGAGTTCATGATCATCCTGGGCTCGGCCGCCGGCGCGTTCCTGATCGGCAACCCAAAAGCGGTGGTCACACACACAGGCAAGGAACTCGGCCACCTCTTCAAAGGGCCAAAATACAAGAAAGACGATTTCCTCGAACTTCTCACCATGATGTATCAGGTCTTCAAGATCGCGAAGACCAAGGGGCTGCTCGCCCTCGAACAGCACATCGAGAAACCCGAGGACTCACCACTCTTCCAGCAGTTTCCAAAATTCTACGGCGACCATCACGCCATATCCTTCCTCTGTACCTATCTGCGCCTGATGTCACTCGGGGCCGACAACCCGCACGAGCTGGTCGACCTGATGGACGAGGACATCGAGACCATGCATCACGAGCACCAGCGGATCGCCGACGCCATCCAGGCGGTGGCCGACGCCGTGCCGGCGCTGGGCATCGTGGCGGCGGTGCTGGGCGTGATTCACACCATGGGATCGATCACGGAACCGCCGGAGGTTCTGGGCAAGCTGATCGGCGGCGCGCTGGTCGGCACCTTCACCGGCATTCTCGTCGCCTACGGCTTCCTGGCGCCGATCGCCAGCGGCCTGAAAAACATCTACCACGCCGAAGGGAAATACTATCAGGCGATGAAGATCGGCCTGATCGCCCATTTGTCCGGCTACGCCCCGGCCATCTCGGTGGAATATTCGCGAAACGTGCTGGAGCCGGAATACCGGCCGAGCTTCGCGCAGTTGGAAGAGGCCACCTCGGCCCTGCCGCCCGCCTGACGTCGGACCTGCCCATGCCGTCTCCAAGCAGCTCCGAAGGCGCCGTCACCATCCTGTGGAACGAGGGGACGGTGGGCGAATGGGCGGCGCTCTTCGCCCGCGTTCCCCGCTCCACCCTGCCGCAGTGCTTCGCCTACGCCGGCGCCATGGGACGCACCCACGGCTTCGTGCCGCGGCTCGGCCTGATCCGGCGGGACGGTGCGCCCATCGGGATCGTGCAACTTCTGGAGCGGCGCGCGCTGCGCCTGTTCCATCAGCGCCAGATCCACCGCGGCCCGCTGTGGCTCGACGGGGTCGAGCCGGAGCTGGCGACCCAGGAAGCGGTCTTCCGGCTGCTGCGCCGGGCCTGCCCCGACAACCCGCTGAACCGCGCCAGCCTGCTTCCCGAACTGGCCGCCGGCCCGGAGGCCGAGGCCATGCTGAGCCGCTGCGGCTTCCGCCGCTTCGGCCCCGGCTACCGCACGGTCTGGCTCGACCTGTCGCTCGGCGAGGAGGCGTTGCGCGCGGCGATGGCCCGCGACTGGCGGCAGCGGCTGAAGGGCGCGGAGAAGGCCGGTCTGGTGATCGATCTGGACTGGGAGGCCAAGAACCTGCCCTGGCTGATGAAGCAGGAGCATGAGCAGGCCCTGAGCAAGCAGTTCCGCCCGATGACCGGCGCGCTGGCCGTGCGCATCCGCAACGGGTTGCTGAAAGGCGGCGGGAAGGGCGACGGGGTGCTTATGGCCGCCGCCCTAGAGGATCGTTCGAAGGCCGCCGCTCCGGCGGCGAGCGCGCTCTTCTACATCCATGGCGGCTCGGCCACCTATCAGATCGGCTGGTCCAGCGAGTCGGGGCGCAAGAGCGGCGCGATTCGGCTGGTTCTGTGGCGGGCGGCCCTGGCGCTGAAGGCGCGCGGCGTGGGCTGGCTCGACCTCGGCGGCATCAACCCGGACAGCGCGCCGGGCGTCACGGAGTTCAAGCTGGGGACCGGCGGCCAGGCGGTGGAGAGCGCCGGCCTGTTTCGTTAGTGAGCGGACCGTTGAAAGACGGCGCCGACTGTCTCATCCTGGTTGCGAGCAGAAGGAGCACGCCATGGCCGACGACGACATGAAACCGGAAGAGGCGCAACTGGCCATCGCCAAGGCGACCCAGATGAAGCCGCAGGTTCAGGCGATGCGCGACCGTCTGCGCAAGATGGCGGACGATGAGGAGAAGGGCGCCCAGATCCTCGCCAGCGCCATCCGCCGCTTTCTTCATCAGGAGTAGGAGGGCGCCGCCTCAGCAGGTGGTCGCCTTGGTGCAACCCTTGTCCTCGTGCGGGCCCGGGGTGCGGGCGAGCTGCAGGCCGCTGCGCGCTTGCTCGAAGGTTTTCTCCAGCGACCGCACCGTCTGTTCGAAGGCTTGTAGTTCGCGGCCCTCCAGCTTGTCGCCGGTGGGCAGGTCGATGCTCTTCGGGTTGATCTGCTGGCCGCCCTTCAGCACCTCGTAGTGCAGGTGCGGGCCGGTGGACCGGCCGGTGGTGCCGACATAGCCGATGACGTCGCCCTGGTCGACGCGGGCGCCGCGGCGTGTGCTTTTGGCGATCCGGCTCAGATGGGCGTAGGCCGTGGCGATCTGGGTGTTGTGGCGGATGCGGATGTAGTTGCCGTAGGCGCCGTTCGGCCCGACCTCCTCGACCACGCCGCCGCCCGCGGCGTAGATCGGCGTGCCGGTCGGCGCGCCGAAATCCATGCCCTTGTGCATCTTGCTGAAGCCGAGGATCGGGTGGTGGCGCATGCCGAAGCCCGAGGTGATCCGCGCCCCGTCGATCGGCGTGCGCAGCAGGGCGCGGCGGATGCTCTCGCCGTCGCGGTTGTAGTAGTCGATGCGGCCGTCCCGGCTCTTGTGCCGGTAGATCGGGTATTCCTTGCCGCTCAGCACCAGCGCGGCGTAGAGCACGTCGCCTTCGCCGGCGTTCTTGCCGTCGGCGGTGACCAGCCGCTCATACAGGACCTCGAATTGGTCGCCCGGCTGGAGGTCGCGCTGGAAGTCCACGTCATAGGAATAGTCGCGGATCAGCGCCATCATCACCGACACCGGCACGCCGGCGGCGTTGCCCGCTTCGAACAGGCTCGACCGGATCACCGTCTGCGCGGCGATCGGCTGGCGGGTGACGGTCTTCTCCGATTCGCTCGACGTGAATCCGGCGTCACCCTTGCGGGACACCGAGACGGAGCGCACCACGTCCGGAAGGAATTCCAGCCCAACGAATTGCTTGGTGCCGCCGCGGCGCGGCTCGAACAGGACAGTGACCTGCTGGCCGACCTGCAGCTTGCGCGGGTCGTAGATCTTGCGCAGCGCCGCGATCGCGTTGGTCGCCTCGTCCGCCGGGACGTCGGCCCCGGTCAGCATGTCCATCAGCGTATCGCCGCGCCCGACGGACAGGATGTGACGGTGCGCGGACGAGGGTCGCTCGTCGTCGTCACTGGCTTCTTTTGCAGGTTCCTTGGCGACCCGCTCCGGCGGGGCCGTGCGCCCGCCCGCCGCATAGGCAGGCGGTGCGACCGTGTAGGAGAGGAGCCCTGCCAGACCAGCGGCAACCAGGGCGAGCGTGGGAAGGCCACCGAGCCTCGAACGCACCGTCATCCTCCTATTGCTTCCTCACACGTTTCGGACCGTCGTGGTGGCGGGCTGTTCGGCCGCCCAGGGAGCTACCACCTTCTATAGGCGACCATGCGCACCCTTTTTGTCACTGTCAACCCGATAGGGGTATCTGCGTCAATTGGTTGTGCGTGCGCAGGGCCGTCCTTTTCCCCGGCCCTGCGCACCGTCATGGCGGGACGCTCGATCCGGGGAGGGACGGACATACACCGATTCCAGCTTGGTCTACGGTGATAAGTCGCTCCGTGAAGAATTTTTCATGGAAATGCAAAAAGGGCTTGCGTCGTTCGATGGGGTGCGCTTATAAACCGCTCCACCGACGCACCGCCGCTGACAAACGCGGCAGCGACGGATCAAAAAGCGGATGACGATCCACAAAACGGCGCCAAGCACTCGGCGCTGTTTGCTTCGTCTCCGGATTTCTGGTTCATCGGTTTCGGCCCTGGCGGCCCACTCCTTGATGGGGTTGGGTGCGGGGTGTTGCGGTTCTCCTGAGGGCCGCGGGATCTTGGATATCGTTGATACCG
>NZ_QLKQ01000053.1 GCF_003349955.1 Azospirillum brasilense
GGCGGTGTTTGGGGGCGGGTCGTTTCACGCGGTCACTCTCAGGACGGCCATCATGCCGGTCTCCTGATGCTCCAGAACATGGCAGTGGAGCATCCAGTCGCCGGCCTCTTCGGCCACGAAGGCGATCTCGGCCGTCTCACGGGGGCCGAGCAGGACGGTGTCGCGCCACTCGCGGTGTTCGGCCGGCCGGCCGTTGCGCGAGAGGACGCGGAAAGGAAAGCCGTGCAGGTGCATGGGGTGCCACCAGCCGGTCTCGTTGACGAAGGCCGTCACCTGCGTTTGACCGCGTTTGACGGTGATGAGCGGTTCCAGATGATGATGCCCCATGGCCGCGACGCCGTTCAGCGCCCAGAAGGGGCCGCGCGGCCCGGCGGTCTTCGGCATGGCGCCGTGCATCCCGCCGTCCAGCACCACGTCCTGGCGGACGGCGCCGGCGAGATCGGGCTCCGGCAGCGGGTTGGCGGCCAGCGCGATCGGGGCGTCCAGCGGCGAGTCGCGCAGGGGCGCCTCGTCGCCGTAGGTCAGGCGGGTCAGCCGGTAGGCCATGCGCGGGTAGAAGCCGTCGACCACGTCGAAGCCCTCCCCCGGTCGGCCTTCCATGTCGATCACGAGGTCGGCGCGCTGGCCGGGTCCCAGCACCACCTTGCCGTCCGGCGGGGTGTGCGGCGTCACCGGCTGGCCATCGAGCGCGATCACCCGCGGCGCGTGGCCCTGGAAGTCGAGCGCGAAGACGCGGGCGTTCGCCGCGTTGATCAGGCGCAGGCGGACGCGCTCCCCGGCGCGGACCGACACGCGGTCCCGCACCGCGCCGTTGATGGTGACGGTGTTGCCGATGCGCCCGGCGTGGGTGGCGTCCATGGGGTGGCCGAAGCCGCCGGCCAGTTCCGCCTCCTTCGTCAGCCGCCAGTCGCCGAGCAGCCAGAGCAGGTCGCGGTCGACGCGGATCGGCTCGCGCTCCTCCACGACGAAGGCGCCGGTCAGGCCGTGGGCCACCTGCACGCCGCTGTTGACGTGCGGGTGGTACCAGAAGGTGCCGGCATCCTTCAGCGGGAACTCGTAGTCGAAGCGCCCGCCCGCCGGCACCGGCGGCAGCGACGGGCCAGGCACCCCGTCCATGGCGTTGGGAACGCGCAGGCCGTGCCAGTGGATGGTTGTCGCTTCCGGCAGGGCGTTGGCGAAGGCGATGCGCGCCGTGTCGCCCTGGCGGAAGCGCAACTCCGGCCCCGGAATCCGCCCGTCATAGGCCCACACCGCCGTGTCGGGAAAGCCCGCCCCCGCCAGACTGGCGCGGGCCGGGCCGGCGGACAGGCGGACCGCCCTCCTCTCCCCCACCACCGCCGCACGGGCCGCACGCGGCAGCAGGCCGGACCCGGCCAGCAGGGCGGAGCCGGTCAGCAGAGTGCGGCGGGTCAGCGGGAGAAGCGGCGGCACGGCGTCCTCACGCGTAGCGGGCCAGGGCGTCGCGCAGGTCGGCCGGCACCGGGGTCGGGCGGTGGCTGTCCTTGTCGACGATGACGCAGACGGCCTCCTGAACGGCGATGCAGCGGTCGCCGTCGAAGATCGCCGCCCCCAGCACGACGGAGGTGTTGCCGACCTTCGCCACCCGCGCGCCGACGCGGATGTCCGCCGGGAACAGCAGTTCGGCCTTGTAGTCGATGACGCTGCGCGCCAGCACGACGGTCCAGGGGGACTCGCCGCGGAAACCGCCGCAGTCATGGACCAGCGACACGCGGAGCTGCTCGAAATACACGCCGATGGCGTTGTTGTTGACGTGGCCGAGCGCGTCGAGGTCGGCGAAGCGCACATGCTCCGCGATCCAGAAACGGTAGAGGTCGGGACGGGTCGGATCGGTCATGGTCGCCTGTCGGATGGTGGTTCCGGCCGAATGTGGCCGGTGCGGCGGGCCGGGGCAAGCCCGGGCATGACGGTCATTCCCCGCACCGTCCCGATTTGCCGCGCCAACCCGGGCGGGCCGGTGTTATAGGAGTCGCACCATAACACCCGCAACGGACCGCAAGATGAGCAAGGACAGCACCAACCAGACGGCCGAGGCCCTCTTCGAGAAGGCCCTGTCGGTCGCCGAGAAGCATCTCGACGCGGCGATCAAGGAAGGCGGGGTCCTCGGCCCCTACATCGCCGTCGCCATGATCGAGGCCGCCGTGAACACCGCCGTGGACGAGACCAGCCACGAGGACGTCATCGACATGCTGCGCGATCTGGCCGCCCAGATCGAAGCCGACGCCGACGAAAGCGAAGAATAAGGTCTGCCGCCGTCACGCGGGGTCCGGCTGCCGGCGCGCTTCGCGCCGGCGCAGGATTTCGTAGACGACGGCGCCCAGGATGGTCAGCGCGATCAGGATCAGCGACAGCGCGTTGACCGCGGGCGTCAGGCCCGTGCGCACCTTCGAGGCGATGTAGACCGTCAGCGTGGTGTCCAGCCCGCGGACGAACAGCGTCGTGTTGTAGTTCTCGAAGCTCTGCAGGAAAGCCAGGAAGGACGCCGACAGGATGGCGGGCGTCAGATAGGGCAGCGTGATCCGCCGGAACACCTGCCCGTGGGTGGCGCCCAGATCCAGCGCCGCCTCCTCCAGCGTCTGGTCGAACCGTTGCAGCCGCGCCAGGAACAGCAGCATCGCGTAGGCCGCGATGAAGCTGGATTGCGCCAGGATGGTCAGGAACAGGCCGCCGGTCACCCCGAACCACTCCCGCCAGAAGACCAGCGTGGAGATGCCGACGATCACCCCCGGCGTCAGAAGCGGCGAGACCATCACGGCGTAGAGGAAGGTCCGCGCCCGACTGTGCAGCCGGTCGAGCAGCAGCGCCGCCGCCAAGCCCAGCGGCACCGCCACCGCGATCACCCCCGCCCCGACCAGCAGGCTGGTCCCCAGCGCCTGCCACATGCGCTGGTCGGCCCACAGGGCGCCGAACCATTGCAGCGTGAAGCCCATCCAGGGGGTGACGGTCGGGAAGCGGCTGCTGTTGAAGGTCGCCGCCGCCATGATCCCCAGCGGCAGGAACAGATAGCCGAAGAACAGGACCAGATAGGCCCCGGTGACCCAGCGGCGGAAGCGTGCGGCGGTCATGTCGGCCCCATCATTTCGCAATATCCGTGAGACCGACGCGGAACAGCCGCATCATCAGCAGGATGAAGGCGACGCACAGGATCAGCAGGATGAAGGCGTAGGCCGCCCCCTGGTTCCAGTTCCCGCCCTCGAAGAACCAGTTGTAGATGACCTCGGTGAACCAGCGGCTCTGCGGTCCGCCGAGCAGGGCCGGCACGGCGTAGCTGCCCGCCGCCAGCATGAAGGTCATGATGCAGCCGACCGCGATGCCCGGCTTGGCGTGGGGGATGACGATGCGGCGGTGGATGCGCAGCCAGCCGGCCCCCAGGTCGCGCGCCGCCTCGATCTGGTTGCGGTCCAGCGACTCCATGGCGTTCATGATCGGGAACACCATGAAGAGGATGTAGACGTAGACCATCCCGATGATCACCCCGGCATCGCCGCCGAGCAGCCGCTGCGGTTCCGAGAAAATGCCGAGCCCGACGAGCAGCGCGTTCAGCGGCCCGTTGAAGGCCAGGATGATGTACCAGGCGAAGGTGCGCAGCAGCTCGTTGATCCAGAAGGGGACGACGAGCATCAACACGAGCAGCGGCAGGCGCCGCCGCGGCGCCACCTGCGCCATGTAGAAGGCGACGGGGTAGCAGACGGCCAGCGTCACCGCGGTGACGAGGCTGCTCGCCCAGATCGTCTTGAGGAAGATCGCCAGATGGATCTGGTTGGTCCACAGCGTCGCGTAGTTGCGCAGCGTGTAGACGTCCTCCGGCCCGCCGGCCTTGCTGGGCGGCAGCGACGGGCGGAAGGAGAAATCCACCATCAGCAATTGCGGCAGCACGACCAGCAGCAGCAGCCACACGGCCACCGCCAGCAGGATCGCCGCGGTCAACACCGGACCGTACCGGCGCAGCACGCCGCCCATGACCACTCCCCCAACCCACCGAGATTCTAGGATCGAAAGCCTCTCACGACCGCGGGCCGGAGCGCAAGCGAGGCCATGCCCCGCCCAATAACCACAACTTTATTGCCTTTTTTCGAGGCTTGGACTGTGCCCATAGTGGGGGCATGCGTGCATGGCGGACATCCGGGGTGATGAGGGAAGCCACAGCGTGGGTCGCCGCGCTGGTGCTGGTCTTCCACGCCCTGGTCATGGCCACCCACGTCCCGGCGCCGCTGGCCAAGGTCCTGGCGGAGTCGGTGCCGTTCGCCATGGCCGGCTCGATCTGCCATTCCGGCGCCGCGCCCGACGCCTCCGCCGCGCCGCACGCCGACCATGGCCCGGTCCCCGACGGCACGCCGGGCCACGTCACCTACTGCCCGATCTGCCTGTCGCTGGGCGGCGGGTCCCTGCTGGGTCCGGCCGTGGCCCCGGCCCCGCTGCCGCCGGCCGGGATCCTGCTGGCCGCCCTTCCGCGGCCCGCGGACGACGAGGCCGGGGCGGGCCGCGCCCCGCGCGCCTTCTCCGCCCGGGCGCCTCCGGTGAGTGTCTGACCGAGTTCCCTCGCAGACACACACGCACTCACAGGCGCGGGCCTGCGGCTGAACGGCCTTTTTCCGGCACGCGACCGTTTCTCTTTCCGTCTCCCCGTCGTCGCTGACGGTTGCCCCCACCCTAACCCTCCCCCGCTGTCGCAGGGGAGGGGACGGACGCCGCTTCGCGCAAGGCACCCTCCCCTGCGAAGCGGGGGAGGGCCGGGGTGGGGGCACTGCGGAAACGGAAACCCCGTCAATCGGAACCAGGCCCAACGGCCCCATCCGACGCCTGCGCACACACCGGAGAGTTCCCATGACCCGCAACACCCGCGGCGCCCTGCTGACCGCCGCCGTCCTCGTTTGCCTGCCCGCTGCCACCGCCCTCGCCCACACCACGCTGGAAACCAAGCAGGCTCCCGCCGCCAGCACCTACAAGGGCGTGCTGCGCGTCGGCCATGGCTGCGGCGCCTCCCCCACCGTCGCCCTGCGCGTGCAGATCCCGGAGGGGGTCATCGCGGTGAAGCCGATGCCCAAGCCCGGCTGGACCCTGACGACCAAGGAAGGCCAATACGCCAAGGCCTATGATTATTACGGCGAGTCGCTGAGCAAGGGGGTCACCGAGATCGCCTGGACCGGCGGCTCGCTGCCCGACGCCCATTACGACGAGTTCGTCTTCCGCGCCCGCCTGCCCGACGCCGCGCCCGGCACCGTGGTCTATTTCCCCGTGGTGCAGGAGTGCGAGACGGGCGTGCACCGCTGGATCGAGATTCCGGAGCCGGGCAAGACCGACCACGATTACAAGGAGCCGGCCCCCGGCGTCACCCTGACCGCCAAGCCGTAAGGGAAGGGACGATCGCATGCGCCGGCTGGTCGTGGGGTGGGTCGCCGCCCTGATGCTGCTGTCCCTGTCCGCGCCGGCCCTGGCGCACGCCGTGCTGGTCGAGAGCGCCCCGGAGGACGGGGCGCGGCTCGACAGCCCGCCCGCCGAGGCCGTGCTGCGCTTCAACGAGCCGGTGCGGCCGGTGTCGGTGAAACTGATCGGCCCCGGCGGGGTGGAGCTTCCCCTGCCCGCCCCGCCCGCTGCCGGGGACGGGGCGCTGCGCGTCACCCTGCCCGGCGGGCTGGCGGTGGGAACGCACATCCTCAACTACCGCGTCAGCTCGGCGGACGGCCACCCGGTCGCCGGATCACTCCTGTTCGGGATCGGTGCGGAACCGGAACGACTGTCGGAGCTGGGTGGGGCGACGCCGCATGCCACCCTGCTGGCCGCCGCCGCGGTCCGGGCGCTCCATTACGGAAGCCTGCTCGCCGCGGTGGGCGGTGGGCTGTTCCTGGTTCTGGTGGCGGGGCGGTGGAGTCCGCTGAATCGTCGCCTGCGCCCCGGCCTGTGCCTGGGCGTCGGCGTCGCCGCGCTGGTGGCGGTGCTGAACGCCGGGCTGGCCGGTGCGGTTCTGGAAGGGGCGCCGCTGTCCGCCCTGGCCGGAGCCTCGCCCTGGATCGCCGGCCTGACCAGCACGGCGGGGCCGAGCGCCCTTCTCGCCCTGCTCGGCCTGATCGCCGCCGCCCTCGGGCTGGCCCTGGAGGACCGCGGGACGGCGGGCCGTGTGTTGCTGATCGCCGGGGCGGTCGGGGCGGCGCTGGCTCTGGCCGCCACCGGCCACGCCGCGACCGCGGAGCCGCGCTGGCTCAGCGTGCCGCTGGTCGCCTTGCACGGTCTGGCGGTGGCCTTCTGGATCGGCAGCTTCTGGCCGCTGGCCGTGCTGCTGCGGACGGAACCGCCGGCCGAGTCGCTGCGGCTGGTCCGCCGCTTCTCGACCATCGCGGTTCCGGCGGTGGCCGTGCTTCTGCTCGCCGGCGCGGGGCTGAGCGTGTTGCAGATCGCCGACTCGCGCGCCATCCTGACCACCGCCTACGGCCAGATCTGGACCGGCAAGATCGTCTGCGCGCTGGCCCTGCTGGGGCTGGCCGCCGTCAACCGCTGGTGGCTGTCCCCACGGCTGGAGACCATGGGGACTGAGGGAGCGGCCCGGCTGCGCGCCAGCGTCCACACCGAGATGGTGGTCGCGGCGCTGGTCGTGCTGTTCACCGCCGGGCTGGGCACCACGCCGCCGCCGCGCACCCAGGCCCCGCCGGTCTTCGCCGAGAAGCCGGCGGGCTTCAGCACCGCGGTCGTGGCGCGCGGGCGCACCGCCATCGTGACGGTGACCCCGGCGACGCCGGGAGCGAACCGCGTCGAGATGCGCCTGACGGGACCGGACGGCGCGCCGCTCGACGCGCTGGAGGTGTCGGCGGAGCTGGCCCTGCCCGCCGCCGGGGTCGAGGGCATCACCCGCCCCCTCCCCAAGTTGGCGCCCGGCGTCTACGCGGCCGACGGGGTGACGCTGCCGGTGGCCGGGTCCTGGACGGTGCGGCTGGACGCTCTGGTCAGCGACTTCGAAAAGGTGCCCTTCCGCGCGGCCATCCCTGTGGCGGTGCCAATCGGGCGCTGATTGAGATCAAACCGGCGCGTCGGGCAGCACCACGGCGTCCTCCGCCCGGAAGGCGAGGCGGGCGGGCTCGCCGGGGGTCAGCGGCGGCTCGTCGCCCAGATGCGGGACCTGGACGGTGATGCCGCCCTCCAGGAAGGCGTTGATGAAGGCGCCCTCGAAATCGCGGTGGGTGACCCGCGCCTCCAGCGCGTTCTCCGCCCCCGCCCCCGCCGCCATGCGCTCCGGCCGGACGAACAGGGTGGCGCGGTCGCCGGGCGACAGGCGGCGCGGGTTGCGCCCGATCAGACGGCCGCGGGGCGTGTCCAGAACGGCCATGCCCCCCGCCGACTCGGCGACGGTGCCGGCGAAGCGGTTGTTCTCGCCCACGAAGGAGGCGACGAAGGCGGTTTCCGGGTGATCGTAGATGGCCCGGCCGTCGCCCACCTGCTCCAGCACGCCCTTGGACATCACGCCGATCCGATCGGACATGGTCAGCGCCTCGCCCTGGTCGTGAGTGATGTAGATGAAGGTCACGCCGGTCCGCTTCTGCAGGTCGCGCAGCTCGGCGCGCATGTGCTGGCGCAGCTTCAGGTCGAGCGCCGACAGCGGCTCGTCCAGCAGCAGGACGGCGGGCTCGACCGCCAGCGCGCGGGCGATGGCGATGCGCTGGCGCTGGCCGCCCGACAGCTCCGTCACCTTTTTCTCCGCGGCGTCGGGCAGGGCCACGAGGTCGAGCAGCTTGCGCACCCGCCCCTGGCGCTCCGCCGAGGGCACGCCGCGCACCTCCAGCCCGAAGCCGATGTTCTCCGCCACCGTCATCAGCGGGAACAAGGCGAGGTTCTGGAAGATCAGCGCGGTCGGGCGCTTGTTCGGGCCGATGCCGCGCATGTCGCGGCCGCCGATGCGGATGGCGCCCTCCGTCGGCTCCATGAAGCCGGAGACCATGCGCAGGATGGTGGTCTTGCCGCAGCCCGACGGGCCGAGGAAGCTGAAGAATTCCCCCGCCCCGACCGTCAGCGACACGTCGCGGACGGCGGTGACGGAACCGAACCGCATGGTGACGGACTCGAGCTGGACGTCCTGACTCATAGGCACCTGATTGGAATGCTGAAGTCCTCTGGCGGAGGCGCCGCCCTTACCCCTCTCCCCTCCGGGGAGAGGGTGGCCCGAAGGGCTGAGTGAGGGGGTTGCGCTTGTGCCGGACGTACCGCCAAGCGCAACCCCCTCACCCTATCCCTCTCCCCAGGGGGGAGAGGGGACACTGGGGACGGGAGAGATTTAGTGTCACGCGGCCAGGAAGCGGTCCTGGTACTCGTTGCGGATGGAGACGTACCAAGCCTCCTGGATCGGCCACCACCACAGCTTCTGCAGCGCGTCGCCCGGATAGGCGTCGGCGAAGAACTGCTTGTTCAGGTCGGACAGATGCGCCTCCGCCCCGACCGCCGTGCTGGAGATGCCGGAATGGTTGGTGTAGAGGGCGCCCGCCTCCGGCGTGTAGAACCAGTTGATCCAGGCGTAGGCCTGCTCCAGGTTCGCCGCCTTGGCCGGGATCGCGAAGCCCTCCATCCAGGCCAGCGCCCCTTCCTTCGGCGCCAGGAAACGGATCGGCAGCCCCTCCTTGCGCAGGGCGACCGCGGACGAATCCCAGGTCTGGCCGATGACGCAGCCGTTGGTGCGGAAGGCGCCCTGGGCCTCGTTCTCGTTCGACCAGAACTGGCCGATGGCCTTCTTGTTGGCGGCGGCGACCTGAAGGATCGCGTCGAAGTTGGCGCGCGCCTTCGCCTCGTCCTTGAACTGCTCGCGGATCGGGTGGGGCAGCTTGCCCTGGCCTTCCAGCCACAGGCCGATGCCGATCAGGCCGGAATGGCCGCGCACCGTCACCTTGCCGGCGTGCTCCGGCTTCCACAGGTCGCCGTAGCTGGCCGTGCCGTAGGTCAGCGGCGCCTTGGCCTGATCGTAGGCGATGGCTTCGGTTCCCCAGTCGGCGGGCGCGAAGAAGCGCTTGCCGCCGACCACGGCGCCCATGGCGGCGGAGCCCTCGACCGCCGACTTCAAGCAGCCGTCCCATTTGACCTTCGATTCGTCCAGCGGCTGGACCAGCTCGAACTCCACATAGTTCGGCACGCGGTCCACCGTGGGGTGGATGATGTCGAAGCCGGCGCCGCCGGTGGCCTTGAGCTGGTTCAGCAGCTCGTCGTTGGTGCCGTATTCGGTCAGGCTGGCCTTGATGCCGGTCTTCTTCTCGAAGTCGGCCAGCATGTCCGGGCTGATGTAGCCGGCCCAGGAGAAGATCTTGACGCTGCCTGACGCGGCGCGGCCCTCGCGCAGGATGAAGGGGCCGACCGCAGCGACGCCCGCGGCGGCGGCGGTCCCCTGGAGCAGCAGGCGGCGGGTGAAGCCCTTGGCGGCGCGCTGGGTCTCGGCGCTGGAGCGCTGTTCCAGGCTGGTGGTTTCCGGAACCTTGGTCATGGCACCTGCTCTCCCCTTTTCTTATTGGCCCGAATTCATGCCGGCTGTGCCCATCGCGGGGCCGGCCGCGGAACCGGTCCAGCCGGACTCCGCCGCAGCGGCAACTGTGCCGCGATATCCGGGCGCCGTCCATGGCTCAAGCGGGCGTGGGCGCAAACTTCATCGACCTGTAACGGCCAAGGGAACACCTCGAAGCCGTCAGCTCTCCAGCATGCGGCGGAGAAGCTCGACGTCCTCGGCGAAGGCGGGGTCGGTGGTGCGCAGCTCCTCCACCTTCTTCACCGCGTGCATCACGGTGGTGTGGTCGCGCCCGCCGAACTTGCGCCCGATTTCCGGCAGGGAGCGGGCGGTGAGCTGCTTGGCGAGATACATGGCGACCTGCCGCGGGCGGGCCACGGCGCGGGCGCGGCGGGCCGAATGCATGTCGGCGACGCGGATGTTGAAATGCTCCGCCACCCGCTTCTGGATCTCGTCGATGGTGACGCGGCGGTCGTTGGCGCGCAGCAGGTCGTGCAGCACCTCCTGCGTCGATTCCAGCGAGATGGCCCGGCCGACCAGCTCGGCGTGGGCGACGATGCGGTTCAGCGCCCCTTCCAGCTCGCGCACGTTGGAGGTGATCTTGTGGGCGAGGAATTCCAGAACCTTCAGCGGGATGGCCGCGTTCAGCGCGTCCGCCTTGGCCTGGAGGATGCCCAGCCGCAGCTCGTAGGTGGTCGGGTGGATGTCCGCGACGAGGCCCCAGCCGAGGCGGGAGCGCAGCCGCTCCTCCATGCCTTCCAGGTCGGACGGGCTCTTGTCGGCGGAGATGATGACCTGACGGTTCTGGTCCACCAGCGCGTTGAAGGTGTGGAAGAACTCCTCCTGGGTGCTGTCCTTGCCGCTGATGAACTGCACGTCGTCGATCATCAGCACGTCCACCGAGCGGAACTGCTGCTTGAAGGCCATGGTGTCCTTGAAGCGCAACGCCCGGATGAACTGGTACATGAACTTTTCCGCCGACAGGTAGATCACCTTGCGGTTCGGATCGTTCCGCCGGATCTGCCAGGCGATGGCGTGCATCAGGTGGGTCTTGCCCAGCCCAACCCCGCCATAGAGGAACAGCGGGTTGAAGGTGACCGAGGTGGCGTCGGCGACGCGCCGGGCGGCGGCGTGGGCCAGCTCGTTCGGCTTGCCCACCACGAAGTTCTCGAAGGTGAAGCGGGGGTCCAGCGGCGCCGAGATGTCGGTCCGGTCCTCCAGCACCGAGGCGACCGCCGTGGGCGACTCGTCCGACGCGAAGGAGGGCGGCCCCGCCGAATAGGACGAGCCGATGTAGGAATTGGCCCCGTAGGAGGCGGCCCCATAGGAACCGGATTGGCTGAGCGCCGCGGCGCGCGGGGCGGGCGCCGGGGGAACCGGGCCGCCGCCGACGGTGCCGTCGGCCGGATCGGAGTCGCGCGACGGCTCGCCCGCGTCCCCATCCGACGTCAATTCCGGCATCAGCATGGACGGGGCGTTGGCGGAGGCGACCACGACGTCGATGGACAGGACGTCCGGATTCTCGCCGGCCCACAGGTTGCGGATGCGGTCGGCGTAGTGGGTCAGCACCCAGTCGCGCATGAAGCGGGTGGGCACGACGATGCGCACCTCCCCGCCGCGGATTCCGGCAAAGGAAAGCGGCTGCAGCCAGCTGCGGTAGGCGATCTCGCCCACCTCGTCCTTGAGGCGGCCCCGAATGCGGGCCCACTGCTGATCCAACGACGCGCCGACCGACATGCTTCCCCTACCCCGCTCCTTTCCCCCCGGACGGCCCCGCGCCGCAGGGGGCACGATCCCGCCCGACCGAACCCGGACCCCTTAACGCAGGTCCTTTAACTTAGGCTTCCTGCCTTCAAAACATTCCTCTCCTGAAGACTCCAACGGTGGATGCCTCCCAACTGGACGGCAATACTATCCCTTCGGCGAAGTTGGACTCCGCCCTTGCCACGTCGAGTTTTAAGAAAAGCATCGCTCCAGGAGCAACGGGTCGAGTCGAGCTTCTTGAGCGTCCCGCAACCTTGCCCGCGGCTTTGAACGTCTCCGTCCCTCAGTGAACGGCGCGTGACGTCAAAGACGACATCGGTGCGTCATTCCCAACGGAAGGAAAGTCTAATCAGCCGCCCTCGCCGTGGCAATAGGACAGAATGCGAACGGTCCGGACTGCGGCAAAAATCACGCAGCGATTCCGAAACCCGCCCCTGTCGTCGCCAAAGATCAGGACCACCGGAGGCGACTCGCCATCCAACAGCCGCGATCCCCTGCCCCACCGGAGTTCTGCCGGAGGACTCGGAAAGAACGGAGACTGTACTTATCAAAAACGCAAAAAGCCGCGCCCAGACCTGGTGCGCGGCTTTATAACGCCGAGTAAACTCAGAGAGCCTTGATGCGGGCCGACAGGCGCGACAGCTTGCGCGACACGGTGTTCTTGTGCAGAACGCCCTTGGAGGCTCCACGCATCATTTCCGGCTGCGCGGCCTTGAAAGCCTCAGCGGCTTCAGCCTTGTTGCCGGACGAGATCGCCGTCTCGACCTTCTTCACGAAGGTGCGGATACGGCTGACGCGGTTACGGTTGATCTCCGTACGACGCGCGGTTTGACGAATGCGCTTTTCAGCAGACTTATGATTGGCCATGAAAACCCTACTCCGGACGACACGCCTGTCCCAGTGCGAGGGGGCCTTATACGCTCCAGCCGAATGGGAGTCAAGGCACCGTCCAACACTGTTTTTCGGCAAAGGAAAGATTACGAGATCTTGACGGATTTCTGCCCCTCCCCCGCTAGATACGGGGGAGGAGTCGGGGGATGTCAGCGATGCTTCCAATCGGGCTGACGCTTTTCGGCGAAGGCGGCCATGCCTTCCTTCTGGTCTTCGGTGGCGAAAGTCGAGTGGAAGATTCGGCGCTCGACCCGGATGCCCTCGGACATGGTCGTCTCGTAGGCGGCGTTGACGGCGTCCTTGGCCATCATGACGACCGGGCGCGAGAGCTTGGCGATCTTCTCGGCGACCTTCACAGCCTCGTCCACCAGCTCCGCCGCCGGCACGACGCGGCTGACGAGGCCGGCGCGCTCGGCCTCGGCGGCGTCCATCAGGCGGCCGGTCAGGCACATCTCCATGGCCTTGGACTTGCCGACGAAGCGGGTCAGGCGCTGCGTGCCGCCGGCGCCGGGGATGGTGCCGATGGTGATCTCCGGCTGGCCGAACTTGGCGGTGTCGGCGGCCAGGATGAAGTCGGCCATCATCGCCAGCTCGCAGCCGCCGCCCAGCGCGTAGCCGGCGACCGCGGCGATGGTCGGCTTGCGGCACTTGGCCAGCCGTTCCCACTTGGCGGTGATGAAGTTGGCCTTGTAGACGTCCATGTAGGAGAAGTTCTGCATCTCCTTGATGTCGGCGCCGGCGGCGAAGGCCTTCTCCGAACCCGTGACCACGATGGCGCCGACGGAGTCGTCGGCCTCCAGCGCGTCCAGCGCCTGGCCCAGCTCGGTCACCAGCAGGTCGGACAGCGCATTCAGCGCCTTGGGCCGGTTCAGCGTGACGAGCCCGACCGGTCCGCGGGTTTCGACGAGAATGGTTTCGTACGGCATGATGCAGCAGGCTCCCGTGGTTTGCCCCCTCGCTCCGGGCGGGGGTGCTTCTGGTTTTCTCTTGGTCTCGTTCGGAGGATCAGCGCGGAATCAGCGAGAAGCGGACCACCGTGGCCGCCGCCTTCCGGGCGGCCGGCTCGACGAATTCCAGGCGCAGCTCCTCGCCCTCCCGCAGGAAGCTGGCGCTGCCGCCCGCCCGTTGCGGGGCGCGGCTCCAGCCGAGCTGCGGCATGGTCTGGTTGTAGAAGGACAGGACCGCGTTGCGGTCCATGGCTCCCGCCATCACGGACTGCGCGATGCGTCCGGCGGGCTTGTCGAAGACCAGCGGCGCCTCCTCGGCGGGGGCCAGGCCCGGCATGACCGGCACGTCCCCCATGCCTTCGACGTAACGGGCGGAGTCGGCCGCCCAAGCGGGGGCCGCCCAGACGGACAAGGTTGCGGGCAAAGGAACCCCGGCCAGACCCGCAAGGGCGGGGCCGGCGAGGAGGAGGGCGGCGAGCGTCGCCCTCGCGGTGGCCGATGGAGCCGTCATACCTTCCACCTATATCAACGCTGGCGTTGCGGACAATAGAAAGTCGAACGACCCGCCTGGACGATCCGGCGGACGCCCCCGGTCTTCGCCACGTCGCAGGTGCAGCCCGGACAGGGCGCGCCCTCGCGGTCGTAGACCGAGAACTGGTGCTGGAAATAGCCGAGCTCCCCCGACGCCTGCCGGTAGTCGCGCAAGGACGATCCCCCCGCGGCGATGGCCCGTTCCAGAACCGCGCGGATCGCCGTGGCCAGCCGCTCCGCCTTGGCGCCGGTCACCGTGGCGGCGATGCGCGTGGGGCTGAGACGGGCGAGGAACAGCGCCTCCGACACGTAGATGTTGCCGAGCCCGGCGACCACGCCCTGGTCCAGCAGGGCGGCCTTGATGCTGGTCATCCGCCCGGCCAGCCGCGTGGCCAGCACCGGTCCGGAGAATTCGTTGCCCAGCGGCTCCGGCCCGAGGCCGCGCAGCAGCCGGTGCTCGGCGAGCGTCTCCACCATGGCGAGGTCCATCAGGCCGAAGCGGCGGGCGTCGTTGAAGGTCACCACCGTCCCGGCGTCGGTCTCCAGCACGACATGGTCGTGGGCGCCCCAGGCGTCGGGCCGTTCCGGGGTGATGATCATGCGGCCCGACATGCCGAGATGGGCGATCAGCACCGTCCCGTCGTCGAGATGGACCAGGATGTATTTGGCGCGGCGGCGCACCGACTCGACGCGGCGGCCGGTCAGCCGCTCGCAGAAGCCGTCCGGAAAGGGAACGCGCAGGTTGGCGCGGCGCTGGAGCACCTGGACCAGGGTCCGCCCCTCCAGATGGGGGGCGAGGCCGCGGCAGACGGTTTCGACTTCGGGAAGTTCGGGCATGATGGCAAGGAGGATGGTGGGAAGCGCCGGTTGACGCAAGGGGCGCCTTCAGCCCTCCGAACCATCCACCAGCCCCCGCAAGGCCCGCGCCACCGCCTCCGCCGGGCCGGACCAGTCGCCGCTGCGGGTCTGGCGGAACAGGCGGGCGGTGGGGTACCAGGGGCTGTCGTCCCGCTCCATCAGCCAGCGCCAGTCCGCCGGGTGCGGAAGCACGACCCAGACCGGCACCCCCAGCGCCCCGGCCAGATGGGCCGGCCCGGTGCAGGAGGAGATGACGAGGTCCAGGTTGGCCATGATCGCCGCGGTGTCGGCGACGTCGGCGATCTCCGGGCCGAGGTCGGTGAAGGAGGGCGGCAGGTCCATCCGCTCCAGGTCCTCGCGCCCCGGCCCCTTCTGCAGCGCGAAGAACCGCACGCCCGGCACGTCCAGCACCGGCCGCAGCCCGGCCAGCCGGGGCGAGCGCTGCGCGTCGCCGTGGAAGGACGGGTTGCCCGCCCAGACCAGCCCGACCCGCAGCCCCGGCTCTTTCACCGCCAGCCGCTCGCTCCAGGCGGCGGCGCGTTGCGGATCGGCGCGCAGATAGGGCGCATTGGCGGGAATGGACTCCAGGCTCGGGCAGAACAGGCCGGCCAGGCTCATCAGCGGGATCTGGACGTCGGTGTCGGGCAGCCCGCCCACCCCCGGAAAGTCGGGCGCCCTCGGGATCACCGTCACCCGCGCCGGGTCGGTGTTGCGCTCCAGCAGGGACAGCAGCGGGCCGTGGGCCTCCAGATAGACGCGCGCCGGTCCGGCCCGCAGAACCGCGCCGAGGAAGCGGACGAACTGGATGGTGTCGCCCAGCCCCTGTTCGGCGTGGACCAGGATGGTCCGCCCCGCCAGATCCGTGCCGTCCCACAGCGGTTGGCGGAAGGGCCGGCGCTGCCCGGCCAGGGCCTCGCTCCGCCAGCGCCACTCGTATTCCGCCCAGCCGGCGGCGTAATCGCCCAGCCGCAGCAGCAGATGGGACAGATTCCAATGGGCGACGACCAGTTGGGGCGCCACGCGCAACGCGCCGCGGAAGGCTTCCTCCGCGTCCCGCGGGCGGTCGAGATGCACCAGGGCGTCGCCGCGGACCACCTGGGCTTCGGCCAGTTCCGGGGCCAGCCGCAGCGCCCGGTCGGCCAGCCGCAGCGCCTGCCCGCACTCCGTCTGGACAATCAGCGCGCCCAGGTTGGACAGGGACGGCGCGTGCGCCGGATCGCAGGCCAGCGCGGCGCGGGCGGCCACCGCCGCCGCCACCCGCCGTCCCTGGGCGGCCAGCGCCAGCCCCAGCTTGGCGTGGGCCTCCGCCTCCTGCGGGGCGAGGGCCCGCGCCCGGCGGGCCAGCCGTTCCGCCGCCGCCGCGTCGCCGCCACCGCCACCGCCACCGTCGAGCCGCCCCAGCGACAGGTTCCACAGCGCCATGGCCTCCGCCGGCAGGACGGCGAGCATCCCGCGCAGCAGCCGCGCGGCCTCCCCCGCCCGGCCGTCGCGGTAGAGGGCGGCGGCGTGGGCGGAGAGGAGCGGCACGCCGATCGCCTCCGCCACCGGGCGGGTGAGCCGCGCCACCGCCCGCCCGATCTCCCCCCGCTCCAGAAGCGCCCGGCCCTCCCGCTCGACCGCGCGGTCGGCGAGGTAGCGGGCCTCCAGGCTGTCGGGCTGGAGCGTCAGGAGCCGTTCCAGCGCCAGCAGCGACTCGCCGTGCCGCCCGACGCCGCGGCAGGCCAGGGCGAGCTGGAACAGCGCCGCCGCGTGGTCGGGCTGGAGCGCCAGCGCCCGCCGCAGGGCGGCCACCGCCCCCTCCCCGTCCTCCAGGATCAGCCGGACGCGGGCAAGGTCGTAGCGCAGGCCGGGGTCGTCGGGAAGCAGCCCGATCGCCCCGACGAACAGCGCCGCCGCCAGTTTCGGCCGGTCCGTCTGGCCGTAGAGCACGCCCAGCAGACGCAGCGCGGTCGCCTGATGGGGATCGGCGTCGAGGATGCGGCCATAGAGGATCTCGGCCTCGGCCAGACGGCCGGACTCGTGATGGTCGAAGGCGATGGCCAGGGCTTCCGCGATTGTCGCCATGTGTCCGCGTGTGTCCGCACTGGATGGTGAAGGGTGCGAAGGGTAGCAGACCTACCGGAAAAGCGCGCGCAGCCGGGCGTCGCAGTCCAACAGGCAACCCTCCAAAGCCCCTGTTGATGATTGCGTCTTATCTGTTGACGATTGCGTCAACAGCGGGCGCAGCGTGGCGAACATCAGCCCGCCGCCCAGAGGCTGACCGCTCCACCGCGGCTGCGGGAAGCGCCGCCGCCGAGTCGCCGCAGAGCGCGTGGGCGTCGGGGAGATTGTTGCGGATGGCCGCCGACTCCGGCTGAAGCGCCCCTCCCGCAGCAGGTCGAAGGCGACCAGCAGGGCTTTCTGCAGCGTGGCCATGGTCTCCCCGTCGTACACCTGCGGCACGGTGGCGAAGGCCGGGCACGGGGTCAAGCCCGCAAAAACCGCGCGCCGGGGGTGCGTCACGGCAACGCCCCGGCTGGCGCAAGCCCAGGTCGCGCGCTATGTTGCGCGCCATGACCGATCCGCGCACCCCCTCCGCCCCGTCCCAGCCCGCAGCTCCGGCCCAGGCCACCGGCGTGTCCGCCGGGGCCGAAGGGAACTGGTTCGGCTACCGCCCCGTCGATCCCGACGCCAAGTCCGGCCTCGTCCGCGCCGTCTTCGACAGCGTGGCCGGGCGCTACGACCTGATGAACGACCTGATGTCGGGCGGCATCCACCGGCTGTGGAAGGACACGCTGATGGAGATGGTCGCCCCGCGCGCCGACATGACGCTGCTCGACGTGGCGGGTGGCACCGGCGACATCGCCTTCCGCTTCCTGGAGCGCGGCGGCGGGCGGGCCGTGGTCTGCGACATCACCGAGTCGATGGTCCGCGTCGGGCGCGACCGTTCCTACGACCGCAACCTGCTGACCGGCGTGAACTGGACCGTGGGCGACGCCGAACGGCTGCCCATCGCCTCCCGTTCGGTGGACGCCTATACGATTGCGTTCGGCCTGCGCAACGTCACGCGCATCGACGCCGCGCTTTCCGAGGCGCGCCGCGTGTTGAAGCCCGGCGGAAAGTTCTTCTGCCTGGAGTTCAGCCACGTGGTCCTTCCGGTCCTGCGCGAGATCTACGACGTCTATTCCTTCCAGGTCCTGCCGCGGCTCGGCCGCGTGGTGGCCGGGGACGAGGACAGCTACCGCTATCTGGCGGAGAGCATCCGCCGCTTCCCCGAGCAGCAGGCGATGGTCAAGCGCATCGAGGCCGCGGGCTTCGGCGCGGTGCGCGTGCGCAACCTGACCGGCGGCATCGCCGCCATCCATTCCGGCTGGCGGATCTGACCGGATGCTGTTCCGGACCGCCCGAAACATCGGCCGCCTCTTCGTGATCGGCCGCACGCTGGCGCGCTACAACGCGCTGCCGGAAACGCTGCCGCAGACCGCCCCCGGCTTCGCCCTGTTCTGGCGCTGGGTCGGCAACGCCAAGGAGCCGGGCCGCGTCGGCCAGCGGCTGGCCCGCGCGCTGGCCGATCTGGGGCCGACCTACATCAAGCTGGGGCAGCTGCTGTCCACCCGCTCCGACCTCGTCGGCGAGCGGATGGCGCTCGATCTGGCCGAACTCCAGGACAAGCTGCCGCCCTTCCCAGGATCGCAGGCCCGCGCCATCGTCGAGGAGGAGCTGGGCGCCCCCATCGGCAAGCTGTTCCGCAGCTTCGACGAGGTGCCGGTCGCCGCCGCCTCCATCGCGCAGGTGCATTTCGCCGTCACCGCCGAAGGGCGGGAGGTTGCGGTGAAGGTGCTGCGGCCGGGCATCGAGAACGCCTTCGAGCGCGACATCGACCTGTTCTACTGGCTGGCCGAGCTGGCCGTCCTGGTCATGCCCAAGCTGAAGCGGCTGCGCCCGCGCGAGGTGGTGGACACCTTCGCCCGCACCTCCCGCCTGGAGATGGAACTGCGGATGGAAGCCGCGGCGGCCTCGGAGCTGGGCGACAACTTCAAGGACGACCCCACCTTCAACGTCCCGGCCATCGATTGGGACCGCACGGCGCGCCGCGTCCTGACGCTGGAGCGCATCCGCGGCTTCAAGGTGGACGAGTCGGAAAGGCTCGACGCCGCCGGCCACGACCGCGACGAGATCCTGGCCAAGGCCTCGGCCAGCTTCTTCAACCAGGTGTTCCGCGACGGCTTCTTCCACGCCGACCTGCATCCGGGCAACCTGTTCGTCACCCAGGACGGCAACATCACCGCCGTCGATTTTGGCATCATGGGCCGGCTGGACCGGGCGACGCGAACCTATCTGGCCGACATGCTCATCGGCTTCCTGACCGGCGACTACCGCCGCGTCGCGGTGGTGCATTTCGAGGCGGGCTACGTCCCCCGCCACCAGTCGATCGAGGTCTTCACCCAGGCCTGCCGCGCCATCGGCGAGCCGCTGCAGAACAAGCCGCTGAGCGAGATTTCCGTCGGCCGTCTGCTCGCCCAGCTCTTCGCGGTGACCGAGCAGTTCGAGATGGAGACCCAGCCGCAGCTCCTCCTGCTCCAGAAGAGCATGCTGACGGCGGAGGGGGTGGGCCGCATCCTGAATCCGAACATCAACATGTGGGAGCTGGCGCGCCCGCTGATCGAGGACTGGATGCGCGAGAACCGTGGGCCGGAAGCCCAGATCCTCGACGATCTGGAGGCCATGGTGTCGACGGTGCGCCGCCTGCCCCGGCTGGTGAACCAGGCCGAACGCGCCGCCGCCGAACTGGCCGACGGCGGCCTGCGCCTGCACCCCCATTCGATCAAGCACATGCTCGACCGCTGGGTGGAACGCCGGATCAGCGAGCGCGTCGCCCTGTGGATCATCGTCGTCCTGCTGACGGTGATCGCGGTCCGGGTTCTGTAGAGCCTTTTCGGCGGCGCGCGGAAGGGGTGCGACCGCGTGCCCCTCCCCCTTGGGGGTCGTTGACCCCGCCGCCGCCCGGCCGGACACTGGAACCGTCGCAACCGTTCGCGGAGGGAAGCCATGGCCCGCGACGAATTCCAGGCGCTTCTGACCTACATCCGAACCGACCAGCTCCAGCCGCACCGGCCCCGCTCCGGCCCGCTGGAGTCCCCGCCCCCCGTCGTCACCATCGCCCGCGAGCACGGCACCGGCGGCGAGGCGATCGCGGCGAAGCTCGCCCAGGCGCTGGGGGTGCCCTGCTTCGACAAGGAAATCCTCGACGCCGTGGTGGCGACCGCCACTTCCGACCCGACGCTGATGCGCCAGCTCGACGAGAAGCTGCCGGGGCGGGCGGGGATGTTCCTCTACGCCAGCCTGATGGGGCTGCACGACCCGCTGACCGAGCACCAGCGGCTGCTGACCCGCGTGGTCAACGGCATCGCCTTCCGCGGCGGGGTGATCGTCGGGCGCGGGGCGCATCTGCTGCTGCGCGGGGCGCCGCGCTTCCGCGTCCGCATCGTCGGCTCGGACGAGGTCTGCGCCGCGCGGCTGGCCGGCGGCGACCCCGCCAAGGTCGCCGACGCGCTGCACGAGGTGCAGCGGGTCAACGCCGCCCGCGCCCGCTATTTCAAGGAGTTCTTCAAGATCTCCAACGGCGATCCGCTGCAATACGACCTGATCGTCAACACCGACCGCTTCACCGATCTGGACGCCGTGGTCGATGTGATCCTACACGCTTACCGGGTCCATGATGGGCATGCGGAGGTTCAGCCGCCCTCTTCGATCCACCAGGACTCGACCAGCGGGCCGTAGAGGGGCGTCGCCTCCGGGTGCTTCAGCCGCGACCAGCGGGCCATGCGGTCGGCCGGGCTGTGGAACAGCGGCACCATGTACTGGCCCCACAGCAGCACCCGGTCGAGCGCGCGGGTGCGGGCCACGAGGTCGGCGCGCGTCCGCGCCTCGGCGATGGAGGCGGCAATGGCGTCCACCACCGGGTCGCGGATGCCGGGGTAATTGCGGCTGCCCGGCTGGTCCGCCGCCTCCGACCCGTAATAGTAAAGCTGCTCGTTGCCCGGCGAGAGGCTGGAAACCCACCAGCGCAAGGTCATGTCGAAATCGAAACGGTCGAGCCGCCCCTGATACTGGGCGTTGTCCACCGTGCGCACCGTCGCGACGATGCCCAGCCGCTCCAGCGAGCGGGTGTATTCCAGCGCCACCCGCTCGTCCGACGGGTTGCCCAGCAGGATCTCAAAGGCGAAGGGACGCCCCGCCCCGTCCATCAGCCGCCCGCCGCTCACCCGCCAACCGGCCTCGGCCAGCAGGCGCAGCGCCTCGCGCCGATTGTCCCGCGCCCCCGCCGGACCGCTGCCGTCGGTGCGCGGCAAGGTGAAGGGCTCGGTGAACAGCGCCGGCGGCAGGCGGTCGCGGAAGGGTTCCAGCACCGCCAGTTCCTCCGGCCCCGGCAGCCCCTCGGCCGCAAGTTCGGAGTTCGGGTAATAGCTCGCCGTGCGGACCAGAGCGCCGTGGAACAGGGTCTTGCCGATCCAGGCGAAGTCGGTGGCGAGGCCGAGCGCCCGCCGCACCCGGATGTCCTGGAACGGCGGACGCCGGGTGTTGAAGATCAGGCCGCGGGCGAACTCCGGGCGGCGGTGCGGCAACTCCTCCAGCACGATCCGCCCCGCGCGCAGCGCCGGGCCGTCGTAGCCGGTGGCCCATTTGGCGGGATCGGATTCGCGTCGCACGTCGCCCTGCCCGGCCAGGAAGGCCTCCAGAGCCACCGAGTCGTCGCGGTAATAGGTGAAATCCAGCGTGTCGGCGTTGAACAGCCCGCGCCGCGACGGCAGGTCCCTCCCCCAATAGTCGGCCACCCGCTCGTAGACGATGCGCCGTCCGGCCTCCGCCTGTTTGACCCGGTAGGGGCCGCTGCCCAGCGGCGGGTCGAGCGTCGTCGCGGCGAAGTCACGCCCCGCCCACCACGCCTTGGCGTGGATCGGCATCAACCCCATCAGCAGCGGCATCTCGCGGTCGAACCGCCCGTCCGGGCCGGGGGCGAAGGCGAAGCGGACGGTGCGCGCGTCGGGCGCCTCGGCGTCCGCCACCTTGGCGTAGTACTGGCGGCGGTTCGGCGTGCCGTGGGCGCGCTGGACCTCCAGCGAGAACAACACGTCGGCGGCGGTCACCGGCGTCCCGTCGTGCCAGCGCGCGGCGGGGTTCAGGTGGAAGACGGCGGCGCTCCGGTCCTCCGGCACCTCCAGGCTCTCGGCCAGCAGGCCGTAGAGCGAGAAGGGCTCGTCCCACGAGCGGGCGAGCATCGTTTCGAAAACGAAACCAAGCCCCAGGGCGGGCACGCCCTTGACCACATGGGGGTTCAGCGTGTCGAAGCCGCCGGTCACCGCCTGGCGCAGCGTGCCGCCCTTCGGCGCGTCGGGGTTGACGTAGGCGAAATGCGCGAAACCCGGCGGGTAGGCGGCGTCGCCATGCATGGCGATGGCGTGGGCAGCCTTCGCAGGGGGGTCGGCCCATGCCGCAAGGGGAAAAAAGGCGAGACAGAGCAGCGCAAAGAGGATGCAGGGCATGGCGAAGGCTCGTCCCTTTGCCGCACCTGCGCAAGTGCGCTTTGACTTATGGCCGCATCTGCCTAAAACTCCGCGCGCGCGGCGCCGGGAGCTTTGGCCCGCGTCCACAACCAAGCGCAACCCGCTTTTGCAGTCGAAGGATGGTTTTCCATGGATCTCAGCAAGGTTCCGGTCGGCAAGAACGCCCCGTGGGACGTGAACGTGGTCATCGAGATCCCGTTGCGCGGCGAGCCGGTGAAGTACGAGATCGACAAGGAGTCGGGCGCGATGTTCGTCGACCGCTTCCTGCACACCGCCATGTACTACCCCTGCAACTACGGCTTCATCCCGCACACCCTGTCGGGTGACGGCGACCCGGTGGACGTCTGCGTGGTCGGCCGCCATTCGGTCATCCCGGGCGCCGTCCTGCGCTCGCGCCCGATCGGCGTGCTGTTCATGGAGGACGAGGGCGGCGAGGACGAGAAGCTGCTGGCCGTTCCGGTCGACAAGCTGCACCCCTTCTACAGCAGCGTGAAGTCCTACAAGGACCTGCCGGAGATCACCACCGAGCAGATCGCCCACTTCTTCCAGCACTACAAGGATCTGGAAAAGGGCAAGTGGGTGAAGATCCTGCGCTGGGGCGACGAGCAGGAAGCCGCCAGGAAGATCCAGGAAGGCATGGAGCGCGCCGCCGCCGCCACCAAAGGTCAGCTCGGCCCGGTGGTCTGACGCGCCTGTCGACTGGACGGGTTGCAAGGGCCGGCTCCGCAGCGCGGGGCCGGTCCTGCAACGCGGACCGGACCCGCTTTTTTTCTCACCCGGTCACGGCAGCGACTTCTCCACCGAGGTCACCGCCTCCTTCAGGATTTCCGCGCTGCGCTTCAGCGCCGCCGCCTCCTCCTCCGACAGGTCGGGCATCACCGTCTCCAGCACGCCGCCCCGCCCGATCACCCGCGGCAGCGACAGCGCCACGTCCGGCACGCCCAGAACCTCGTCGTTGATGATCGAGCAGGTCAGCACCGCCCGCTCGTCCCCGGCGATGGCCGCCACGATGCGCGACAGGCCGCCCGCAATGCCAAAGGCGGTGTGGCCCTTGCCGTCGATGATGCGGTAGGCGGCCCGGCGCACACCCTCGTCGATGGCGGCGCGGTCCTCCGCGGTCAGGGGACGTTTCAGCCGCTCGGCACCACGATCCACCGGCAGTCCGGCCACGGTGGCGCCGGACCACAGCAGGACTTCCGAATCGCCGTGTTCGCCCACCACATGGGCGTGCACCGACTTCGCCGTCACCCCCAGCCGGTCGGCCAGCAGCGCGCGGAACCGCGCGGTGTCGAGGATCGTGCCGGAGCCGATCACCCGCGACGGCGGCAGGCCGGAGATGCGGGTGGCGATCTGCGTCATCACGTCCAGCGGGTTGGTCGCCACCAGCAGGATGGCGTCGGGCGCCGCCGCCAGGACCGCCGGGATGATGGCCCCGAAGACCGCCGCGTTGCGCTCCAGAAGTTGCAGGCGCGTCTCGCCGGGCCGCTGCGCCACGCCGGCGGCCAGCACCACCACCCCGGCCCCGGCCAGCGCCGCGTAGCCGCCCTGGCGCACCTGGGCGGCGCGGGCGAAGGGCACGGCATGGGCGATGTCCTGCGCCTGGGCCGCGGCCAGCTTCTCGTTCATGTCGACCAGCACGACCTCGCTGGCCGAACCGCTCATCACCATGGCGAAGCCCGCCGTGGCGCCCACCGCGCCAGCCCCGACGATCCCGACCTTCATGGCTCCCGCTCC
Organism: Azospirillum brasilense; assembly: GCF_003349955.1. GTDB lineage: Bacteria > Pseudomonadota > Alphaproteobacteria > Azospirillales > Azospirillaceae > Azospirillum > Azospirillum brasilense_B. The sequence goes on from NZ_QLKQ01000053.1 coordinate 23,754, forward strand.
CATTTTTTCCATTGAGGTCAACAGGGTGGAGCATCGCGCCCGCCCGCTCAAGCCCCGATGCGCGGCATGGATATCCGTTTCGGAGGGGGGCGCGACAAAGGGCGCCTGTACAAAGGTATGACCAATGTGTATGTTGCACCGCAACATGAGCGGCGATCGGTCGCGTTCCCGTCCTGCGATTGCCTCCTTACCGCTGATTGCAACTCGACGGCCCCGGTCCGATCTTTAGCGGAATGGCGGCTGTTCGAGCCTTGCTGTGTGAGACGAACTCCCGGAACCCGGCCATGACCGTTCGCAACCTCGACCGCCTGTTCAAACCCGCCTCCATCGCCCTGATCGGGGCGACCCGAAAGCCGAACACCATCGGCGCCGTGGTGGCCCGCAACCTGTTCAACGCCGGGTTCGACGGCCCGATCATGCCGGTGACCGGCGAGCGCGCGGTCGAGGGGGTTCTGACCTACAAGACGGTGGACGAGCTGCCGGTCACGCCGGACCTGGCGGTGATCTGCACCCCCGCCGCCACGGTGCCCGCCACCATCGAGGCGCTGGGCAAGCGCGGGACCAAGGCGGCCATCGTCATCTCCAGCGGCTTTTCCAAGGAGCAGATCCAGACCCTGCGCGAGGCGGCGAAGCCCCACCTGATGCGCGTCCTGGGCCCCAACAGCCTGGGCATCATGGTGCCGGGCCGCGGGGTCAACGCCAGCTTCGGCCATGTCACGCCGAAAAAGGGCGACGTGGCCCTGGTGGCGCAGTCCTCCATGGTGGTGACGTCGATCGCCGATTGGGCGACGGCGCGGGGGATCGGCTTCTCGCACCTGATCTCGATGGGCGACAAGGCGGACGTCGATTTCGGCGACCTTCTGGACTATCTGGCCGGCGACGCCAACGTGCGCGCCATCCTGCTCTACATCGAGAGCATCAGCGACGCGCGGAAGTTCATGTCGGCGGCGCGCTCCGCCGCCCGTCAGAAGCCGGTGATCGTCATCAAGTCCGGCCGCACCGACGAGGCGCTGGAGGCTTCGACCTCCCACACCGGGGCGCTGGCGGTGTCCGACGCCGTTTATGACGCCGCCTTCCGCCGCGCCGGCATCCTCCGCGTCAGCGGCCTGGACGAGCTGTTCGACGCGGTGGGCACGCTGGGCACCGGGTCGCCGATCACCGGCGACCGGCTGGCCATCCTGACCAACGGCGGCGGCATGGGGGTGATGGCGACCGACAGCCTGATCCTGTCCGGCGGGCGGCTCGCCCAGTTCGCGCCGGAGACGATGGACGCGCTGGAGAAGGCGCTGGGCGCCGGCAGCGCCCGCAACCCGCTGCGCATCGGCGGCGACGCCCCGCCCAAACGCTACGCCGACGCGCTGAACGCGCTGATGGCCGACCCCAACAACGACGCCGTGCTGGTGCTGAACTGCCCGACCGCGGTGACCGACGGGCGGGCCGCCGCGCAGGCGGTGGTCGACACCATGATCGCCAACAAGACGCGCAAGCACCCGGTGCTGACGAGCTGGCTGGGCGACAACACGGCGGCGGAAGCGCGCAAGCTGTTCGCCGCCAACCGCGTCCCCACCTACGACACGCCCAGCCACGCGGTGCGCGCCTTCCTGCATCTGGTGGAATACCGCCGGAACCAGGAGCTGCTGATGGAGACGCCGCCGTCGGTGCCGGAGGATTTCCAGCCCGACGGCATCACGGTGCGCAAGATTATCTCCCGCGCCATCGCCGAGAAGCGCGACTGGCTCAGCGAATATGAGGCCAAGCGCGTGCTCGCCGCCTACGGCGTCCCGGTCGTCGATACCCGCCGCGCCGACACGCCGGAGGAGGCCGCCCACTGCGCCGAGATGATCGGCGGGCCGCTGGCGCTGAAGATCCTGTCGCCGGACATCACCCACAAGTCGGACGTCGGCGGCGTCGCCCTGCACCTGACCGAGCCGGCGGAGGTCAAGGCCGAGGCCGAGGCCATGCTGGCCCGCGTGCGCGAGGCGGTGCCCGACGCCCGCATCGAGGGCTTCACCGTCCAGGAGATGGCGGTGCGCGCCGACGCCTACGAGCTGATCGTCGGCATGACCGAGAACGAGCTGTTCGGCCCCGTCCTGCTGTTCGGCGAGGGCGGCATCGGGGTGGAGGTGGTGGAGGACTACGCGCTCGCCTTGCCGCCGCTGAACATGAAGCTGGCGACCGAGCTGATGGGCCGCACCCGCATCTGGCGGCAGTTGCAGGGCTACCGCTCGCGCGCGGCGGTCGATCTGGAGGCGGTGGCGCTGACGCTGAACAAGATTTCCCAGCTCATCGTCGATTTCCCGGAGATCGCCGAGCTGGACGTCAACCCGCTGCTCGCCGACGCGGAGGGCGTGCTGGCGCTCGACGCCCGCATCAAGGTCGGGGTGCCGGCCCTGCCCGGCGCCAAGCGTCTGGCCATCCGCCCCTACCCCAAGGGGCTGGAGGACCGGATCACCATCAAGGACGGCCGCCAGTTCCTCGTCCGCCCCATCCTGCCGGAGGACGAGCCGCTGGTGCACCACATGGTGGCCAACCAGACGCAGGAGGATTTGCGCCTGCGCTTCTTCGCGCCGCTGAAGCGGCTGTCGCACCAGGCCGCCGCCCGTTTGACCCAGATGGACTACGACCGCGAGATGGGTCTGGTCGCGGTCGGGCCGGACCCGGAGACCGGCGAGACCATCATGTACGGCGTGGTCCGCATCACCGCCGACCCCGACAACCTGCGCGCCGAATACGCCGTGATGGTGCGATCGGACATGAAGGGCCAAGGGCTGGGCTACCAGCTGATGAACAAGATCCTGGACTACGCCCGTTCCCGCGGGATCAGGGAGGTCTACGGCGAGGTCCTGCGCGAGAACACCAGCATGCTCGGCATGTGCCGCGCGCTCGGCTTCATCCGCAAGGAGAACCTGGACGAGCCGGGTGTCGTGGAGGTGCGCATCGAGCTGGGCGGCGGGCTGGCCGCGAAATAGCCGCGGCGGCCCCTTGGGCGGCGCCCACTTGGAAGCGACGAGGGAGAGGGCCATACTCATGGGCATGAGCGATCCGGCACCCCGCCCGATGACCGTGGAGGAGTTCCTCGTCTGGAACGACGGAACGGACACCCGCTATGAGCTGGACGGCGGTCAACCCGTCGCCATGGCGCCGCCCGCCGCAACTCATGGCGCCTTGGCGATGGCCATCGGCATTCAGATCGGAACCCGGCTCCGGCCTCCATGCCGTGTCGTTTCCGAAGCGGGCATCCGGCTGTCCGACCACGAGGACACCTATTTCCAGGCGGACATCGCGGTGACTTGCCAGCCCTTGAAGCCCGGCATGGTTCCGGTGCCGGACCCGACGATCATCGTCGAGATCCTGTCGCCCTCCACCGCCCAGTTCGACCGTGGCCGGAAGCTGGCGATCTACCGGGAAATCCCGTCGGTGCAGGAAATCCTGCTGCTCGACTCGACGAAGCGCTATGCCGAGCTGTGGCACCGCGAGGACGAACAGAGCTGGGTGGTCCGCGATGTCATCGGGGGCGGGACGCTGCGCTTCCCCTCGGTCGGGATCGAGATCCCCATGGCCAGCCTGTATGAGGGCGTCCTCTAGACGCCCTCTCCCACCGCCTTACAGCAGCGTTTCCAGGACGCGGTCGGGCGGGGCGTGGCCGTCCGCGAAGGTCTTGATGTTGATGATGACCTTCTCGCCCATATCGATGCGGCCCTCGATGGTCGCGGAGCCCATGTGCGGCAGCAGGACCACGTTGTCGAGCCGCAGCAGCTTCGGGTTCACCGCCGGCTCATGCTCGAACACGTCCAGGCCGGCGCCGGCGATTTCCCCCTTCGACAGCATCCGGGTCAGCGCCGTCTCGTCGATGACCTCGCCGCGCGAGGTGTTGACGATGAAGCAGTGCGGACGCAGCAGCTTCAGCCGGCGCTCCGACAGCAGATGGTAGGTGGCCGGGGTGTGCGGGCAGTTGATGGACACCACGTCCATGCGCGCCAGCATCTGGTCCAGGCTCTCCCAATAGGTCGCCTCGAGCTCCTGCTCGACGTCCGGATAGACGCGACGGCGGTTGTGGTAGTGGATCGACATGCCGAAGGCCCGCGCCCGGCGCGCCAGCGCCTGCCCGATGCGGCCCATGCCGAGGATGCCCAGCCGCTTGCCCTGGATGCGGTGGCCGAGCATCGTCGTCGGCCCCCAGCCCTTCCACTGGCCGGAGCGCACCAGCCGTTCGCCTTCCGCCACCCGGCGGCCGACCGCCAGCAGCAGGGCCATGGTCATGTCCGCCGTGTCCTCGGTCAGGACGCCCGGCGTGTTGGTGACGCTGATGCCGCGCTCCCGCGCCGCCTTCAGGTCGATGTGGTCGACGCCCGTGCCGAAGGAGGCGATGAGGCGGAGCTGCGGCCCGGCCTTCTCGATCACCTCGCGGTCGATCCGGTCGGTGACGGTGGGGACCAGCACGTCGGCCGTCTGCACCACGTCGATGAGCTGTGCGTGGGTCAGGGGTTCGTCGTCGGAATTCAGCCGTGCGTCGAACAGCTCCATCATCCGCGTCTCGATGACGTCGGGCAGTTTCCGCGTGACGACGACGAGCGGCTTCTTCTTTTCGGTCATAGACGGTGCCTCCCCCCATTCCGGGCCGACGCTTGTCCTATCAAGCGGTTGGGAAGCTGTCCAGATGGCAGTGACGATTCGGCGCGGCGACCAGCCCGATGAGCCGCCCCGCCATGTGACAAGAACCGATGCCGTTCGCCCGCCCGCGCCTTGCGCTTGCCCCCGGCGGCTACCCCTAATTATAGTGCCTCCGACTCACATCCTTCCGATCTCCACAGCACGGGGCTGCCGTTGCCGACGACGTCTGCCATCCGCCGCGCTCTCGCCGTCCTGGCGCTGGCCGTCGCAGCCCTGGCGCCGGTCACGCCGTCCACCGCCGACGCGTCGGACGGCGCGCGGCGCGAGAAGGACCCGACCCACGCCTCGGGCCTGCCGATCCCCCGCTTCGTGTCGCTGCGCTCGGGCGAGGTGAACGCGCGCACCGGCCCCAACGTGCGCTACCCCATCGAATGGGTGTTCACCCGCAAGGAAATGCCGGTGGAGATCACTCAGGAATTCGACACCTGGCGCCGCATCCGCGACTGGGAAGGCAGCGAGGGCTGGGTCCACCAGAGCATGCTGTCGGGCAAGCGCAGCATCGTCATCACCGGCGACATCCGCACCGTCCGCAAGGAGCCGCGCGGCGACGCCGCCGTCGTGGCCCGCGCCCAGCCGGGCGTGATCGGCTGGCTGCGCAAGTGCAAGGGCGAATGGTGCGAGGTGGACCTGAAGGGCTATCGCGGCTGGATGAGCCGCGGCGAGTTCTGGGGCGCCTACAAGGACGAGACGTTCGAGTAACCGGCGGGCGGTGGGCCGTTTGCCCCCACCCTTCCCACGGCTGGCGCCGCGGGCCCCTTCCCTCCCCCGCTGCGCAGGAGAGGGAGAAAAGTCCCCTCCCCTGCGCAGCGGGGGAGGGCTAGGGTGGGGGCAAGGGTCTCCCTACCCGAAATCCCCCGCAAGCTCCGCCCGCACCGCCTCCGGCATCACCGCCATGTGGCCGTACTCGGGATGGCCGATGACGAGGATCACCTCCGTGCCGGGGGTGCGGAAGGCGGCGATCTGCTCCGGCGTGAAGTCGAAATGCAGGAAATGGACGGCGGAGGCCTTGCCCGCCCCGTTCGTGCGCGCCACGTCCTCCTCCGGCCGGCCGGTCACCGTGTGGCCGGCGAAGCGCAGCGTCATCGTCCGCTCTACCCCGCCCAACCGGCCGAGTTCGGCGGCGCGACGCGCCGGGTCGGCGATCTCGAACATCACGGTGGCAACCAGCTCCGTCCCTTGCGGAATCAGGCCGTTGTAGGCGCGCAGCTCGCCGTCGATCTGGTCTTCGCCGCCCCGCTCGATGAACAGCATCTCGTGGACCTGCTGCCACATCGTCTCGTAATTCTCGAAATGGACGAGGGCGTCGGGGCCGACCGCGACGCGGCGCCTCTTCTTCACGGCGACCAGAGCGCTGCGGCGGGCGGCGCGTTCGCGGGCGTAGCGGTCCAGGGGAAGAATGTCGGCGCGGGTGATCGCGGTCCGGCGCGCCGTCATGACGACAGCTGGTCCAGCATCCTCTGGAACCGCCCGGCGTGGCTGCGCTCGGCCTTGGCCAGCGTCTCGAACCAGTCCGCGACCTCCTCGAAGCCTTCCTCGCGGGCGGTGCGGGCCATGCCCGGATACATGTCGGTGTATTCGTGGGTCTCGCCGGCGATGGCGGCCTTCAGGTTGCTCACCGTATCGCCGATGGGCAGGCCGGTGATCGGGTCGCCGGCCTCCTCCAGGAACTCCAGATGGCCGTGGGCGTGGCCGGTTTCGCCCTCCGCCGTGGAGCGGAAGACCGCGGCGACCTCGTTGTGGCCTTCCACGTCGGCCTTCTGGGCGAAATAGAGATAGCGGCGGTTGGCCTGGCTCTCACCCGCGAAGGCCGCCTTGAGGTTCTGCTCGGTCTTCGTGCCCTTCAGCGACATGGCGGCGTTCTCCAGACGGGGTTCTGTCCGGCCCGGCCGCGCGCGGGCGTGGGGCCTCCGGCGGCCGAGCCTCGGCTACGGCTTATGCCATTGCTCCCAAAACGCGTCAATGTTCCGGAAATTCCCCGAGGACCCGGCCGGGAGACGGATTTTTTCCAGCAGCAGCCATGAGCCGCCCGCCCCTCAGCGCTCCTCGCCCTGCTCCGCGCTCAGCCGGACGATCACGTCCACCCGCGCGATGCGCGTTCCCGGCGGGGCCGGCGGCAGATGCTGCACCACCACGTCGTCGCCGGGGATGTCCTCCAGCCGGCCAGTCCCTTCCAGGAAGAAATGGTGATGGTCGCTGGTGTTGGTGTCGAAGTAGGACTTGCCCGCCTCCACCACCACCTCGCGCAGCAGGCCGGCGGCGGTGAACTGGTTCAGCGTGTTGTAGACCGTGGCCAGCGACACCCGCAGGTCCGCCCCCATGGCCTCGGTGTGGAGCTGCTCGGCGGTGACGTGGCGGTGCTCCCCCTCGAACAGCAGGCGGGCCAGCCCCAGACGCTGGCGCGTCGGGCGGAAGCCGGCCGTCTGCAGGCGGTCGAGGGCGCGCTTGAAGGGTCGGGTGCCGGTCATCGTCGTCTGTTCGCCGTGGTTCAGGTCGCAAAGTCGGAACGCGAAACGGACCGCGGCGATCTGCCGCAGCCCGCTCACTTTAGAACGATTTCAGGTCAGGGGGCAAGCGCCCCCCGCAAAGCCGCGAACCGCCGGCGTCAGTAGCCGGTGGCGATCCGCTCGACCAGCTGCTTCACGGTCGGGATGAACCCGTCCTTGTAGTAGGGGTCCGACGCGAAGCGGAAGGCGTTGTGGCCGGCGAACATCAGCTGGTTTTCGCAGTCGTCGGTGTGGCTGACCGCCTGCAGGGTCTTCTGGATGCAGTAGGAGCGCGGATCGGCGCGCTTGCCGTTCGTGCCTTCCTCGTTCTGCGCCCAGTTGGAGAAGTTGCAGGCCGACAGGCAGCCCATGCAGTCCACCTGATCGCGGTGGATGCGCTCCGCCTGCTCCGGCGTGACGAAGATGACCGTGCTGTCCGGCGTCTTCAGGCCGCTGGTGAAGCCCTGGGACAGCCAGCCCTCGGCGCGGGCCTTGTCCGTCTCGGTCACATAGACCGGGCGGCCGCGCGGGCCCAGCGGCAGCTCGGCGGAATGCTCGCCCACCGGCTTGGGCAGATAGGCCACCTGACGCTCCGAGCGGGCCATCAGGTCCATCAGGAACGGGTTCTTGACGGCGGAGGAGTAGAAGCCCGTCGGCGAGAAGCGGTTCAGGAAGACGTCGCCTTCCTTCAGCGTCAGCAGGCGGTGCTTCCAGGCGTTGGAGATCGGGCTCTCCTGGGTCAACAGCGGACGCGTACCGAACTGGAAGGCCACCGGGCCGAGGTCGGGGTTGTCGATCCAGTCTTCCCAGTCCGACAGCCACCAGACGCCGCCCGCCATGACGATGGGGGTGTCGTTCAGGCCGAAGCTGTTCATCATCTGGCGCAGCGCCAGGACGCGGGGGAACGGATCCTCCGGCTTCAGCGGGTCCTCGGAATTGGACAGGCCGTTGTGACCGCCTGCCAGCCACGGGTCCTCGTAGACCACGCCGCCCAGATTCTCGCGGAACTTGTGGTAGGCGCGCAGCCACAGGGCGCGGAAGGCGCGGGCCGAGGAGACGATGGGGTAATAGTGCACGCCGTAGTGAACGGCGATTTCCGCCACGCGGTAGGGCATGCCGGCGCCGCAGGTGACGCCGTGGATCAGACCCTGGGAGCCTTCCAGCACGCCGTGCAGGATGTGTTCGGCGCCGCCCATCTCCCACAGGACGTTCATGTGGATGCGGCCCTGGCCGTTCGACGCCTCGTGCGCGATGCGCGCCTGCGCGATGCCGCCCTGGATGCCGAATTTGATCAGCTCGTCATGGCGCTCGCGGCGGGTTTTGCCGTGATAGACCTGCGGCAGGAGATTCCCGTTCTCGTCGTAGCTGTCGGCGTTCACGCCCGAGAATGTTCCGATACCCCCGGCCGCCGCCCAGGCGCCCGAGCTTTCCCCGTTGGAGACGGCAATTCCCTTGCCACCCTCGACGAGCGGCAGAACCTCCCGGCCAGACATCAGCAACGGCTTAAGCGCCTTCAACGAAACCTCCAAGACCATGAGAGCGCCCGCGCGCGGGCGCCCGGACAGCGCGACCCGAAAGACGACGAAAAACGCCGCCGGGAGTCGTGCCCCCGACGGCCCAAGCCGCCATGAGCGATCTATATATGAGGAAATTTCCGTGCGGACGAGTGGATTCGCGGTGTTAGAAAAAAATCTGTCACGGCGACATGTCCCCAAACGTCAACCTGAGGTCTCCGGGGAAACCGTCTCACGGGGTCGTCCCGGCGGCCAGTTCCGCCGCCAAGCGGCCCGGCGCGTCGGTGAAGACTCCGGCCACGCCCCAGCCGAACAGCGCCCGCGCCCGCGCCGCGTCGTTGACCGTGTAGGCCAGCACCGGACGCCCGGTGGCGCGGTAGGCGGCGACGCTCTCCGCCGTCTGGCGATCCTGATGGACGTTCAGGGTGGCGGCGCCGATGCGGTCGGCGATGGCCGCCCAGTCGGCGGGCGGGTCCCACAGCAGGTAGCCGCGCGGAATCTCCGGCGCCCGGTCGCGCGCCACCTCCAGACACGGCACCTCGAAGCTGGACACCAGCAGGGGCAGACCGGCGGGCCACAGCCGTTTCAGCAGCTCCAGCGCGACGTCCGCCGTCGCCACCTCCTGGCCGGGATAGGGCTTGATTTCCAGATTGAGGCCCAGGCCCAACTTGCGGATCACGCCCAGCGCCTCTTCCAGCGTCGGCACCGTTTCGCCAGCGAAACGGGCGTCGAACCAGGAGCCGGCGTCCAGCGCCTTCAGCTCCGCCAGGGTCAGGTCCGGCACCGGCCCGGCGCCGTTGGTGGTGCGCTCCAGCGTGTCGTCGTGGATCAGCACCGGCACCCGGTCGCGGGTGAGCATCACGTCCACCTCGACCCAGGCGGCGCCCTGGCGGGCGGCCTCGCGCAGGCTGGCGAGGGTGTTTTCCGGCGCGTTTTCCTTGGCGCCGCGGTGGCCGATCAGACGGGGAAGAGTCGACAGCATGGGTCCTGCGGGAGTAAGAGCGGGCCTCTCATGATAGGCGCAAAGCGGCGGATCGGGAACGAGCGATGAAGGCAGCCCACAGCGTGACCGATCTGGTGGCCGCCGGGCTGATGACGCCCGCGGCGGGCGAGGCGGTGGCCGCCGTGGCCGACCGCTACGCCATCGCCCTGACCCCGTACCTGCTGGAAACGCTGGCGGACGCCGCGCCCGGCGATCCCCTGTACGCGCAGTACGTCCCTTCTCCCGAAGAGGCGTACACCGCGCCGGAGGAGCGCGCGGACCCCATCGGCGACGTGGCGCGCAGCCCGGTGAAGGGCATCGTCCACCGCTACCCCGATCGGGTCCTGCTGAAGCCGCTGCACGCCTGCGCGGTCTATTGCCGCTTCTGCTTCCGGCGGGAAATGGTCGGCCCCGGCGGCGAGGCGCTGTCGCCCGACGAGCTGGACGCCGCGCTGGCGTACGTGCGTGCGCATCCCGAGGTGTGGGAGGTGGTGGTGACCGGCGGCGATCCGCTGCTGCTGTCGCCGCGGCGCCTGTCGCACATCGTCCGCAGCCTGTCGGACATTCCCCATGTCGGGGTGGTCCGGCTGCACACCCGCATCCCCGTCGCCGACCCGGCGCGCGTCACCGCGGAGCTGGTCGAGGCGCTGAAGGCGCCGGAGTTGGCGACCTGGATGGCCGTCCACGTCAACCACGCCGACGAATTGACGGAGCCGGCGCGCGGCGCCATTGCCCGGCTGGCCGAGGCCGGCATTCCCCTGCTCGGCCAGACGGTGCTGCTGAAGGGCATCAACGACGACGCGGCGGCGCTGGAGGCGCTGTTCCGGGGATTGGTGCGCAACCGGATCAAACCCTATTACCTGCACCATCCCGACCTCGCCGCCGGCACCAGCCATTTCCGCCCGACCCTGGCCGAGGGGCAGGCGCTGGTGAAGGGGCTGCGCGGCCGCGTTTCCGGCCTTTGCCAGCCGACCTATGTGCTGGACATCCCCGGCGGGCACGGCAAGGCACCCGCCGCGCCGGGCTGGGTGCGGCCGGACGGCGAAGGAGGTTATGTGGCGGAGGACTTCACGGGGGCGACCCACCGCTACCGCGGCTGATCAGCGCGTCCCCAGCCCCGGCCCCAGCCCGAACAGCGGGTCCGGGTTGAGGACCACGCCATGGACGGCGACGATGGAGGCGAAGCCGGTCCACAGCACCAGCGGCAGCCAGCTCGCCGCGATGGCGCGGTCGTCCGGCCAGACCAGCAGCACGCAGGTCGCGGCGATGATGAAATAGGCCATGGTCCAGGCCGCCGCCAGGATCGGGCTGCCCATGGTGAAATAGGCGAATCCGAAACTGGCGTAGAGCAGCCACAGCGCCCCTTGCATCCCGATCAGCGCCGGGCGCCAGCCGATTGGCCAGGGCGCGTTCAGCATCCGCACGCAACCCCAGAGCTGGATCAGGCTGATGCTGAACCAGACGACGGGAAAGGCCCAGCCCGGCGGCTGCAGCGGCGAGGGCTGGTAGCCGGGAAACGGCTCCCCGCCCCGCTCGAACACGCCATAGGTGTTGGTGAGCAGCCAGAAGACCAGAGCCTGCCACCAATACACCCGGAAGGGCAGCGGGCCGGTGTCGGTTGCGGGTTCCGTCGGGACGAAGGAGCGGTGGTTCATGCCTTAGGAAATGGCACGGCCCCGCTTGCGGTCAAGCGCGGGGTTGACGCATCCGGCGGAGCGCCGGAACAGCCGCGCCCCCTCGCTGGTTTTCCTCTCGCAATGCGTCGGGGGAGGATCGGGCGATGCGGTGGCAGGACGGTCGCGAGAGCGAGAATGTCGAGGACCGGCGCGGCGCGCCCGGAAGCGGCGGGTTCCGCACCGGCGGGATCGGCATCCCCATCGGGCGCGGCGGGATCGGCATCGGCGGGCTGGCGGTGATCGTGGTGGTGTCGCTCCTGCTCGGCATCAACCCGCTGGATCTTCTGCAGGGCACGGCGCCGCAGGAGCAGGCCCGCACCGAACAGTCGGACGCCCCGCGCGGCGGCGGCGACGACGAGCTGAAGCGCTTCGTCTCCGTCGTGCTCGCCGACACCGAGGACACCTGGGCCGCCCAGTTCCAGCAGATCGGCCGCACCTATCAGGACCCGGCGCTGGTGCTGTTCTCCGGCACGGTGGATTCCGGCTGCGGCTTCGCCCAGGCGGCGATGGGTCCCTTCTATTGCCCGCAGGACCGCAAGGTTTACATCGACCTCAGCTTCTACCGCGACCTGCGCGACCGCTTCCGCGCGCCGGGCGACTTCGCCCAGGCCTATGTGATCGCCCACGAGGTCGGCCACCATGTGCAGAACCTGCTGGGCATCTCCGACCGGGTGCAGCAGGCCCAGCGTCGGGCCGGGTCCCAGGCCGAGGCCAACGGGCTGTCGGTGCGGCTGGAGCTTCAGGCCGACTGCTTCGCCGGCCTGTGGGCCAACCACGCCAACCGCGAGCGCCAGATCATCGAGCCCGGCGACGTCGAGGAGGCCCTGACGGCGGCCAGCGCCATCGGCGACGACCGCCTGCAACGGCAATCCCGCGGCACCGTGACTCCGGACAGCTTCACCCACGGCAGTTCCGCCCAACGGGTGCAATGGTTCCGCACCGGTCTGGAGCGTGGTGAGTTGAACGCCTGCGACACGTTCCGGGCGGAGCGGCTGTAATCCTCCATCCGCAAGAGTTGAGTGTTTTTCTGATCCGACCTATCGTTGTTCGGTTGGATCAGGAGGCGTGCCGCATGACTGTAAGCGTCGATCGCAAGAAACTCTCCATAGCCCTCGTCAAGGTCGTGGTGGACGCGATCAAGCTGGACATCGGCGGCGTGGTCAAAGGCTTCGCCGATACGGCGACGGCTTTCACCAAGGACGGGCCGGGCGACCCGACAGCGGAGGACGGCGCCCGCCTGCTGCTTCAGCGCGGCGCCTACACGGCGGCGATCCGCAGCATCCAGCGCTTCGCCCGGCAGGCCCCTTTCCTCGCCGCGGAGGCCGACCCGCGCGAGATCGAGGCCGAACTGGCCCGCCACACCGCCGGCACGCCGTTGGAACTGACCGCCACCGCCTTTTCCGACCCGGAGCGCTGGCCGGCGCTGTCCGAGGTGCTGGACGCCTTCGCCGGCTGGCAGCGCGTCTGCCGCGTGCCGGAGGACCATCGCGAGGCGATGCTGTCAGCCTTCCGCGAGGATTTCGTTCTGGCCCTGGCCGCCGAACTGCGCGACCCCAGCCGGGAGGCCGATTACCGGGCCATGCTCGCCGAGGTAACGCGCACGACCCTGCTGGATGGCGCGGCGCAACGGACGCTGGACTGGCAAGCCTACCGTGCCCGTCTGGTGGAAGCGGTGCATCGGCCCCTGCGCTCGCTCGATTCGGAGAAAATTCCGCGCTTTTCCCTGCACGATCTCTATGTGCCGCTGCGGGCGTCGGTGGGAGAACCGCCGGCCCCCGGCCAGCGGCGTGAGGACGATCCAAAGATCCCGATCCGTTGGCTGGACGCCGAGCTTGATGGATGGATCGGGCGGGCCGACGCGCGTGACACGGTGCGGGTCCTGTCGGGCGACCCGGGGGCCGGCAAGTCGAGCGCCTGCGCCATGCTGGCCGCAAGGTTGGCACGGCAAGGCCGGCGGGTTCTGCTGGTGCCGCTCGGCCGGCTGAATTATCGGGACGATGCGGGGACCGCACTGTCCCGCTTCCTGCTCGATGAGCTGGGCCATGTTGCGCTGGACGGCATCCGGGGCGACCGGGGGCCGCCGCTGGTCCTGATTCTCGACGGGCTGGACGAATTGGCGAAGGCCGGCCAGGGTGCGCAGACGCTCCTGGGTGGCTTCGTCGGCAACCTGGGGCACGCCTGGTCGGAATGGAATCGGGACGGCCTGCGGGTTCTGCTGCTGCTGGCCGGTCGTCCAGGGGCGGCCAACGCCATGGAGCCCATCGCCCGCGCCGACGGCGCCCGCCTGCATGTTCTGCGGTTCCGCATTGAGGATCACCGGCGCGAGTGGTTCGACGACAAGGAGGTTGCTCGGCTGGACCAGCGGTCCGAGTGGTGGAAGCGCTTTGGCCGGGCCGAAGGCTTGCCGGTTGTTCTCAAAGAAAAGAGCAGCCATCTGGATTCGCTGACCGAACAGCCGCTGCTGAACTGGCTGGTCGCCCAGCTTCTGACATTGGAAGGGGAGGAGCGAGCCGCCACCATCGACGACGTTCACGACCTCTACACGCGCCTGTTCGGCCATGTGCTGACCCGCTTCCACCGCCGGGGTGAAAACGCGCCGCCGGAAGCGATGGACGCGCTGGGCCGCGACGATCTGGAACGGATGCTGGAGGAAGTGGCGGTGGCGGCTTGGCACGCTGGCGGCTACCGAACCGTGCCCTTCCCTGTGGTTCGGAAGCGGTTGGGGAACGCCGGGCTCGACGGGCATCTGGACCGGCTGACGGACAAGCGGGACGAGGCGCTCGCCAGCCTGCTGGACAGCTTTTTCTGCCGCGCCCACGCGGGGCAGGAGCATCGCGCCGTCGAGTTCACCCACAAGAGCTTTGGGCAATTTCTGACTGCGCGGCGCATTGCGCACGAGGTGACGGCGATCCATCGCAGGCTCGGGCCGGATGGCGACCGGGATGACGTGCTGGGCGCACTGCGGCGCTGGCTCGCCCTGTGCGGTCCGGCGGTGATGGATCGCGACCTGCTGGATTTCCTGAGGGCGGAGGTCGTTTGCAGGGCGAAGAAGAACGCTGAGGATGCCGCCGGCTGGAGGCACACCCTGGTCCGCCTGTTCGACGATTGCGTCCGGGTGGGCATGCCCCTTCCTGAAGGAAGCTTTCGTGCCCGGGAGGCCGAGCGGCGAGTCCGCAACGCCGAGGTCGCCCTTCTCGCCACCTTGGACGCCACCGTTTCGGCAACGCTGGCGCCGTCCGAACGGTCCATCATCCGGTTGGAGCCGGAGGGAATGGAAAACTCCAAGTTGGCCATCACAACCCTGCATCGCCTGCTTGGGCCTGTCGCTGATTGGAGCATTGCCCGATTTTGTTTGTCCTGCCTGAACCTGACGGGCGCCGACCTGACGGGCGCCGACCTGTGGGGCGCCAACCTGACGGACGCCGACCTGATGCGCGCCAACCTGACGGACGCCGACCTGATGCGCGCCAACCTGACGGGCGCCGACCTGAGGGGCGCCAACCTGACGGGCGCCGACCTGAGGCGCGCCAACCTGACGGACGCCGACCTGACGGGCGCCGACCTGACGGGCGCCGACCTGAGGGGCGCCAACCTGAGGGGCGCCAACCTGACGGGCGCCGACCTGACGGGCGCCGACCTGACGGGCGCCGACCTGAGGCGCGCCAACCTGATGCGCGCCAAACTGACGGACGCCAACCTGACGGGCGCCGACCTGACGGGCGCCGACCTGTGGGGCGCCAACCTGATGCGCGCCAACCTGACGGACGCCAACCTGACGGGCGCCGACCTGACGGACGCCGACCTGACGGGCGCCGACCTGACGGACGCCGACCTGACGGACGCCGACCTGATGCGCGCCGACCTGACGGACGCCAACCTGACGGACGCCGACCTGACGGGCGCCAACCTGACGGACGCCAAAAACTTAACTTTGGCAAGAAACCTTCCGACCGCGCCGGCAGTTCACGAATCTCCGAAGTGAACTGCCGGCGCGGTCGGAACGTGCAAAGGTTTGTCGAGGCGAAGGGGGGACGGAGAAAGGAGAATGGTCGGAACGAAGGACGTCTTGCCCCTCTCCGATTCTCCGACAGGCGCTGTCTTTGACTGTCCGGGTGCCCTTCCGGTCGGCCGCCACTTTCCCCCACCCGTCATTCCCGCGAAGGCGGGAATCCAGTCCGTTCAGGCACTTGTCCGCGGAGTTTCCCGGACCCCCGCCTTCGCGGGGGTGACGACGAGAAAGCTGGTCGTGTTTCGGAACGGAGGCTTGGGGGGGTAAGTGAGCGCCTATGCGCCTTCGCGGGGGGCGACGGGAAAGATGAACGCCAATCGGGATGGCATCTTTCCGCCGGAGGCTGTCGCCCCCTCCCCGACCCTCCCCCGCTTTCGCAGGGGAGGGAGAAGAAGACCTCTATCAGGCGGCGGGGCCGTCCTTCTTGGTCAGGTCTTCGCCGGTGGTCTGGTCGACCTGCTTCATCGACAGCTTGACCTTGCCGCGGTCGTCGAAGCCGATGACCTTCACCTTCACCGAGTCACCCTGCGACACCACGTCCGACACCTTGCCGACGCGCTGCTGCGCCAGCTCGGAGATGTGGACGAGGCCGTCGCGCGAGCCCAGGAAGTTCACGAAGGCGCCGAAATCGACGACCTTCACGACCTTGCCGGTGTAGACCACGTTCATTTCCGGCTCGGCGACGATGCCCTTGATCCAGTCGATGGCGGCCTGGGCGGCCTTGGTGTCCACCGCGGCCACCTTGACCGTGCCGTCGTCCTCGATGTCGATCTTGGCGCCGGTCTGCTCCACGATCTCGCGGATCACCTTGCCGCCGGAGCCGATCACGTCGCGGATCTTCTCCTTCGGGATGTTGATCACGGTGATGCGCGGGGCGTTCTCGTTCACCGCCTCGCGGGCGCCGGTCAGGGCCTTGGACATCTCGCCCAGGATGTGCAGGCGGCCGTCCTTGGCCTGCCTCAGCGCGATCTTCATGATCTCCTCGGTGATCGAGGTGATCTTGATGTCCATCTGCAGCGCGGTGATGCCCGCGTCGGTGCCGGCCACCTTGAAGTCCATGTCGCCCAGGTGATCCTCGTCACCCAGGATGTCCGACAGGACCGCGAAGCCGTCGTCTTCCTTGATCAGGCCCATGGCGATGCCGGCCACCGGGCGCGCCAGCGGGGCGCCGGCGTCCATCAGCGACAGCGAGGTGCCGCAGACCGTCGCCATCGACGAGGAGCCGTTGGACTCGGTCACTTCCGACACCACGCGGAGCGTGTAGGGGAAGTCTTCCTTCTTCGGCAGCAGCGGGTGGATGGCGCGCCACGCCAGCTTGCCGTGGCCGATCTCGCGGCGGCCCGGCGAGCCCATGCGGCCGGCCTCGCCCACCGAGTACGGAGGGAAGTTGTAGTGGAGCATGAAATGCTCCCGGTACTCGCCCTGCAGCGCGTCGATGATCTGCTCGTCCTGGCTGGTGCCCAGCGTGGTGACGACCAGCGCCTGCGTCTCGCCGCGGGTGAACAGAGCCGAACCGTGGGCGCGCGGCAGCACGCCGACCTCCGACACGATCGGGCGGACCGTCTTGGTGTCGCGGCCGTCGATGCGGCGGCCGGTCTTCAGGACGGCGCCGCGCAGGATGTCGGCTTCCAGCTCCTTGAACTCGGTCACGATGGCCTGGGTCTCATGGGCCTCGGCCAGAGCCTCCAGCGCCTTCGCCTTGGCGGCGCCGATCTTCTCGTAGCGGACCTGCTTGACCGTCTCGGTGTAGGCGGCCTCCACGTCGGCGCCGACGGTCGCGCGCAGCTTCGCCTTCAGGGCGGCGCGGTCGTAGGCCGGCTCCGGCAGGTCCCACGGCTCCTTGGCGCACTCTTCGGCCAGATCGATGATGGCGTTGATGACCGGCTGGAAACCGCTGTGGCCGAACATCACGGCGCCCAGCATGACCTCCTCGGACAGCTCCTTGGCTTCCGACTCGACCATCAGCACGCCTTCCTGGGTGCCGGCGACCACGAGGTCGAGCGCGGAACCGTCAACGGCGTCCATGGTCGGGTTCAGCACATACTGGCCGTCGACGTAGCCGACGCGGGCGGCGCCGATCGGACCGAGGAACGGGATGCCGGAGATCGTCAGCGCGGCCGAGGTGCCGACCATCGCGACGATGTCCGGATCATTCTCCAGATCGTGGCTCAGCACGGTGCAGATGACCTGCGTCTCGTTGCGAAAGCCATCGGCGAACAGCGGACGGATGGGACGGTCGATCAGGCGGCTGACCAGCGTCTCCTTCTCCGTCGGGCGGCCTTCACGCTTGAAGAAGCCGCCGGGAATCTTGCCGGCTGCGAAGGACTTTTCCTGGTAATTGACCGTCAGCGGAAAGAAATCGACGCCCGGCTTCGGCGACTTGGCGCCGACGACCGTGCAGAGGACCGTGGTCTCACCATAGGTGACCAGCACCGCGCCGTCGGCCTGACGGGCGATCTTGCCCGTCTCGAACGTCAGCTTGCGTCCACCCCATTCGATTTCTTTACGGAAAACTTTGAACATGGATTCTTCCTTCCATCCGACACCTAGGCCCGCCGGATTGCTGGCCTAAGCCGGGGTCATCGGTCGTCGGACCCCGCATGTGAAAACCCAACAAAGGGCAAAACCCGAAAAGGGCTAAAAAAATCAAACGGCCGGTCCCGGAAGGTCCGGGCCGGCCGTCTGACTAGAACATACCTTCGCGAACAACCGAACGTCCCGACCGGCGCGACGCTCCCTGGTGCACCGGAACGCGGTGCGGCGGGTCGAGCGCGGATCGGGACGGATGTTCGGTCACCGGCACGGACGCCTTTTGGAAATCAGCGACGCAGGCCCAGACGCTCGATGAGCGTGGCGTAGCGGCTGTTGTCCTTCTTCTTGAGATAGTCGAGAAGACGGCGGCGCTGGCCGACCATCACCAGCAGACCACGGCGGGAGTGGAAGTCCTTCTTGTGGCCCTGCAGGTGCTCGGTCAGGTTCCGGATGCGCTCGGACAGGATCGCGACCTGGACCTCGGGCGAACCGGTGTCGTTGGTGCCGCGCGAATAGTCCTTAATGAGTTCCTGCTTGCGATCGGGCGTGATCGACATCGGGGTCTCCATCGTTCATAGGTTGAGAACGCGCACCGGACGGACCTCCGCCCCCTCCACGCGCGCCAGCGCCACCGGCTTGCCGCCGAAAAGCGCAATGACGGTGCCATCCCCACCAACATCCCCGCGCAGCGCCGTGAGGCGTTCGCGGTCCTGCCGGGTGAGGAGGGCCACCGTCTGGCCGTGCTTCAGTCGGTGCGCTTCCGCGTCCGTCAGGGCCAGCGCCGGGATGTCGTCCAGCGCGGTCTCGATCGGAAGCAGAAGTCTTTCGACCGCGGCACCTTGCTCCATCGCGGTCAGATCGTCCAGGGAAATCGCCCCGTCCAGCGTGAAGGACCCGACGCGCAGGCGTCGCAGATCGCGGATGTGTCCCACCGTCCCCAACCGCTGGGCGAGGTCGCGGGCAATGGAGCGGACATAGGTGCCCTTGCCGCAATCCACCTCCAGCACCGCGTGGTCGGCGTCCGGGGTTTCGATCAGCTCCAGCCGGTCGATGCGGACAGTGCGGGGGGCGATGTCCACCACCTCCCCCTCGCGCGCCATGTCGTAGGCGCGCTCGCCGTTGATCTTCAGCGCGCAGTATTGCGGCGGAATCTGCTCGACGAAGCCCAGGAAAGCGGGCAGAGCGGCACGGATCGCCTCGGCGTCGGGGCGCACGGCGGAGGTCTCCACCGCTGTTCCCTCGCGGTCGTCGGTGGTGGTGCGGGTGCCCCAGGCCACGGTGAAGCGGTAGGTCTTCTCGCCGTCCATGGCGTAGGAGACGGTCTTGGTCGCCTCGCCCAGCGCGATGGGCAGGATGCCCGTGGCGATGGGGTCCAGCGTGCCGCCGTGCCCGGCCTTTTCGGCGTTCAGATGGCGGCGCACCTTGGACAGCGCCTGCGTCGAGGTCATCCCCGCCGGCTTGTCCAGCACGATCCAGCCGTGGATCGGCTCGCCCTTGCGCTTACGAGCCACGGCGCCCCTCGCCCTCGCCGCCATCGCCCTCATCCTCGTCGCCCTCATCCTCGTCGTCGAGGTCGTCATCGCCGTCGAGGTCGTCATCGAGGTCGTCGGACTCGGCCTCGTCCTCCTCGTCCCAGCCGTCGTCCTCTTCGTCATGGTCGTCGTCATGGTCGTCGTCGCCGTTCACGCGGTCGGCGAGCGAGCGGTAGCCGACGTCGCGGGCGACCGCCGGGCTGTGCAGGATGTCGTCGATGCGCCCGGCATAGTCGAAGGAGGTGTCGGCCTCGAAGCTCAGCGTCGGGGCATGGCGCAGGTTGACGGCACGGGCGACCTGGCCGCGCAGGAAGGGGGCGGCGCGGCGCAGGGCCGTCAGCGTCTCGTCCATCGCGCCGCCGCCCAGCGGCGTGACGAAGACGGTGGCGTTGCGCAGGTCCGGGCTGATCCGCACCTCGGTCACCGTGACGTTCAGGTCCGCCAGTTCGGGGTCGTGGAAGTCGCCGCGCCGGAACAGGTCGGCCAGGGCGTGGCGGATTTCCTCGCCGACGCGGAGCTGGCGCTGGGACGGCGGCTTTCCAGCCAGATCGTGTTTCTTTCTCATGCTGTCGATCCCGAATGCGGTGCGGCAGGGAATGGTCCCTCCGCGAAAACACGACAAGGGCGCATGGGCGCCCTTGTCATCTATAACATCACTTGTAACGTCGTCCGTGACCGGTCCGAGAGCCGGGGTGCGGCGGCGGCCTTACAGCTCGCGCGCCACCTCCTCGATCTCGAAGGCCTCGATGATGTCGCCGGCCAGGATGTTGTCGTAGTTCTCGAAGGCCATGCCGCACTCGTAACCCTCGCGCACTTCCTTGACCTCGTCCTTGAAGCGCTTGAGCGTCTTGAGCGTGCCCTCGTGGATGACGACGTTGTCGCGCAGCAGGCGGCAGCCGGCGCCGCGCTTGACGGTGCCCTGCGTGACCATGCAACCGGCGACCTTGCCGACCTTGGTGATGTTGAACACCTCGCGGATCTCGGCGTAGCCGATGAAACGCTCGCGCAGGGTCGGCGACAGCATGCCGGTCAGCGCCGCCTTCACGTCGTCGATCACGTTGTAGATGATCGAGTAGTAGCGGATCTCGACGCTGTCGCGCTTGGCCATGTCGCGGGCCTGCGGGTTGGCGCGGACGTTGAAGCCGATGACCATCGCGTTGGAGGCGTTCGCCAGCGTGATGTCGGACTCGTTGATCGCACCCACCGACGCGTGCAGCACGCGGACCTTGACCTCGGTGTTCTCCGCCGTGAGCTTCTCCAGGGCGTTGGAGATCGCTTCGATGGAGCCCTGCACGTCGCCCTTGATGACGACCGGCAGTTCCTTGGCCTCGCCGGCCTGGATGCGGCTGAACATGTCCTGCAGCGAGCCGCGGGCCGACGCCGCGTTGGCGGCTTCGCGCTTCTTGCGCTGGCGGAACTCGGCGATCTCACGGGCGCGGGCTTCCGACTCGACGACGGTGAAGTCGTCGCCGGCGAGCGGCGTGCCGTTGAGACCGAGCACCTCGACCGGGCTGGCCGGGGCGGCCTGCTCGACGCTCTGGCCGCGGTCGTTGACCAGGGCGCGGACGCGGCCCCACTCCGACCCGGTGACGAACACGTCGCCGACCTTCAGCGTGCCGCGCTGGACCAGCACGGTGGCGACCGAACCGCGGCCGCGCTCCAGCTTGGCCTCGACCACGACGCCTTCGGCGGTGCGGCCCGGGTTGGCCTTCAGCTCCAGGATTTCCGCCTGCAGGAGGATGGCCTCCTCCAGCTTGTCCAGGTTGCGCTTGGCCTTGGCCGACACTTCCACGGTCTGGATGTCGCCGCCCAGCTCTTCCACGACCAGCTCGTGCTGGAGCAGCTCCTGGCGGACACGGTCCGGCTTGGCGTCGGGCAGGTCGATCTTGTTGATGGCGACGATGATCGGAACCTTCGCGGCCTTGGCGTGATGGATCGCCTCGATCGTCTGCGGCATGACGCCGTCGTTCGCGGCGACGACCAGCACCACCACGTCCGTGACGTTGGCGCCGCGGGCGCGCATCTCGGTGAAGGCGGCGTGGCCCGGCGTGTCGATGAAGGTGATCTTCGCACCCGACTCCAGCTGCACCTGATAGGCGCCGATGTGCTGGGTGATGCCGCCGGCCTCGCGGCTGACCACGTCGGTCTGGCGCAGGGCGTCGAGCAGCGAGGTCTTGCCGTGGTCGACGTGGCCCATGATCGTGACGACCGGGGGACGCGGCACCAGGGCCGTTTCCGCATCGTCGTTGAGGCGCAGGCCGACCTCGACGTCCGCCTCCGACACGCGGCGCACGCGGTGGCCGAACTCGGCGATGATCAGCTCCGCCGTGTCGGCGTCGATGGTCTGGTTGATGGTGGCCATCACGCCCATGCGCATGAGCTGCTTGATCACGTCCGCGCCGCGTTCCGCCATGCGGTTCGCCAGCTCCTGGACGGTGATGACCTCGGGCAGCACGACGTCGCGGGTCACTTTCTGCGTCTCCTGACGGCTCATCTGACGGAGCCGCTCGCGCTCACGGGCACGGCGGACGGCGGCCAGCGAGCGCGTGCGCTCACCACCCTCGTCGCTCAGCGCCTGCGAGACGGTCATCTTGGAGCCCTTGCGGCGGTCGGCGCCCGGAGCGGCCTTGCGGACCGGAGCCGGCGCCGGGGCCTTCTTGTTCCCGGGCTTGCCGCGGCGGTCGTCCTCTTCCTCGCCGAAGCGGGGAGCGGCCGGAGCCCCCGGACCACGAGCGGCCGGAGCCTCCGTGGTGGTGGCCGCGGTGCGCGCACCGGCGCCACCGGCGGCCGGACGGGCGCCGGCGCCCTGCGGACGGGCCGGTTCGCTGTCCTTGCGCTTGGCCTCGTCGGCCTCCTTGCGCTTGGCTTCCTCTTCCTGGCGGCGGCGCTCGGCCTCCTGGGCCTTGGCGCGCTCCGCCTCCTCGATGCCGCGCAGCTCGGCCAGCTCGCGCTGGCGCAGAGTCTCGGCGTCGAGAATCTCCGGCTCCGCCTCGACCACCGGGGCCGGCTGCGAGGCCGCCTCCTCGGCGGCGCGGGCGGCAGCCTCGGCGGCCAGGACGGCGGCCTCGGCCTCCTCCTCGGCGCGGCGGCGGTTGTCTTCAGCCGCCCCCTGCAGGGCGCGGATGCGCGCCTCGCGTTCCTGGTTGGTCAGTTGACGGACCGCGCCGCCACCACCGCCACGCTGGCGCTGGCCCGGCCCACCCCGGACGGGGATGCCCTGGGCGGCCTG
This sequence comes from Azospirillum brasilense, assembly GCF_003349955.1. Lineage (GTDB taxonomy): Bacteria > Pseudomonadota > Alphaproteobacteria > Azospirillales > Azospirillaceae > Azospirillum > Azospirillum brasilense_B. The sequence continues at coordinate 46,382 of NZ_QLKQ01000053.1, forward strand.
ACGCGCGGCGGCGCCGCCATCGGCCACACCCGGCAGGGCGCCCTTCTCCACGGCCCGCTTACGCTTGACCTCCACGGTCACGGGCTTCGACCGGCCATGGGAGAAGCTCTGCCGGACCTGGGTCTCGACCGGCTTCTTCAGCTCCAGCTTCCCTTTGCCGGAGCCGGAGAGGTGCAAGACTTTCTTTTGGTCCTGGTCGTTGCTGTCGGTCATCGGTTCCCGAATGGTCAGACGTTGCTTACGTGGCCGGCCGGCGCAGAGCCGGCGACAAAGCCCTTGATACCCTTGAGACGCGCGGAGTCGCGTGCCAATCCCTTGGCCAGCTTCCCGCGCGCCACCACCGCGTGCACGGCGTTTTCCCGTCCCAGGGCCGCGGCCATCGCCGCGGCGTCGAACAGGTCCACGACCGGCATATCCGGCGCCAGCGCTGTGATCTTGCCCCGCTGGTCGGGCGAACCGTCGCTGGCCTCGACCAGCAGATAGGGCGGTCCGGCGCGTCCGACCTGATTGGTCTTCAGCGCCTCGCGCACCTTTTCGTATCCGGCCAGAGCCTGCCCGGCCCGGCGTGCCAGCCCGAAGGCATCCAGGCACCGCCGTTCCAGCAGTTTCTCCAGCCGTTCCGCCAGATCGGGCGGGACACGCACCGCGCGCCGCGCCGCCTTGGCGAACATGTTCTTGGCGACGGCCTTCGTGAAGGCCGCCTTGTCCCCCGACAGCCAGAGGCCGCGGCCCGGAAGCCGTTCCTCCAGATCGGGCACGATCTCGCCATCGGGTGATACCACGAAACGGATCATGCCGTCTTTCGGTTGCACGGTTCCGGTGGCGATGCAGCGGCGCAGCGGGCCCTTTTCCAGGTCCGCCGGCAACAGCGCCTCCCCTTCGGCCGCGAAGCCATCCGGTTCACCGTCCGCCGGAGTCAGTTCGTTCCTGTCGCTCAGCCCAACCATCCGTACCGTTTGTGCGTCCTAAGTCCCGGCTCAGCTCTGCGCCGCCTGGTCGTCGGTGGAGGGTTGCGCCGCGGTGGGCGCGCCTTCCTCGCCATCGAACCAGTGGGCACGGGCGGCCATGATGATCTCGTTGGCCTCGTCTTCCGTCGGGGCCTCCTTGCCGAGGATGTCGCGCAGCTCGTCCGCGGCGAGATCGGCGAGGTCGTCCATCGTCTTCACGCCGTTCTCACCCAGCTTCACCAGCAGGGTCGGGCTGAAGCCGGTGACTTCCGCCACCGCGTCCTCGACGCCGAGCGCCTGGCGCTTCTCGGTCATGCGGACGTCCTGCTCGTCGAGGAAGTTCAGGGCGCGCTGCTTCAGCTCTTCCGCCACGTCCTCGTCGAAGCCCTCGATCTCGGCCAGCTCCTCGGTCTCGACGTAGGCGATCTCCTCCACCGTGGTGAAGCCCTCGGCGACCAGGAGATGGGCGATCACGTCGTCCACGTCCAGCGCTTCCATGAAGAGCTGCGAGCGGGTGCGGAATTCGTCCGAGCGGCGCTCCGACTCCTCCTGCTCGGTCAGGATGTCGATGTCCCAGCCGGTGAGCTGGGTGGCCAGCCGCACGTTCTGGCCGCGACGGCCGATGGCCAGCGACAGCTGGTCGTCGGGCACCACCACCTCGATGCGGCTGTTGTCCTCGTCCATCACGACCTTGGCGACCTCGGCCGGGGCCAGGGCGTTGACGATGAAGGTCGCCGGCTCCTGGTTCCACTGGATGATGTCGATCTTCTCGCCCTGCAGCTCGCCGACGACCGCCTGGACGCGGCTGCCGCGCATGCCGACGCAGGCGCCGACCGGGTCGATGGAGCTGTCGTTGCTGATCACCGCGATCTTGGCGCGCGAGCCCGGGTCGCGGGCGACCGCCTTGATCTCGATGATGCCGTCGTAGATCTCCGGCACTTCCTGGGCGAACAGCTTCGCCATGAACATCGGATGGGTGCGCGACAGGAAGATCTGCGGGCCGCGCGCTTCCTCGCGCACGTCGAAGATGTAGGCGCGCACGCGGTCGCCGTTCTTGAAGTGCTCGCGCGGCAGCAGCTCGTCGCGGCGCAGGATCGCTTCGGCGCGGCCCAGGTCGACGGTGACGTTGCCGTACTCGACGCGCTTGACCAGACCATTGACGATCTCGCCGGTGCGGTCCTTGTATTCGTTGAACTGGCGCTTGCGCTCCGCGTCGCGGACCTTCTGGACGATGACCTGCTTGGCCGTCTGGGCGGCGATGCGGCCGAAGTCGATGGGCGGCAGCGGATCGACCAGGAAATCGCCGAGCTGGGCGCCGGGCTTGCGGCGCTGGGCGTAGGCGAGGGTCACCTGGGTCGCCTCGTTCTCCACCGCCTCGACCACCTCCAGGTGGCGGGTCAGGTGGATGTCGCCCGTCTTGCGGTCGATGCGGGCGCGGATGTCGTGCTCGTGGCCGTACTTGGAGCGCCCGGCCTTCTGAATCGCCTGCTCCATCGCCTCCAGGACCTCGTCCCGGTCGATGTTCTTTTCGCGGGCAACCGCGTCAGCGACTTGCAGCAGTTCCATCCGTCACACTTCCTGGACTGGCGTTTGTTCTTCGAGTGAAGCCCGGAGCGGCCGTCAACCCTGGCCCTGGCTGGCGCGGATCAGTTCATCCGTCAAGACCAGCTTGGCGCGCAGGATGTTGTCGAACTCCAGCCGGGCGGCTCCCTGTTCCGATTCGATGCACACGAGGCCGTCGTCGACGCCCTTCAGCATGCCCTTGAAGCGCTTGCGGCCATCGACGGCGAGCCGGGTCTCCAGCTTGGCCTCGAAACCGGCGAAACGCTCGAAATCCTTCAGACGGGTCAGCGGCCGGTCGATGCCGGGCGAACTGACCTCCAGCGTGTAGGCGCTCTTGATCGGATCTTCAACGTCGAGCACCGCGGAGATCGCGCGGCTGATGTCGGCGCAGTCTTCGACCGTCATGGGCGCGCCGTCGGCGCGTTCCGCCATGACCTGCAGAACCATGCGCTGCCCACCGGTCAACTGCACACGCACGAGTTCGTAGCCCATGGCCTCGACCGACGGCGTGATGATCTGCTCGATACGACCGGTTGCTTCCATTCCACCTGACCCGCCCCCGCGGTCTCCCCTGGCACAGCGCCCTGGGACCAACACGGGGATTCCATACGCTGATAAAAAAATAAGTGGGCCAAGGCCCACCCGCAAAGCGTCCCGCCGGCCCGGTTTCCCGAGCCGCCGATCCGTATGGGTTCATGCGGTGAATATAGACATTCCGGAGCAGGCCGCAAGCGCTTTTCCGCAAGGTCCTATGCCCGGCGCTTGGTGAGCGGGTCCGGGCGGGGTAAGGTCACGCCTCCGGCGGCCGTTGCGCCGCATGGAAAACGCCTCCAAGACGGAGTTCACCGTGATCCTTGAAACGGCCATCCTGGCGGTCAAACCCGGCCAGGGCCCGGCCTTCGAACGGGCGATGGCCGAGGCACAGCCCCTGATCGCCGCGACTCCGGGCTTCCTCGGGCTGGAGCTGCGGCCCTGCCTGGAGGCGGCGGACCGCTACCTTCTGCTCGTCCGCTGGGAACGGCTGGAGGACCACACCGAAGGCTTCCGCGGGTCCGACCGCTACGCCCGCTGGAAGGCGCTGCTCCACCGCTTCTACGACCCGTTCCCGGTGGTGGAGCATTACGGCGCGCCGGCGGTGTCTACCCCCGCGCCTTGCGGATGAAGCGCATGAAGACCGGCTTGCGCCCGGCCTCGATGGCCTTCTCCTCGTAGCGGGTGGGCGGCCAGTCGGCGATGCGGTGGCGCCAGTCGGACGGGCCGCGGGCGGTCCATTCGAAATCCGGGTGCCGCACCGTGTGCTCCAGCATCCAGCGCACCAGCCCCATGTCGTCGCTGGCCAGACGCAGCTCCGCCCCGTCCTTCAGAACGCGGGCGAGGCGCGGCAGGTTGTCCGGACCGATGAAGCGGCGTTCCCAGTGGCGTTTCTTCGGCCAGGGATCGGCGAACAGCACGAAGGCGCGCCCGATGGAGGCGTCCGGCAGGGCGTCGAGCAGCGGGCGGGCATCGTCCGGAAGGACGCGGACATTGTCCTGCACGCCCTCATCGTCCACCAGCTTGAGCAGGCCGGCCACGCCGTTGATGAAGGGTTCGGCGCCGATCACCCCGACGTCGCGGTTGTTCGCCGCCTGCCACGCCATGTGGTGGCCGCTGCCGAAGCCGACCTCCAGCCAGACGTCGCGCATGGGTTTGGCAAACAGGGCGTGGGGGTCGATGCGGTCGCCCGGCTGCGGCACCGGGATTTCCAGCGACGGCAGGAGCCCGTCGAGCAGCTCGGTCTTGCGCTTGCGGAGCGGACGCCCCTTGCGCCGCCCGTAGAGCCTCTTGGACGAGTCCAGGAAGGAGTCGGTCATCGTGACAGCAGGGTCCCAAAACGAACGCAGGGGCCGTGTGGCCCCTGCGTCCCGGACAAGCGGGTCCGGTCTTGGAAGAAGCCGCTCTTAGAAGAAAGCGGCGCGCAGATCGTTGACAAGGTCGGTCTTCTCCCAGGAGAAGCCGCCGTCGGCCTCCGCCTCGCGGCCGAAAT
>NZ_QLKQ01000054.1 GCF_003349955.1 Azospirillum brasilense
CTCGCCATGATCCAGCAATGCATGCGCGTCAAATGGCCGTCAGACAGGACCTAACATGAACTCCCCCTAAACAAGGGTCGCCCGGCCGCAGCGACGCGGCCGGAGCCGACACAGAGGGGGAGATTCATGAAGCCCATCCACGGCCTGTGCCTCGCCGGCCTCACCGCGGCCCTGCTGGCCGGACCGGCCTTCGCGGACCAGAAGTTCCCGGCGGAGCTGGCCGGCCACGGCATCATCGACGCCGCCACCTTCATCGCCCCGCCCGCCGACGCGCCGGACCTGTTCCGCACCTCCGGCAAATTCACCGCCGCCGACCGCAAGCGCGTCGACCAGCCCCGCAGCGTCGACGGCACGTCCTTCTTGTCGGCCCCCAACGCGCCGCGCGCCACCGGCATGGCGCTGCCCTTCGAAGGCCAGCCGGTCCAGGGCTTCTCCGGCATCAAGGCGCTGGGCGATGGCAGCTTCCTGGTGCTGACCGACAACGGCTTCGGCAGCAAGGGCAACTCCGCCGACGCCATGCTGACGGTGCACAGGCTGACCATCGACTGGAAGACCGGCAAGGCGGCGGTGGCCGAGACGCTGTTCCCGCGCGATCCCGACCGCAAGGTGCCCTTCCCCATCGTCACCGAGGCGACCGCGGAACGCTACCTGACTGGCGCCGACTTCGACGTCGAGAGTGTGCAAATCATCGGCGACCGGATGTATTTCGGCGATGAGTTCGGTCCCTACATCCTGGTGACCGACCGGACCGGAAAGCTGCTGTCCCTGCACGAGAGCACGGTGGACGGCAAGCCCGTGCGCTCCCCCGACCATTACGCGGTCTCCCCTCCGGCGGTGCCCGGCGCCGTCGGCTTCGAGGTGCGCCGCTCGCGCGGCTTCGAGGGGATGGCCCCGTCCAAGGATGGAAAGTTCCTCTATCCGCTGTTCGAAGGGCCGCTGTGGACCGGCGGTGCGTGGGAGACCAAGGACGGGCGGGAGTATCTGCGCATCGCCGAGTTCGACGTCGCCAAGGGCGGTTTCACCGGCCGCAACTTAAAGTATCTGCTGGAGGCCAACGGGAACAACATCGGCGACTTCAACATGATCGACGCCACCACCGGCCTGATCATCGAGCGCGACAACGGCGAGGGCGACCCGGCCCGGGGCTGCACCGGCCAGCCGACCCCGGACTGCTTCAACGTTCCGGCCCGGTTCAAGCGGGTCTACAAGATCGACTTTGCCCAGGCCGACGCCGAGGGCTTCGTGAAGAAGGTGGGCTATGTCGACCTGATGGACATCGACGATCCGAAGGGAGTCGCCCGGCTCGGCGGAGACAAGGGCAAATTCACCTTCCCCTTCGTCACCATTGAGAATGTCGATGTGGTGGACGCCGAGCACATCGTCGTCGGCAACGACAACAACCTCCCCTACTCCTCGGGCCGCGCGCTGGGCAAACAGGACCACAACGAGCTGATCCTGCTGCGCGTTCCGCAGTTCCTGGCCGCGAAGTAAGGAAGAGGCTCAGCGTCGCGCCAGCGAGGCGAGCTGGAAGAGGACGCGGGCGCAGAGCGTCTGATCGGGCATGTTGGTGCGCTTGCAGTCCGCCTCGGCCTCGACCAGCCGCTCCAGCGCCTGTCGCACCAGCGGCGCCGGCCAGCGGCGGGCCTGACCGGTCAGCCGCGGCTTCATCTTGAAGAACACCGGCGGGCGCAGCGCCTCCACCGCGGCGTCCGCCGACTTGCCCGCCGCCACCTGCCCGGCGACCAGCTGCAGGCGCTGGAAATGGCGCTGGGCGGCGCGCAGGATCGGCACCGGGGACATGCCCTCGGCGAACAGGCGGGCCAGCGAGCGGTCGAGCGTCGCGAAGTCGCCCTCCGCCGCCGCCCAGATCGGCTCGTCGAGCGACAGGGCGGCGCTGTCGACCACGCAGGCCTGGGCATCCTCCAGCCGGACCCGTGTCTCCGTGCCCATGTAGAGCGCCAGCTTCTCCATCTCGCCCCGCGCCACCATGCGGTCGCCGACGAGGTTGCCGGCGAGAAAGGACAGGGCGTCGGGATCGGCGGTCAGGCCATGGCCGTGCAGGATGTCGGCGATGACCCGGCCCAGCGCCGCCTCCTCCTCCACATAGCAGGGAATGGCGACGGCGCCGTCGGCCCCTTCGAACAGGGTGCGCAGCTTCGACCGGTTGCCGAGATCGCCGGCCTCGACGAGGACGAGGCTGTCGCCGGGCGGCAGGTTGCCCAGGAAGGCGGTGAAGGCGGCGGTGACGTTGTCCTCCGCCTCGCGCACGCGGATCAGGCGGCGGCCACCGGTGAAGGACAGCGCGGCGGCCTCGTCGGCCAGACGCGCCGGATCGTCGGCGACGGCGCGGCCCAGCATCTCGGTTACGCGGAAAGGGTCCGACAGGTCGGCGACCACGGTGCGGCCCAGACCCATGGCGCGGTCGCGCACCAGACCGGTGTCGGGACCGTAGAGCAGGACGGCGCGGATCTTGGGATCGGGGCTGCGCAGGAAACCGTCGATCGCCCGGGCTTGCAGCTTCACGAAGACACCGTCGGTGGCGGAGGACCGGCCTCCGGTTGTCCAGTGCGGATCAGAGCTTGCGGCCGAGCTGGGCGGCCACGCGGGTGGTGATCTCGTTGGAGATTTCCAGGATCGCGCGGTCGTAGGCGTTCTCGACGGTGGCAAGTGCACCGTACTGCTGCTCCAGCACATTGTAGCTGATGTAGGATCGCGCGTTGGCCTGGAACAGGACCGCGCCCGTCGCCGCGTCGATGAGCTGGTAGGGGGCGTTCACGACGAGCTGGGCGCGGGTGGCCGTCGCGTCCTTCTGGATGGACAGCTTCTGCTCCGACGCGGTCAGCGCGGTTTCCAGCCGGTAGCGCGGAGCGGCGGGGCGGCCATCGGCGTAGAAGCGGTCGATCAGGAGGTTGCGCAGCTTCTGGCCATAACGGTCCTTGATGCTGCCGATCTCGACCTGCTGGAGCTCGGCGGTGCCGATGCTGTTCGTCCCGAGGGTTCCATACATGGGCTGGAAACCGCAGGCCGCGGTGGCGAGGACCGCCGGCGTCAGCAGGGCGAGGGCGAGAAGCCCCCGCCGCCGCACGCCGGCTTTGCCCTTGTAGCGCTCAGACGACGACATTGATCACCCGGTTCGGGACGACGATGACCTTGCGCACCGGCTTGCCCTCCAGGGCGCGCTGAACGTTCGGGTCGGCCAGGGCGGCCTGCTCCGCGGCGTCCTTCGCCATGTCGCGCGGCAGCTCCAGCGTCGCGCGCAGCTTGCCGTTGACCTGCACCGCCATGGTGACCGAGTCCTCGACCACCAGGGCCGCGTCGGCCTGCGGCCAGGGCTGGTTCACCAGCAGCGTGGCGTGACCGAGCTGCGCCCACAGCTCCTCGGCCAGATGGGGCATCATCGGGGCGATCAGGCGCACGGTGGCCTCGAAGCCTTCGCGCAGCACCCAGGCCTCGCCCTCGCCCGTGCCGTCCAGCTCGGCGAGCGCGTTGGACAGCTCGCGCACGCGGGCCACCGCCTTGTTGAAGCGGAACTTCTCCAGGTCTTCCGAGATGCCGGCGATGGCCTTGTGGACCAGGCGGCGGGTGGCCTCGGCCTTGGCGCCAAGGGCGTCCGGCTTCGGCGCGCCGGCGGGTGGCAGCGCGACCGACGATTCCGTCACCATCCGCCACAGGCGGTTGATGTAGCGCCAGGCGCCGTCGATGCCGGCTTCCGTCCATTCCAGGTCGCGTTCCGGCGGGCTGTCGGACAGCATGAACAGGCGGGCGGCGTCGGCGCCGTAGGTGCCGATGATGTGTGCCGGGTCCACCACGTTCTTCTTGGACTTCGACATCTTCTCGACGCGGCCGACCGTCACCGGGCCGTCGGTGTCGTTGCGGATGTAGTCGCCGAGATCGTTCTTGCGGATGTCGGTCGGGGCCAGCCAAGCGCCGGTGCCGGCGTCCTTGTAGGTCTCGTGGTTGACCATGCCCTGGGTGAAGAGGCCGGCGAAGGGCTCCTCCACGTTCAGGTAGCCGCACTGCTTCATCGCCCGCGTCCAGAAGCGGGAGTAGAGCAGGTGCAGCACGGCATGCTCGATGCCGCCGATGTACTGGTCCACAGCCAGCCAGTAGTCCACCGCCTCACGCGTGAAGGCGACGTCCTCGGCCTTGGGCGAGCAGAAGCGGGCGAAATACCAGCTCGACTCGATGAAGGTGTCGAAGGTGTCGGTCTCGCGCAGCGCCGGCTTGCCGCAGCTCGGGCAGCTCGTGTGCTTCCAGGTCGGGTGGTGGTCCAGCGGGTTGCCGGGCTTGTCGAAGGTCACGTCCTCCGGCAGAACGACCGGCAGATCCCGCTCCGGCACCGGAACGATGCCGCAGCTCTCGCAATGGATGACCGGGATCGGGCAGCCCCAGTAACGCTGGCGGGAGACGCCCCAGTCGCGCAGGCGGTACTGGGTGGTGCGCTCGCCCTGCCCCTGCTCCTCCAGACGCTTGCCGACCTCCTGCTTGGCCGGCTCGACCTCCATCCCGTCGAGGAAGCGCGAATTGCGCAGCAGGCCGGGACCGGTGTAGGCCTCGTCGCCAACCGTGAAGGCGGCGGGATCGGCGTCCGCCGGGACGACCACCGGGGTGACCGGCAGGCCATACTTGCGGGCGAAGTCCAGGTCGCGCTGGTCATGGGCCGGGCAGCCGAAGATGGCGCCCGTGCCGTAGTCCATCAGCACGAAGTTGGCGACGTAGACCGGCAGCTCCCAGGACGGGTCGAAGGGATGCACCACCTTCAGCCCGGTGTCGAAGCCGCGCTTCTCGGCGGTCTCGATCGCCTCCTCGCTGGTGCCCAGGCGGTTGCACTCGGCGATGAACTCGGCCAGCGCGGGGTTGCCGGCGGCCAGCTCGGCGGCCAGCGGGTGGTTGGCGGAGATCGCCGCGAAGGAGGCGCCGAACAGCGTGTCGGGCCGGGTCGTGAAGACCTCCAGCTTGTCCGCCCGCCCGACGAGGTCGAAGCGGAAGCGCACGCCGGTGGACTTGCCGATCCAGTTCTCCTGCATCAGGCGCACGCGCTCCGGCCAGCGGTCCAGCGTGTCCAGCCCCTTCAGCAGCTCGTCGGCGTAGGCGGTGATCTTGAGGAACCACTGCGACAGCTTGCGCTTCTCGACCAGCGCCCCGGTGCGCCAGCCGCGGCCGTCGATCACCTGCTCGTTGGCCAGGACCGTGTTGTCGACCGGGTCCCAGTTGACCCAGGACTCCTTGCGGTAGGCCAGGCCTTCCTTGAGGAAATCCAGGAACATCTTCTGCTCGTGGCGGTAATAGTCCACGTCGCAGGTGGCGATCTCGCGGTCCCAGTCGATCGACAGGCCCATCGTCTTCAGCTGGGCGCGCATGGCCGCGATGTTCTCGCGGGTCCATTTGGCCGGGTGGGTCTTCTTCTCCAGCGCGGCGTTCTCCGCCGGCAGGCCGAAGGCGTCCCAGCCCATGGGGTGCAGCACGTTGAAGCCGCGGGCGCGCTTGTAGCGCGCGATCACGTCGCCGATGGTGTAGTTGCGCACATGCCCCATGTGGATGCGCCCCGACGGGTAGGGGAACATCTCCAGCACATAGTACTTCTCACGGGAAGCGTCCTCGCGCGCGGTGAAGCAGCCCTGCCGCTCCCACTCGCCCTGCCACTTCGCTTCGGTTTCCTTGACATTGTAACGCGACATGACCGCAGACGCCGTTCCGTGAGTTTCGTGGGTCTAAAAACATAAGACGCCGGTGGCGGGGTGACAGGCATCGGCGCGATGTCCGCGCCCTGCCCCGCCCCGCGTGACGGCGTCCGCGCTCAGCGCGCCGCGGCCTGCTGGGCGACGCGGATCTGGCGGGCGCGGGTCAGCACCGCGTCCTCCAGAGTGGTCGCCGTCTCCGGACCGACCGCGCTGTCACGCCAGTCCGACCCGGCGCGCTGCTGCTTGAACACCGACACCCGCACGCCGTCGGCGCGGAGCTGGCGGTCCATGATGTACAGGTTGACCTTGAAGCGCTCGTTCGGAGCGTCCGGCGGCGTGTACCAGTCGGTCAGGATGACGCCGCCGAACGGGTCGGCGGAGACGATCGGCATGAAGGACAGCGTGTCCAGCGAGGCGCGCCACAGGAAGCTGTTCACGCCGATGCCGTTGGGGTCGCCCTGTTCGGCGGTGCCACGCTTGTTCTTGCCGAACAGGTTGAAGCCGCCGTCGGTGCCGAGAAGGCTGCCGAACTTGTATTCCTTCTTGATCTGCTCATCGACGGTTTCCGTCTGGCCGCCCCAGCTGGAGCAACCGGCCACGGCGAGCGACGCCGCGAGCACGACGGGGGCAAGGCGAAGGACACGGGAACGGCGCATGGTCGGAACCTGGATCAATAAATTCGGGGTACCGCGCACGATACCGCGGCGGATGCGGCTGAAAAGACCATAAAAGCCCGCGCGCGGCAACAGCCGATGCGGGGTTCCGCCTGTGCCTTTGCTGTGGTCGTGCCCAGGACCGGAGCCCCCGCGACGGGTTTGTGTGCACCGCGGAATTCCGACGGCGGTGCACAATCAGGGTGTGTTCCGTCGGACACACTGTTCCTTCATTGCTGCAACTTTTCGATTTCCGGCTTGCTGGCGTCCCTGCATCTGCGTACCACAGAGCCAGCCAGGACGTTAACCGGGCTGAAAATTCTGCTGCCAGGATGGAGGCAACAATCATGAACCGTTATCTGCTCGCGGGCTGCGCCGCTGCCGCTCTGGCTCTGGGTGCCGGCGCCGCCAACGCTCAGGCCAAGTTTGAAGTCAAGGTCGGCGGCGACGCCTACTTCGAAGGCGGCTGGGTCGATCAGGATCAGGACGCCAACACGCGTTCGGTTGACTTCCGCAACCGCTTCCGCGTCATCGTGACCCCGACCGCCAAGGCCGACAACGGTCTCGAGTACGGCGGCCGCATCCGTATGCGCGCCAACGCCGGTGCCAACAACGGCCGCACGATGGACGCCGACCGCGGCTACATCTTCGCGCAGGGCGCCTTCGGTCAGGTCCAGATGGGCGTGACCAACTCCTTCAACGACGCCACCTACGTCACGGCCCCGCAGGATTACCTGCCGCTGGGCATCTATGACGGCGTGATCTCGTGGATGGGCAACGCCGACGTCTCCGGCGGCCTGGGCGCCCTGAACGGTTCGATGCTGAACCAGTCGCTCGTCGTCGAGAACAACGCGACCAAGATCGTGTACTTCTCGCCGCGCTTCGCCGGCCTGCAGGTCGGTGGTAGCTACCTGCCGCGCAACGACGACTCGCACGCCTCGGTCAACCGCTCGGATCTGGCTTCGGTCGCTCCCGGCGTCGCCAACCGCGGCTTCGGCAACAAGGCCGGTCAGTCCTTCGTCGCCTTCGAAGATCTGGTCGAACTGGGCGCCAACTACAACAACACCTTCGGTGGCGTCAATGTGAAGGCCAGCGCGGGCTACTTCTGGGGCTCCGCTCCGGGTGGCGTCGCCGGCACTTCGGTTGAGGACCTGAACGCTTGGCAGGTCGGCGCCCAGGTCGGCTACGCTGGCTTCTCGCTGGGTGGTTCGTACACCGACTTCGGCGAGTCGGGCCAGATCCAGGCCCCGGGCTCGGACAACACCAAGAGCCGTCTGTGGGTTGTCGGCGCTCAGTACACCGCTGGCCCGATCGTTGTCGGCGCCAACTACAAGAACAGCCAGGACGCTGGTCAGCTCTATGCCGCTGGCAAGCGCAAGCTGGAAGTCTACGAGCTGGGCGTCGGCTACACCGTCGCTCCGGGTCTGACCCTGCAGGCTCAGTACGACCACTTCAAGCTGGACAACGACTCGGCCGGTCTCGACGACAAGGGTGACGTCGTCCTGGTCCGCTCGGTGCTCGCGTTCTAATCTGCGGAATTCCGTGGATGATGAAGGGCGGTGGCTTCGGCCACCGCCCTTTTTCTTTGCCTCGTGTCTGCTTTTTCGTCCTTTGTCCGCCGTCCGGGCGGGCTCGTTGCAGTGCGCAAAGTTTGTTCATCGCGCTCAAAATCTGGCCACGCAATGTGCTATATTTACGGCATACGGGAAAAACCATTGGTCTTCAGATACTTATGACTGTGTCTGAATGGCAACTGTGTTACAGTTGAACCGATTTCCTTCTTGAATCACCCTTGCCGGGAAAAGGAACGAGTGGCTTAGTGGTTGGCGGGAAGCACAACCGCACGGCTCCGGTCTTTTTGGGGGCCTGCTAGAAGGATGGACCATCAATGAAGCGTTCTCTTGTTACGGGCTGCGCCGCCGTCGCGATCATTGCCTGCAGTGGCGTGGCTTCCGCCCAGACCAAGTTCGAGGTCAAGATCGGCGGCGACGCCTTCTTCCAGGGCGCCTACGTCAATCAGGATCGTGACCAGGACACCCGCTCCACGGAGTTCGCCAACCGCTTCCGCGTGATCGTCACGCCGGTCGCCACGGCCGACAACGGTCTCGAATATGGTGGCCGCGTCCGCATGCGCGCCGCCAACGGCGCGAACAACGGCCGTTCCATGGACGCCGACCGCGCCTTCATCTTCGTGAACAGCAGCTTCGGCACCGTGCAGGCCGGCACGATCAACGGTCTGTCGGACGAGTTCGGCATCATCGGCCCGAACGTCGAAGGCATCGCCGGCGGTCCGGACAACAACACGGTCGAGTTCCTCAGCGGCTCGTCGACCTACGACCTGCTGCCGACCACCACCAACAACTTCCGCGCCCTCGCCTCGGGCGATGTCGGCACCAAGATCATCTACCTGACCCCGACCATCGCGGGCTTCCAGGGCGGCGTCTCCTACATGCCGCGCAGCGGCGACTCGAACACCTCGGTCAACCGTCGTCAGGACAACGGCGGCTTCCAGGATGTCGTCGAGGTCGGCGGCACCTACACCAACGAGTTCGGCGCCTTCAGCGTCGCGGCCAGCGCCTTCTACCAGTTCGGCGATGCCGTTGACGACGGCATCGGCGCCGGGGCGACCCGCTTCGAGAAGCTGAGCTCGGTTCACGCCGGCCTGAACCTGGGGTACGGCAACTTCAAGATCGGCGGCAGCTACGCCTACAGCGGCGACAGCGGCTATGACAAGTCGGTCACGACGAAGGAAAAGCAGGACATCTGGATCGTCGGCGCCCAGTACACCGCCGGTCCGCTCATCCTGGCCGCCAACTACTCGCATTCGCGCGGCAACGACGTTGCGACCGGCACGACTCCGGCCAAGGCCGACCTGTATCAGGGCGGCGTGACCTACACCGTCGCGCCGGGTCTGACGACGGGTCTGGAGTACAGCTATCTCGATCTGAAGACCGATGCCGCCGGGCTCGACGACCGCGCGCACATCATCATGATCGACACCCGTCTGGCCTTCTGATCGGCCTTGCGGCAGCTCTGACGGAAACGGCGGCGGATACCCATCCGCCGCCGTTTTCCTTTGGGCGCCGCTTTCCTTTGGCGTTGGCCCCTTACTTCTTGGTGGCTTGCACCGATTCGGTCTCGCAGAGCAGCAGGATCGCCGCATCCTCCATCGGTGTCCAGATGGCGAGCAGCTGCTGTTTGGCCTTCTCCGCCGTGTAGGCGGTGGTTCCCGGATCGCGAATGGAGCGGATTCTCACCTCGCCCAGTTTCCAACCGGCCTTGCGGAAGCCGCCCAGGGTGGATTCCAGGATCTGGTCGCGGCGGGCGTCGTCGTCCTTCTTGAACGCCCAACCATAATTCTCCTGCTTGGTGCAGCGCCGGTTGAGGTCGGCGGCGGCGGCCCCGATGAACTCCTTGTAGGTGCCGTCATCCTGCAACGGGAACGGTTGTTCGGCGAAGGGCGCCTGGGCGATGGCCGATCCCGCGGCCGTCTTGGGGGCCTCCTTCGCGGCTTCCTTGCCGGCGGCGGGCTTCCCGCCATTCTGGCTCCCGGCGTTCTGGGCAAGGGCGCTGCCGGCCGTGAACGGCGCGGCCCCCAGAATCAGCGCCGACAGGATCAGGGGACGCATCCAACCACGCATGCCGTGTTCTCCTCGGGGTGCTTGCGTTTCGTCGGTCCGTCCGTTACCACGCCCTCCGGTCCCTGTACAGGCAGGCGCCATAAAAGGGGGAAAACCGGCATGTCCGCTTCGCACACCGATACACCGGACGGCAGCGTCACGACCCGGCTGGAGGCCGTCCGCCGGTCCATCCAGGACGGCTGCGCCGCCGGCGGGCGCGCTCCCGGCGCGGTGACTCTGGTCGCCGTCTCCAAGACCCACCCGGTCGAGGCGGTGGAGGAGGCCCTGGCCGCCGGCCAGCGCGTGTTCGGCGAGAACCGCGTGCAGGAGGCCAAGGCGAAGTTCCCCGCTCTGCGCGAGCGCTTCCCGGACCTGGAACTGCACCTGATCGGCCCGCTCCAGACCAACAAGGTGAAGGACGCGGTGGCCCTGTTCGACGTCATCCAGACGGTGGACCGGCCCAAGCTGGCCGAGGCGCTGGCCGAGGAGATGGCGCGTAGCGGGCGCCGCCCGCGCTGCCTGATCGAGGTCAACACCGGCGAGGAGCCGCAGAAGGCCGGCATTCCCCCGGCGGAGCTGGACGCCTTCCTGGCCGCCTGCCGGGATACCTGGAAGCTGCCGGTGAGCGGCCTGATGTGCATCCCGCCGGTGGACGAGGAACCGGCGATGCATTTCGCCCTGCTCGCCGACATGGCGCGCCGCGCCGGCCTGCCCGAGGTCAGCATGGGGATGAGCGGCGATTACGAGACGGCGATCCGCTTCGGCGCCACCCACGTGCGGGTCGGCACGGCGATCTTCGGCGCACGGCCCCATCCCGCCGCCGGTTAGCGCCTGTTACGCCGCCGGGTCCGCCACGGTCAGCGCGGTGCCCGGCGCGCAATCCTTGAGAAGCCGCAGCAGGTCCGGCAGGGGCAGCGCGACGCAGCCCGCCGTGGGCGCCCGGTCGGGCCGCGCCACATGCATGAACACGGCGCTGCCCAGGCCGGGCACCACCGGGTCGTCGTTGTGCCCCATCACCACGATGACGTCGTAGACATGGTCGTCGCGCCACAGCTCTTCGTGGCTGGCGGCGTAGGGGCGCTTGACCGGGCGGTTGTAGGCGGGGTCCGCCGGATCGTCGCACCAGCCGTCGTCGGGCGCGATGGGCGACGCCGGCAGGCCCGTCGCGGGACGCTCCAGACGGTCGGGGCGCCACAGCACGCGGCGCAGCGCGAAGCGGCCGACCGGGGTGGCGCCGTCGCCCTCCCGCTTGTCGGCGCGGATGCCGCCGCGGCCCAGCACGCAGCGGAACGACCCGCCGGGCCAGTCGAGACGGCCTTCCGACGGCGGGTCCTCAAGACGAACCGTGATCTCCATCGCTCTTCCCTTCACCCGCAGCCCCTCACCCGCAGCCCCTCACCCGCAGCCCCTCACCCGCAGCCGGGGTCATCGCGCTCAGCCCGACACCCGCAGGCTGGGCGCCGGGGCCTGCGCGGCCCGCCGGCCCTGCTCGTACTTGGCCAGATTGCGCATCATCGTCTCGGACAGCATGTCCGGTGTCACGGGCGCGAAGGCGTTGCCGTTGGCGGCGGCCGGAGCGGCGTTTGCCGGAGTGGCGTTCGTCTGCGTTGACGCGTTGGCCGGCGCGCTCGCGGCTCCGGTTCCGGCCGCCGTGGACGCCTGTGCCGTGGGCGCCTGGGGATCTCCGGCCTTCGGTGCGCCGGAGGGAGCCGCCGTGGCGGCGAAGCCGATGGTGGAGGGATGCGGCTTGGCGGCGGCGTATCGGGCCATCATGCTGTTCGCCAGCGGCGTGTCGCGCGCCGGCATCCGCGAGGGATGCGGTGTCTCCGTCAAACCATCGCGCCCGGATCCGCTCACCGCCGCCCCCACCCCATGCGGCGCCGCCGCGGGGCGCTGCTTGGCGTCGGGCAATTCCGCCGTGACGGTGCGGGCCGGCTGAGTGGCCGCAGCCGCAGCGGCCACGGCCGGCGCGGAGGTGCCGGCGGCGGAATCCGGCAGGGCGGCGACCGCGGTGGTTCCGGCGGTGCCGGCGGGATGGCCGGCGGCGGTGCCCCCGTCGAAGCCGAGCGAGGCCATGATCTGCTCGCCGATGTCCTTGCCCTGAGCCTGTTCCACCACCGCGTTGGCGATGGAGGCCATGCCGCCCAGCGGGCCGCCAAACAGGATGCCGCCGATGACCTTGGACGACGGCTTGATCGTGTCGCCGGTAATCTCGCGGTAGATGGTGTTGACGAGGGGGATGTGCTGAAGCGGGTTGATGATGTCCAGAAAGTCGCCGAAGGACATCTCGGCCTCGGCCTCGTAGCGGTCGGGGCTGTCCCGGCTTTCCATGACCGTCAAGGGGGGCGTCGCTTGGGCCGGCGACCGCTCGCGCTGCACCGGCCGCGAAGCGGCGGTGGCGTCGATGGTGGTGGCGTCGATGGCCATGGGCGGTCTCCCGTCGCGGTGTCCAGCCCTGTCCTAAGCAACCGGCGTGCCAGTTCCGTGGGCAGATATTCCGGCCCATCGGGCGCCTTCGGGCTCGGGTGCGGACCGCGACCCGGCAAGAGCTGCCGGGCAAGGGTCGTTTCCTGCCCTCCGAAGACTCGTCTCTCAGACTCTTATGATCTCAGAACATATGGCCGCTGCGCTCCGCCTTGGTGCGCAGATAGGCTTCGTTGTGGCCGTTGGCCGGGAAGATGTGGGGAACGCGCTCGACCACCTCGATCCCGCAGCGGGCGAGCTGGCGCAGCTTCTCCGGGTTGTTGGTCATCAGCCGCACGGCGGTGAAGCCCAACTGCCGCAGCATCTCCGCCGCCGGCAGATAGACCCGCTCGTCCGCCTCGAATCCCAGGATCTCGTTGGCGTCCACCGTGTCGAAGCCGCGGTCCTGGATGCGGTAGGCGCGCAGCTTGTTGACGAGGCCGATCCCCCGCCCCTCCTGCGCCAGATAGAGCAGCACGCCGCTGCCCTGCCGGGCGATCTCGGCGATGGCGCCGCGCAGCTGCTGGCCGCAGTCGCAGCGCAGGCTGCCCAGCAGGTCGCCGGTGAAGCATTCCGAATGCAGGCGGGCCAGCACCGGCTCGCCCGCCACCGGGTTGCCGACGATGATCGCCAGATGCTCCGGCCCGCCGTCGATGGGGCGGAAGGCGGCGATGCTGGTGTTCTCGGCGCCGGACAGGGGAACGCGGGCCTCGGCGACCCGGCGCAGCGTGCGCACCACATGGACGCGGTAATCGGCGATGTCGCGGGCGCGGACCAGCAGCAGGTCGTGCTTCGCCGCCCATTCCGCGGCGCTGCCGGTGTGTCCAGCGGCCGGGGCGACGATGGCCGCCGGCAGCAGCCGCGCCAGCCGGGCGAGGTCCACCGCCGCGGTTTCGCGCGACCCGGGGTCCATGGCCGTGGCGGCCAAGCCGTCCGGCATCGCTCCCTCCGGCATCGCCCCATCCGGGCGGTGTTCGGGGTCGGCCAGCGCGTGGGCCTCGTCCGCGGTCAGGCAGCGGGGAAGCGACAGGGCGACGACGCCCGTCCCCTCGCCCATCAGCTTCAGCACCGTGGCGCGGCGGCGGGTGACGGCCAGGACCGGCGCGGCGCCGGTCAGCTGGACCAGCCGCTGCACGGCGTCGATCGCCACGGATTCCACCGACACCGCGGCGCCGACGCTGCCGTCGGCGGTCTCGATGGCGACGGCCTCGCCCCGGCGCAGGGCGGCCGTGGCCCGGTCCACCGCGCGCATGGCGGCTTCGTCCATGGGCAGGACGGCTTCGGGCGGGGCGGAGTCGGACGGGGCGTCGGCGTACATAACGGAGGCTTCGCGTGCTGCGCCCCGAAGGGCGAAAGATCCCGACATGGGTCGGAGAGCGCGGGAAGCAAAGCGCAGGTGGCGCACCCCTGTCCAGCAAATCCCGCGCGCCACACCGTTGCCGGCGGCGCAACGGTGGCGCAAACCACCGCCGGTGCGGGCGAATCCGGCTTGCGCTATGCTCGCCGTCCCCTCTCCTTTCCTCCCTTGCACGCGAGACCCATCGCCATGGCGGACCAGCCGGCCCTGCACGTCCTCTTCCCCGCCAACCGGACGCCGGACGGCTACGCGGAACGCATGGCGCTGGCGCTGGAGGCCCAGGGACGGAGCCTGGCGCGCCACGCCCTGCCCGGCGACCACCCGCGGCTCGACCCCTCGGCGGTGCTGGCGGCGGACATCGCGCTGTCGCGCCTGCCGGACGGCGCGCGGGTGCTGGTGGACGGCGGCGCCCTGCCCGGCCTCGCCGCCGCCCTGGCGATGGACAGCCGGCGCCTGAGGCTCGTCGCGCTGGTCGACCGCCTTCTCTGGTCGGAGCCCGGCCTGACCGGGGAGGAGGCCGCCGCCCGCCGCCATCTGGAGCAGGGCGCGCTGGCGCTGATGCGCGCCGTCGCCGTGCCGGACGCCGCGGCGGCGCAGGCGGTGACGGACCTCGGCCTCGCCCCGGAGGCCGCGGTCGTCCTTGCTCCGGACACCGCCGCGGCGGACCGGCTGGATGACCTGTTCGGCGCCTGACGCTTGTCTTCGGCCCTTCCGATAAGTCTAGGGCAATCCCGCGCGGGCCATGATAAGTTCCGCGCCCGGAGCCACCGGTGAACGCCCCCGCATGACGCTTGCGAAACGCATCCTTCTGATCGACGACGACACCGCCCT
Source organism: Azospirillum brasilense (assembly GCF_003349955.1). Classification (GTDB taxonomy): domain Bacteria; phylum Pseudomonadota; class Alphaproteobacteria; order Azospirillales; family Azospirillaceae; genus Azospirillum; species Azospirillum brasilense_B. The sequence goes on from NZ_QLKQ01000054.1 coordinate 14,606, forward strand.
CCGGCAGTCCCTCGCCGAGCAGCTCCAGCTTCTGGAGGAATTCGAGACGGTGGAGGCCGGGGACGGCGCCTCGGCCCTGGCCGTGGCGCGGGAGGGCGGTTTCGCCGCCATCCTGCTCGACGTCGGGCTGCCGGACATGGACGGGCGCGACCTCTGCCGCCTGCTGCGGCGCGAGGGGGTGCGCTGCCCGGTCATCATGCTGACCGCGGCGGCGTCCGACGCCGACACCATCCTCGGGCTCGATTCCGGGGCCAGCGACTACGTCACCAAGCCCTTCCGCATGGGGGTGCTGCTGGCCCGGCTGCGCGCCCAGCTTCGCGTCCACGAGCAGAGCGAGGACGCCGTCTTCGCCATCGGCCCCTACAGCTTCCGTCCGGCGGGCAAGCTGCTCCTGGCCGACGGCGGCGCCCGCAAGATCCGCCTGACCGAGAAGGAAACGGCGATCCTGAAATACCTGTACCGGGCCGGCGGCGCGGTGATCGGGCGGGAGACGCTGCTCGGCGAGGTGTGGGGCTACAACGCCGGGGTCACCACCCACACGTTGGAAACCCACGTCTACCGCCTGCGCCAGAAGATCGAGCGCGATCCGTCCAACGCCGAGATCCTGGTGACGGAGCCCGGCGGCTACCGGCTGGTGCCCTGATCCCCGGTCAGGCGACCGCCGGCCCGCCGCAGCGCGGAACCATCCTCATCCCTGCCCATTGAAAAGACTGATTTCCGCGCCGCCCCGGCGCGGACCACCGTCGGGCAAGGAGAGGACGTCTTGGTAGCCATCGTCGATCACGGCAGACCGGCAAGGGCCATCCATCCCTTGCACGCGGTGCTGCTCGCCGCCTCCCTTCCGCTGTTCCTGGGGGGCCTGCTCTGCGACATCGCCTATTCCAGGAGCTTCGAGATCCAGTGGAGCAACTTCGCCGCCTGGCTGATCGCCGGCGGCATGGTCTTCGCCGGTTTCTCGCTCCTCTGGGCCTTCATCGATCTGTTCCGCGCCGGCCGGCGCCGCGGTCACGGACTCGCCTACTTCGTCCTGCTGGTCATCACGGTCGCGCTCGGCCTCGTCAACGCCTTCGTGCACGCGCGGGACGCCTGGGGAACCATGCCGGAGGGGCTGATCCTGTCGGCGGTCGTCACTCTGACCACCGCCCTGGCGATCTGGTTCGGCTTCTCCAGCTTCCGCATGGGCAACCATACGGGCCACCGCATGGACCGCATGGGAGGTACGCGATGACACGCTCCAGCCTGCTGGCCGCCGCGGCGCTCGTCGCCCTGCTGGCCGCCTGCGACAACAACGACAACCCGTCGCCGCCCGTGTACGGCGCCAACCCGCCTCTGCCGGAGCAGCAGCGCGGCCTGCTGCCCAGCATGAAGATCGCCAAGCCCGCCAACTGGGGGGACCGGAAGCCGACCGTGCCGGAGGGCTTCACCGTCACGGCGATCGCCACCGACCTCGGCATCCCGCGCCAGACCCTGGTCCTTCCCAACGGCGACATCCTGGTTGCCGAAGGCCGCGGCGGTTCGGCCCCGGCGCTGCGGCCCAAGGACGTCATCGCGGGCGTCATCAAGGCCAGGGGGACGACCTCGGTCCCCAGCGGCAACCGCATCACCCTGCTGCGCGACGCCGACGGCGACGGGAAGTACGAGGAGCGCACGGTCTTCGCCGACCATCTGAACGCGCCCTACGGGCTGGCCTTCGCGAACGGCCAGATCTACGTCGCGAACCAGGACGCGCTGGTGCGCTTCCCCTACCGGGAGGGCCAGACCCGCGCCGAGGGGCCGCCGGAGAAGGTCACCGACCTGCCCTCCTACATCAACCATCACTGGACCAAGTCGCTGGCCGCCAGCCCGGACGGGCAGTTCCTCTATGTCGGCATCGGCTCCAACAGCAACATCACCGAACGCGGGATGCCCGCCGAGGCCGACCGCGCGATGGTCTGGGAGATCGACGCGCGGACCGGCGCGCACCGGCCCTACGCCACCGGCTTGCGCAATCCCACCGCGCTGGCCATCCAGCCGGGAACCGGCACGCTGTGGGCGGTGGTCAACGAGCGCGACGAGCTTGGCCCCAACCTCGTGCCCGACTACCTGACCTCGGTCCGCGAGGGCGCCTTCTACGGCTGGCCCTACAGCTACTGGGGCCAGAACGTCGATCCGCGCGCCCAGCCGCAAAAGCCGGAGATGGTCGCCGCGGCGATCAAGCCGGACTATGCCCTGGGCTCGCACGTCGCGGCGCTCGGCGTGGCCTTCTCCTCGCCGGTGATGGGCGAGCGCTTCGCCGACGGCGTGTTCGTCGGCGAGCATGGCAGCTGGAACCGCAGCGTGCCCAGCGGCTACAAGGTGATCTTCGTCCCCTTCCGCGACGGCGCCCCCGCCGGCGATCCGGTCGAGGTGGTGACCGGCTTCATGGGCGAGGACGGCCACACCTACGGCCGGCCGGTCGGCGTCACGGTGGACCCCAAAGGCGCGCTGATCGTCGCCGACGACCTGTCGAACACGGTCTGGCGCGTCGCGGTGAGCGAGCGCTCGCCCACCGCCCAGGCACCGGCCGAAGCGCCGGCGGACATGGGCAGCGCGACGACCGACGGGAACGGATCGTCCAACTGATACGGGAACGCCGCGTCAGGGCCGCTTGCCGGGCGGTCCTGACCGGTCCGCGATGGTGACGGTGAGCGGATAGCCCATCCAGCGCTGGCGCTTGCCCTCCAGCGCCGCCCCGCCGCGGGCCGCCCCACCGTTCGCCGGACGGCCGCCGCCCCACAGGCCGCGGCCGCGCGGCACCACGGGCAGCAGGCGGATCTTCCGCCCGACGATGGCCAGCCGGCGGCGCCAATGGGCGACCAGCTTGGGCGAGGTGCCGACCCGCCGAGCGATTTCGTGATCGGCCAGCAGAGCGCTGTTCGGGTCCTGCAGCAGGTCGAGGATGGCGCGGCGCTTGTCGACGCTGGTGTGGCGGCTGTGCTTGCGCTCCAGCGCCTTGCCGAGGTCCCAGAGCTTTTCCGCCGTCTCGCGGGCCAGGCCGCGCCAGCGGTCGGCCTCCTCGCGCTGGCGCTCCATGTCGCCGGTGCTCTTCTCAAGCTGCCGCTTCAGCCCGGCGACCTCCAGCTCCAGGTCGCGCACCTGACGGCGCAAGCCCTGGACCAGCTGGTCGGGCGGCGGCGGACGGTCGGGCGGCGGGGCGCTGGCGGCGGGCGGCGGTTCCGGGGTGGTGGAGACCGGACGGGCACCGCGGGCAAGATCGCGGAACGACAGGCCGGCCCTCGACAGCATGATGCGCGCGGCGCGCAGAGCGGACTGGGCCTCGCCCTGATGCTCCGACTCGGCCATGGCGAGGACTTTGGCGAGTTTGTCTGGGTCCATCCGAGGGGGCGGGGTCCGGAGGCGATTTTTCGCGTCGATGGGCGAACGGGCGCAAACTACCACATCTTATTGGATTGGGCATCTCCACATCTCGGCGGTGCGGCACGCCTTTTCCTCCTACCCCCGTCTCGCGCCGTCCCCCCTTCTATCGAGGCCCATCGGCCACTGGGCCGGTATATGGACGCGTCGGAAGGCCGTTTCGTGAAACAACCTTTTCGCTCGACTCGCGAGGGTCCTACCGCCAAATTGTCGGTACCATGACGGCACGAACCGTTTCCGACGCCTGTTCCGGTGCGCCTGACACCCCGCCGGACTTCACCGTCCGCTTCTGGGGCGTGCGTGGCAGCATTGCCTCCCCGGGGCCGGACACGGTCCGCTACGGCGGCAACACCCCCTGCGTCGAGCTGCGCTGCGGGGACGCGCTCCTGGTTCTCGACGCCGGCACCGGCCTGCGCCCGCTGGGCGAGGCGCTGATGCGCCAGGGCGAGCCGGTGGACGTCGATCTGCTGCTGACCCACAGCCATCTCGACCACATCTGCGGCCTTCCCTTCTTCGCGCCGGCCTTCGACGCGGCCAGCCGCGTGCGGATCAGGGCCGGCCATCTGGAGCGGGAGCGGACGATGCGCTCCGTCCTGGAATGCATGATGTCAGCGCCGCTGTTTCCGGTCCCGGTGGAGATCTTCCGGGCCGACTGCACCTTCCACGATTTCGTCAGCGGCGAGACGCTGACGGTGAAGCCGGGCGTCACCGTGCGCACCGCCGCCCTGAACCACCCGGACGGGGCCACCGGCTACCGCGTGGAGTTCGCCGGGCGCAGCCTGTGCTACGTCACCGACACCGAGCACCCGGCCGCGGGCCGCGACCCCGCCGTGATGGAGCTGGTGCGCGGCAGCGACCTGCTGATCTACGACTGCACCTACACCGACGCCGAATACGCCGCCCGCGTCGGCTGGGGCCATTCGACCTGGGAGGAGTGCCTGCGCATCGCCGACGAGGCCGATGTGAAGCGCGCGGTCATCTTCCATCATGATCCCCGGCGCAGCGACGCCGATCTGGACGTCATCGCCACCGCCGCCGAGGCCCGGCGCCCCGGCACGCTGGTCGCCCGCGAAGGCATGGCGCTTCCCCTCTGACTTGGCCATTTCGGTCGACAACTATCCCGTTGGACAGTGATGCGCCGATGACACGGCCAAGTCTCCGTTCGCGTCCCCTGGCCCGTTGTCACTGCCGGATCGTGTGACAATTATGGTATGAAAACCGCCTGCAACCGCAGAGAGAACTCTGGGGAGACGCATGCGGCATCTTCTGCGCTTATCGTTGCTGGGCCTGCTCGCCGGCGGAACGCTCGCCGGCTGCGCCTCCACTCCGGGTCCCCAGGCCTCGCTGGACGGCGGCCCCCGCTCGATCGTCCTGCATCATCCCGCCAGCGGCGAGACGGTCAGCGTCACCTACCGCCTCGCCGACGGCTACGATCCCCAGGCCCTGGACCGCATCGCCACCCTGTTCCGCGACCGCCGCACCGGCGAGACGGTGCCCGTCGATCCCACCCTGGTGGAGCTTCTGGCCGACCTGCGGGACCGCTGCGGCGTGGGCCCCGACACGCCGGTCCACATCACCTCGGGCTACCGCTCGCCGCTGACCAACGTCACGCTGGCGCGCAGCAACCCGAACGTGGCGGAAAACAGCTATCACCTGCGCGGGCAGGCCGCCGACATCGCCATCCCCGGCGTCCCGCCCCGCCGCCTCGCCGACGAGGCGGCGGCCCTGCAGCGCGGCGGCTACGCGCTCTATCCCCACACCGGCCACGTCCATGTGGACACCGGCCCGTTCCGCACCTGGAGCCCGAAGGGCGGCGACATCCGCATCCTGGAGGCCAGGGCGAAGGCCGCGTCGGGCAAGGCGGTCGCCGCCAAGCCCGCTCCCGCCGCTCCCCGGACCCAGGTCGCGGCGGCGGAGCCCGCCCCGGCGAAGCGCCCCCCGGCCAAGGCCGCGCCCGCCGCCGCCCCGGCGAAGGGCGGCGACGCCGACCTCGCCCGCGTCCGCATGGTGCTGGCCTCCCTCAAGGAGCAGCCGGACGCGTCGGCGAAGAAGAAGCCCTGAGGCTTACCGATACGGGTCCGCCGCGTCGCGCAGGCCGTCGCCGAGGAAGTTGAAGCTCAGCACGGTCACGATCACCGGCAGCACCGGCAGCATCAGCCAGGGGTACAGCGCCACCACGTTGATGTTCTGCGCCTCGGTCAGCAGCACCCCCCAGCTGGTGATCGGCGGGCGCAGGCCGAGGCCGAGGAAGCTCAGCGCCGTCTCGCCCAGGATCATGCCGGGGATGGCCAGCGTCGCCGAGGCGATCAGGTGGCTCATGAAGCTGGGCAGCAGGTGCCGCCCGATGATGCGGGCCGGGCTGGCCCCCATCAGCTGGGCGGCGGTGGTGAAGTCCTCCTCGCGCAGGGCCAGCAGCTTGGACCGCACGGCGCGGGCGAGGCCCGTCCATTCCAGAAGGCCGAGGATCACCGTGATCCCGAAATAGATGAAGATCGGGTTCCAGGTGACGGGCAAGGCTGCGGACAGGGCCATCCACAGCGGCAGCTCGGGGAAGGAGCGGATGATCTCAATCAGCCGCTGGATCAGGTTGTCCACCCAGCCGCCATAATAGCCGGTGATGCCGCCGATCACGATCCCCAGCACGAAGCTGACCGCGACGCCGATCAGCCCGATGGTCAGCGAGATGCGCGTCCCGTAGATCATCCGCGACAGCAGGTCACGCCCCAGCCGGTCGGTGCCCATGAGGAACAGCGTCCCGCCCTCGGCCGGGCAGGCGAGATGCCAGTCGCTCTCCACCAGCCCCCAGAACTCGTAGCGGTCGCCACGGCAGAAGAATCGGATCGGTTGCACCTTCGCGGGGTCGGGCGTGTACTCCCGCTTCAGGATCTCCATGTCCAGGCGGTAGCTGTAGCCGTAGACGAAGGGGCCGACGAACCGACCCTCGTGGAACAGATGCACGCTCTGCGGCGGCGCATGGATGAAGTGGGAATTGCGGCTGTCCACCGCGTAGGGGGCCAGGACCTCGCTGACCAGGGTCGAGGCGTAAAGCAGCAGCAGCACGATGCCCGAGGCCACCGCCAGCTTGTGCCGGCGCAGCTTCCACCAGACCATCCGCCATTGCGAGGCGGTGGTGAAACGCTCCTGCTCGGGCGAGAGCCGCTCGACCTCGTCGGGGTCCCAGGGGGCGGTGTCGACGCTGTGGGGCAGGGGAGGGGCAGGGGGCAGGGTGGCGCTCATCGGCTGGCTCCCCCGCTCAGGCGGATGCGCGGGTCGAGGGCGGCCAGCGCCAGATCGGACAGGAAGACGCCGATCACCGTCAGCACCGCCAGGAACATCAGGAAGGAGCCGGCCAGATACATGTCCTGGCTGCGCAGCGCCTGGAGCAGCATCGGCCCCGTCGTCGGCAGCGACATCACCACCGACACGATGGCGGCGCCGGAGACGACCTGCGGCAGCAGGTTGCCGATGTCCGCCACGAAGGGGTTCAGCGCCACCCGCAGCGGGTATTTCACCAGCGCCCGCCCCGGCGGCAGGCCCTTGGCCCGCGCGGTGACGACGTAGGGCTTGTGCAGCTCGTCCAGCAGGTTGGCGCGCAGGCGGCGGATCATCGCGGCGGTGCCGGCGGTGCCGATGACGATCACCGGAATCCACATGTGCTCGAACACGCTCATCGCCTTGCCCCAGCTCCACGGTTGGCCGATGTAGCGCGGGTCCATCAGCCCGCCGATCGAGGTGCCGAACCACACGTTGGCGAAGTACAGCATCACCAGCGCCAGCAGGAAGCTGGGCGTCGCCAGCCCCAGGAAGCCGAGGAAGGTCAGGACATAGTCGCCCAGGCTGTACTGCCGCGTCGCCGAATAGATGCCGATGGGGAAGGAGACCACCCAGATGAACAGGATGGTCGTGAAGGACACGATGGCGGTCAGCGACAGCCGGTCGCCCACCACGTCGGCCACCGGCAGGTTGTATTCGAAGGAATAGCCGAAGTCGCCGCGCAGCATGCCGGCCAGCCACAGCGCGTACTGTTCGTGCATCGGCCGGTCGAGCCCGTAGGTCTCGCGCAGCATGGCCAGCCGTCCCTGGTCCATGCTCTCGCCCCGGCTCTGCATCTCGTTGACCAGCGTCGTCAGATAGTCGCCGGGGGGAAGCTGGATGATGACGAAGGTGATGACGCTGATCGCCAGCAGCGTCGGGATCATGATGAGGATGCGGCGGATCACGTAGCCCAGCATGGCCTCACCCCTTTCCGTCGAACCAGAAGCCGTCGGGCCGGTACAGCCCGAAATGCGCGCCGGGGTCGTAGTTGAACAGGCCCTCCTCCGGCACGTTGCGCAGGGTGCGGCGCGCCACCACCGGCTGCGGCACCCCGGCCACCGTGCCGATGGTGAAGACCTGCTCGGCGTTGAGCGTCAGGATGCGCGCCCAGGCCGCCGCCCGACCCGCCTCGTCCGGGGCGTCGCGCCAGGCGCGGAAGGCCTCCAGCAGGTCGCGCGCCTCGGGCATGTCGGGGCGCTCGCCGTCCTTGCCCATGGTCTGGAAGAACTGGCCCCATTTCGGCCACTGGTACTTGGCCTGATCGACCGGCACCAGCTCGGCCGGGCTCATGTCCGCGGTGGCGATGGCGTTGTCCAGACCGCGCGAAATCGACATGCAGGTGTCGCCGGCGAAGATGCGGTTGCGGAACACGTCGAGCTGCGAGGAGCGGATGTAGAGCCGCGCCCCGACGCGCCGCCAGCCGTCGGCGATCAGCTCCAGCGCGTCGGTCTCCTCCGTGCTCTCCCCGGCGGTCTCCACCACGATCTCCAGCGGGCGGCCGTCGGGCAGCAGGCGGACACCGTTGACGTTGCGCTCGGTCAGGCCGATCTCGTCGAGCAGCCGGTTGGCCTGCTTCACGTCGAACTGCGCCCAGCGGTCGCGGTAGGCCGGCGTCCAAAGCGGAGAGACCTCCAGCAGCGTGTTGTTGGTCGGGGTGGCGAGGCCGTAATAGATGACCTGGTTCATCTCCTCGCGGTCGATGGCCAGCGACAAGGCGCGGCGGTATCGCACGTCGCGGTTCAGCGCGCGCCACACCGGGTCGTTGCAGTTCAGGTTGGGGAACAGCGCCATCTGCGCCCCGATGCCGGTGCGCCACAGCGTGACCCGGTAGTCGTTGCGCTTCGCCCCCTGCTTCAGGAAGGTATAGTTGTCGAACCGCAGATAGCGCGCCTGCAGGTCGCTCTCGCCCGCCCCCGTCTTGGCCGGGACGATCTTGGCGTCGGCCACCGTCATGATGATCCGGTCGATGTAGGGCAACTGCCGCCCCGCCGGGTCCACCCGATGGAAATAGGGGTTCCTTACGAAGATGAAACGTTCCGCAGGCGGAGCGGTCGTCGGCACCCAGGGCTGCAGGGTCGGCAGGTCCGGGTTGTCGAACTCGGTCAGATTGTCCTTGCGGTTGTGAAGCTGCTGCCAGCTCTTCTGCCGCTCCGCCTCCACCCGCTGCTTCAGCTCCAGCGGTTCGGTGAAGCGCGGGTGGAAGCGCCGCAGGTAATGGGCCGGTGCGTAGATCTCCACCGGCTTGGCCCCGGCCAGCATGGGCAGGAAGAAGGGGTTGGGGCGCGACCACGTGTAGCGCACCGCCGCGGCGTCCAGCACCTCGAACGTGGGCGCCTCCCCGGCCACCATCATCTCCGGCGGCGGTCCGCCGGGGGAGCGCTTGGCGTTGTTGGCCATGTCCTCCCACCAGTAGCGGAAGTCCTCCGCCGTGAAGGGATGGCCGTCCGACCAGCGGTGACCGCGGCGCAGCGTGAAGGTGAAGATGCGCCCCTCCTCCACATCCACCCGTTCCAGGATGTCGGGCACGATGCGCAGGTCCGGGGTCAGCGCGACCAGCCGGGCGTAGCTGTAGACGTAGATCAGCCGCGTGTCCTTGGTCCGCGCCATCAGCAGGCGCAGGTCGCCGCCATGGCGCCCCGGCGACTGCCAGGGCCGGTCCATCGTCTCGACCAGCGGGGTGAGCGGCAGCCGCTTCTCCACCGGCGGCAGCGACCCGGCGCCGACCGCGTTCTCCAGCATCGGCGTCTCGACCGCGTCGAAGGCGCTGAGCCCGAGGAAGGCCAATGCCAGAAGGGCACGTCGCCGCCATCCTCCCTCTCCCCTCTGGGGAGAGGGTCGGGGTGAGGGGGTTGCCCGTGGCGCGGCGTCCGGCAAAAGCGCAACCCCCTCACCCTTCCCTCTCCCCAGAGGGGAGAGGGTATTGAACGTCGCATCGGGAACGGTCCACATCATCACGCCACCTCCCGCACGCGGACGGCGGCGGCGGCGCGCACGCAATGGCCGCCGCCGAGGTCGACCAGATGGGGCTGGTGGTCCTCGTCGATGGTGAAGGGGGCGGGCCAGCGCGCCGGGTCGGAGGCGCGGCCTTCCTCCAGGTCGGTCAGCGACAGCGGGCGGCTGGGGTCCGGTTCCGGCACGGCGGCCAGCAGGGCGCGGGTGTAGGGGTGGACCGGGTTGCGGAACAGCGCCTCGCGCGGCGCCGACTCGACGATCCGCCCGCGGCACATCACCAGGATGCGGTCGGCCATGTAGTCCACCACCGCCAGATTGTGGCTGACGAACAGATAGGTCAGGCCGAGCCGCTCCTTCAGGTCCTTCAGCAGGTTCAGCACCTGCGCCTGGATCGACACGTCGAGCGCCGACACCGGCTCGTCGAGCAGCAGAAGCTCGGGCCGCAGGGCCAGCGCGCGGGCGATGCCGATGCGCTGGCGCTGGCCGCCGGAGAAGCTGTGCGGGTAGCGGCGCAGATGCCGCGCGTCCAGCCCGACCAGCCCCATCAGCTCCTTCACCCGCGCCGCGCGCTCCGCCTCGTCGCCGATGCCGTGGATGACCAGCGGTTCGGCGATGATGTCGAAGACGGTCATGCGCGGGTTCAATGAGCCGAAGGGGTCCTGGAAGACGAACTGAACCTTGCGGCGGAAGGCGGTCAGGGCCGCACCCTCCAGCCCCAGCACGTCGACGATCCGGCCATGGTCGTTGAAGCGGACGTCGCCGGCGTCCGGGGTCAGGGCGCGCATCAGGATCTTCGACAGGGTGGTCTTGCCGCAGCCCGACTCGCCGACCAACCCGACGCATTCGCCGCGCGCGATGGCGAAGCTGACATCGTCCACCGCCAGCGTGCCGGCCCCGGCCTTGGCGCCGAACCAGCCGGCCTTGCGCGCGCCGTAGCGCTTGCGCACCCCCTCCACCGCCAGCAGCGGCCCCGCCGCGTCGGCGCCGGGCGGCCAGGGCTGGTGATCCTTCTCCAGCAGGCTGCCGCCCTGCGACGTACCCCCGATCGAGATGGAGCGGATCGGCACCAGCCGTTCCCCCGGCGCCATGTGGAAGCGCGGAACGGCGCGCAGCAGCGCCTTCAGATAGGGGTGGCGGGGGTCGGCGAAGATGTCCTCGCGCGTGCCGGACTCCATGATCCGCCCGCGGTGCATCACCACCACCTCGTCGGCGAGGTTGGCGACCACCCCCAGGTCGTGGGTGATGAGCAGGACGGCCATCCCGAGATCGGCCTGGAGGTCCTTGATCAGCTTCAGGATCTGCGCCTGGATGGTGACGTCCAGCGCGGTCGTCGGTTCGTCGGCGATCAGCAGGGCGGGGCGGCAGACCAGCGCCATGGCGATCATCGCGCGTTGGCGCAGGCCGCCCGACAGTTCGAACGGGTAGGTGTCCAGCGCTCGCTTGGGGTCGGGGAAGCGCACCCGGCGCAGCATGTCCTCGGCCTGGGCGCGGGCTTGGCGGGCGGTCACCCGCTGGTGCAGCCGCACCGCCTCGCCGACTTGGTCGCCCACCGTGTGCAGGGGCGACAGTGAGGTCATCGGCTCCTGGAAGATGATCGAGACGCGGCCGCCGCGCAGCGCCCGCATCGCCGTGCCGTCGGCCTTCAGCCCGGCGATGTCGACGGGGCCGGCGCCCTCGTTGACGATGCCGTCGTCGAACAGGATGCGCCCGTCCGCGATGGTGGCGTTGCGGGGCAGGATGCGCAGGATCGACTGCGCCGCCACCGACTTGCCCGACCCGGATTCGCCGACCAGGGCGACGGTGGAACCGGCCCGCACCCGGAAGGACACGCCGCGCACCGCGTGGACCACGCCGCCCGGCACCTGGAAATCGACCCTCAGGTCCTCCACCCGGAGCAGCGTGCGGCTCATGGCGCCGGCCTCTTTTCGTTGGGGTCCTCTGGCGGCTCGATGCCCAGCGCGATGAGATTGTCCACCGTCACCGCGCTCAGAGCCACGCCATTGCGTCCGGCGGCGAGAGCGGCCTGCTCGATCACCGCGTCGAAGCCCTCCAGGTTGCTGTCGAAGCGCAGGGTCTTGCCGCCGCCGCTCAGCGCCGCCTGCATCCAACCGTCGTCGCGCCCCCGTTTGGTCGCGTAGTAGCGCAGCTTCAGCCCGGACAGTGCGTCCCAGCGGACGGCGCCGCCCATCGGCCCATCGGCCCGCAGGCCTTCGCCGTCCATGGTCAGGCGGGTCAGCTGGCGCTGCAGGGTGCGCGCCGCGAAGACGGCGAACAGCAGCGCGCAGGCGGCCAGCGGCACGGCGATCCAGGGGGTGACGGGCAGGACGGCCAGCGGCAGCGCCGTCAGCGCCAGCCCCGCCCCGGCCCGCGCGTAGTCGCCGGCCAGCGCCCCGGCGGGGTAGCGCATCTCCGCGAGGGTCGGCGTCTCCCCGGTCGAGGATCGGGCCATGGGCAGCTCGGCCATGAATCAGCGATGTCCTTCTGCGGCGAACAGGGTGTCGGTGAACAGGGTGTCGGCGAACAGGGTGTTGGTGGACAGCCAGCAGGCGGCCGGATGACGGCGGGTCACGGTCAGGAAACGCGCGGTGAAGGCCCAGGTTTCGCCGTCCATCACCAAATGATGCGTCAGCAGGCCGGTCGCCTCCGCCGCGTCCACCGTTCCCAGCCGCCGGGCGCGCAGATGGGCGACCGCCATCCCCAGCGACTCCGCGTCACCGAGGAAGCGCTTGGCGTTTTTCCAGGCCACCGGGTCGATGTGTGTATTGACACACATCATGTTGACGGTTGACACACGTCGCGGCCCGAAAACCGACAGGCCGGCGAAGCCCGCGCCGGGCAGACCCGCCGCCACGGCGGGCGCGATGCGGTTCCACGGCGGCACCAGGACGGGCAGGGCGCGCGGCCCGAACCGACGATCCAGCACGCTGCGCCCCTCGGCCAGTTCCGCCAGCACGGCGGCGGCGGGGCGGTCCGCGCCAAGCTCCGCCTTCTTCGCGGGGGGCGTGGCGTGGTTGGCGTGCGACCAGCCGTGCTGAAGCACCGTGACGGCGGGGGCCGCATCCACCACGGTGGCGAGGGCGTCGGTGACGCCCGCCGGGATGACCGCCAGGGCCAGCGGCGCACTGGTCTCCACGGACAGGGCGATCATCCGGTCGAGCGCGGGAGTCGGCTCGACGGCGTCGTCGTCGCGCCACCACAGGGTGGCGGTGCGCCCGGCGGCGGCCCAGGCGTCCAGCTCGGCGGTCAGCGCGTCCCAACCGGCGCGCGGCGGGCTGTCGGAAGGGGTGGTTGCGGTCATCGCCTGTTCTGCTCCCTCTCCCCTCCGGGGATAGGGTTAGGGTGAAGGGTTGCGCTTTTGCCGGACATACCGCCTTGCGCAACCCCCTCACCCTCCCCTCTCCCCAGAGGAGAGAGGGTTAGAAGGACAGCGAACGCGGTGACCGTCAGCATGGCCCCCGCACCGGAAAAATCCAAGCGTCTTGATTGGTTTAGCGCCGGTGGTCCGGATGGTCGCCTTGGCGATGGGCCACCGCGTCCCGCAGCAGACGGGCGGTGGCGGCGGCGCCGTCCAGGCGCAGCGGGATGGCCGGCGGCGGGGGCAGGGCGAGCGCCTTGGCAACGCCCGCGGCCAGAGTGTCCGGCGTCAGGGTGGCTTCATCGACCACGGCCAGCCGGCCCCGCTCCTCCAGAAGATGGGCGCGGGTGGCCTGCTCGGTCTCGCTGCCCGCGGCGAAGGGGACGACGACCGCCCGGCAGCCGGCCTGGAGCACGTCGAGCACGGTGTTGTAGCCGGCCTGGCTGATCGACAGGCGGCAGCGGCGGAGCAGGGCGGGGAAGTCGGGCCGCGCCCGCTCCACGATGGTGCCCGGCGGGGCGCCGGCGGCGAGGGCGCGGAACTCCGCCTCCGGCACGTCCGGCCCGGCCAGCAGGCGCCAGGGTGCGTCAAGTCCGGCGGGAGTTGACGCACGCACCGCCAGCGCCGCCCGCAGCAACGGCAGGCCGACCGCTCCGCCGCCCACCGACACGATGACCTCGCCGGCGCCGTCGGCGCCCTTCCCCTCGCCGCCCTGCGGGGCCGCGACATAGCCGGTGTAGCGGATGCGGTCGGCGATCCGCGCGGCGGCGGGGAAGGTCGCCGCGAACGGGATCAACTCAGGGTCACCGTGGACCAGCACATGGTCGAACAGCCGTTCCACCGTCGAAACGGTTTCCTCCAGCCGCTCCGGCTTGGCCTTGGTCACCAGGATGTCGCGCACCGACGCGGCGGTGACCGCCCCGCCGGCCTTGGCGGCCTCCAGCAGCGGCAGAAGCTCGAAGCGGAAGGCGCGGCGCCCGAAGGGGAAGGATTCGACCAGCAGCGCGTCGGGCCGCACCCGCTCGTGAACCTCCAGAACCGTGGCGCGGCGCCGGGCGCGCCACGCGTCGTCGATGGGCCGGTCGTGCGCGTCCAGCAGGGTCTTGAAGCCGCTGTCGGCGGCGCGGGCGGGGGGAAGCTGGACGATCTCGGCCGCCGGGCCGTAATCGATCCCCGGCACCGGATGCCCGCCGCGCAGCACGGTGACGGCGACGCCGGCCTCGGCCAGCCCGCGGGTGATCAGCGCGGCCCGGCGGTCGTGGCCGATGCCCAGCAGATGCTGGACGTGGAAGAGAACACGCATGGGTTGTCGATCGCGGCGCGTCAGGTCGCCTGCGCGGCCAGGACCTCGCGCAGGCGCACGGTGGTCTGCTCCAGGCGGTGGGCCAGCGAGCGCATGATCTCCAGCCCCATCTGCGGGAAGTCGGCGATCATCTGGAGAAAATGGTCCTTCGGCACGCACAGCGCCTCCAGGTCGGTGCTGGCGCGCACGGTGGCGGTGCGCGGCACGTCGCATAGGATGGCGATCTCGCCGACGATCTCGTTCGACCCCAGCGTCGCGACGGCCAGCGGCCCGCCGGGGCCGGCGATGATCACCTCGGCCTCCCCGCGCAGCAGGATGTAGGCGCAGGTGCCCATCTCGTCCTGCTCGAACAGGACGTCACCCGACCGGAAGCTCAACCGCTCGCTGGTGAAGGCGAGAAGCTTGAGCTTGGAAGTGTCGATGTTGGCGAACAGGGGAATCCTGCGCAGGCAATTGACCTCTTCCGCGATGCTCATGCCGTCTGCCTCCTCAACACCGCCGGCTTTATTCGGCGGCTATCAATTCATGCAACAACGTACCGGGCCTGTTCAACTCGTCGAAGCGGCCATGCTCGGCGATTCGACCGTCCTTCATCACAATGACTCGCTCGAACGCCCGTGCCAAGCCGGCACGCTGCAGAACCCACACAAGACCACATCCCTTGCGTTCCCCGAGGATCGCGGAATGCACCTTGCTCTGGCTGCTGGTGTCCAGGCCGCTGGTCGCCTCGCTCAGCACCAGCAGGTCCGGTCGCTTCAGCAGGGCGCGGGCCAGCGCCGCCTTCTGGCGCTGTGCCGCGGACAGGCGCGACCCCGCCACCCCCACCGGATGGTCCAGCCCGACCTCCACGATGGTGTCGCGCAGGTGAAGCTGGTCCACCAGATCCGCCACGATGCGGCCCACCTTGGATTGCACCTGCGCCTGCCCGTAGACCATCCTGCCGAACAGGATGTTGTCCTGGATGCTGGCCGCCGCGTTGTAGGCCTCCGGGTCGAAGAAGGCGACGGCGTGCTTCAGGTCGGCCGGCAGGTCGCGGGCGAAGACGTGCCGCGCCTCCAGCAGCTTCTTCTCCAGGTCCGGTGTCATCAGACCCAGGCGGTGGCGGGCGCCGATCAGCTTGAAGGGCAGGGTCATCAGCCGTGTCCGCTCCTCCGGCCGCAGGGCCCCCAGCCCCTCCTTCGCGGTGCGCGCCAGGATGGCCTGATACTCCGGCAGTTCGGCGAAGCCGATGAAGGAGAAACGCTCGAAGAACTCGTGGCCGGGCGGCAGGCCGGCGAACAGCTCGACCATGGTCTCCGCCACCTTGTGGCCGGTCTCCAGAAGCGTGTCGCTCAGCCCCACCTTGTCCAGCACATGCAACATATAGGGATTGGAAGCCAGCGCGTCCGTCTGGAAAATCGGTCCGACCGGCGTTCCGAACAGCAGATTTTCCGCCAGCGTGGCGTTCACGGTGTAGCGGTCGGGGTCGAAGCGCTCGACCAGCCGCCCCAGCTCCGGGTTGTTCAGCATCATGGCGCGCATGGCGTCGCGCGCCTCCATCACGCGGGCGGCCACGTCGGGCCGCCGCTCCGGGTCGACGGTGCGGTTGAGGCCCATGCCGTACACGTCGTCCTGCAGCGAGACCATCGTCACCACGCGCAGGATGCGGGCCTTCAGGTCCTCCGGCCCGTCGCAGCCGGCGGCGGCGTAGTCGATCCAGTCGGCGTGCACGTCGTCGGTGGCGTTGCCGGACAGCACCGACTCGGTCATCCGGCTCTTGCGATGTTGCTCGGCTTCCTCGCTTTCGCCGTTTTCGCGCAACGGCCGGTGGCGCAGCCCGTAGACGAGGTTTTCGTAGAGCGAGGCCGAGAACAGGTAAGGGGAGGCCCCGACATAGGCGGCGCGCCGCCCGGTCACGCTCTCCGGCAGCTCCGCGTAATCACGCTCGCCCAGCCGGATCTGCCCCGACGAGGGCAGCAGCACGCGCGCGGCGAGCTGCGCCAGCTCGTCCCGCCCGGAGCCGACGCCGATCAGCGCGGTGTGGCCGTCCAGCGGGATGTCGCAGGTCACCCCCTCCAGGATGGGCGACCCGCCATCTTCCCCGAACCCGACGTTGCGGAAGGACAAGGCGCCCGTGAAGGGAACGTCCTCCTCCTCGCGCAGCAGGCGTTCGGCCAGCAGGTCGGGGACGTGGAACTGCTCCACCACCTGCTCGTACTTGATCCGGTTGTCCTCCTTCTGCTGGTACCAGTCGAGCAGTTCCTTCCAGGGAGCCGCCAAGTCCTTGTAGGCGGCCAGCACCGCGACCAGCGCGCCGAAGGAGAGCTGGCCATGGATCACCAGGTAACCGCCGATCGCGTAGAAGAAGAACGGGGTGAGCTGGTTTATGAAATTGTTCAGGAATTTGACAAAAAACTTTCTTTGGTAAATCTCGAAGCGGATGCGGTACACGTCGCCCAGGCGGTGGCTGAGGTCGGCGAGGTGCCAGGACGCCGTGTTGTGGGTGTGGACCTCCTGGATGCCGGACACCGTCTCGCCGATGCGGTCGGCGATCTGACGCATGGCACGTACGCGCTGTTTGCCAAGTTGATTGACCTTGCGCTGAAGCCGTGGGATGAGCCAGCCTTGGAACGGGTACAGCGACACCGCCGCTGCTCCCAGCACCGGGTCCTGGACGAAGATGAAGGCGATGTAGACCAGCAGGGTGCCGCCCTGGAACACCGGGATGGCGATGGCGTCCCCGATGAAGCCGCCCAGCGGTTCCACCTCCGCCGTGATCATGGGGATGATCTCCCCGGACGACATCTTGCGGAAGCGGGGCAGGGGGAAGCGCAGGACGCGCACGTACAGCTCGTACCGCAGGCGGCGCAGCATCCGCTCGCCCAGGCGGCCCTTGTAGGTGTTTATGACATACTTGAACGCGCCGTTGACCAGCACCAAAGTCAGGAACAGGCCGCATAGGACGAACAGGTAAGTCACCTGATCGAGATGGAATCCGAGGAAGGACTCAGGCAGCTTCTTCCCGGCAATCGCCTCGTTGACGATCCGCTTCGGGAGGTCGAGCGAGGCGTAAAGGAAGGGGAAGGACGCCAGGGTCATCAGGGTCAGCACGATCTGCTGACGGACGCTGTGCCGAAGGATGAATCGGAAAATGCTGGATTCCATAGCGCCATTCTACGCAAGGGGACGCCGGTGCCGGGAGCAGGCAGACACCTTACCCCCTCTGCCGCTTGGCCGCTGAGGATATGGTGAGCCCGCAAGCGGCCCGCCGCCATCCCGGCGGCGGCACGGCGCACACCCGTTCATCGGCCAAGCCGCGGCCGGACACAAGAGGCCAATCGGGAGAGGTAGGAAGTCTATGAGCGAACGTCCGACCTCGGGCCGCGTGCTCATCTACAGCCATGACACGTTCGGCCTCGGCCATCTCCGCCGCTGCCGGGCCATCGCTCATGCGCTGGTGGAGCGCTACGGCAACCTGTCCGTGCTGATCCTGTCCGGCTCGCCCATCGTCGGCAGCTTCGATTTCCGCACGCGGGTGGACTTCGTGCGCATCCCCGGCGTCATCAAGCTGCGCAACGGCGAATACACGGCGCTGAACCTGCATCTGGACATCGACGAGATCCTGTCCATGCGGGCCTCGCTGATCCGCCACACGGCGGAGATCTACCAGCCCGACCTGTTCATCGTCGACAAGGAGCCGCTTGGTCTGCGCGGCGAGGTGCGGGAGACGCTGGAGCTTCTGAAGGGCCGCGGCGTGCCGCTGGTGCTCGGCCTGCGCGACGTGATGGACGAACCGGCCCTGCTCGCCCCGGAGTGGGAGCGCAAGAAGGTCCTGCCGGCGCTGGAAAACCTGTACGACGAAATCTGGGCCTACGGCCTGCCGCAGATCTGCGACCCGCTTGAGGGGATCGAAGTCCCGCAGTCGGTGCGCGACAAGATGGTCTACACCGGCTACCTGCACCGCACCGTGCCGCCGGCGGTCCCGCACGGCCCCGGCCTGCCCGACGAGCCCTACATCCTGGTCACCCCCGGCGGCGGCGGCGACGGCGAGGCGCTGGTCGACTGGGTGCTGCGCGCCTACGAGAGCGACCCCGGCATCCCCTACCGCGCCGTGCTGGTGTTCGGCCCCTTCATGCAGCCGGACCTCCAGGCCGAGTTCCTGGCCCGCGCCGAGGCCCTGCCCAACGTCGAGGCCACCGCCTTCGAGGCGCGGATCGAGCGGCTGATGCAGGGGGCGGTGGGGGTGGTCGCCATGGGCGGCTACAACACCTTCTGCGAGATCCTGTCCTTCGACAAGAAGGCGCTGATCGTCCCGCGCGAGGTGCCGCGGCGCGAGCAGACCATCCGCGCCGCCCGCGCGCAGGAGCTGGGTCTGGTCTCCGTCCTGATGGACGACGGGGTGCGCGACGCCGCGGCGATGGCGGCGGCGCTGCGCCGGCTGCCCTGGCAGGCCCCGCCCTCCTCCGTGGTGGTGCCGGGCCTGCTGGGCGGGCTGGAGAGCGTCAACCGCCTGTCGGCGCGCTACCTGCCGGAGTCGGCCTCGGCCCCGGCCCAGGGTCCATCGCCGTTCCCTTGCGCGCCCGAACGCCAGATGGCCGCCGGGGACGCCGCGTGACCGTTGCCGTCATCGTCAAGGGCTGGCCCCGCCTGTCGGAAACCTTCATCGCGCAGGAGATCCTGGGGCTGGAGCGGCGGGGGTTGCGTCAACTGATCGTCAGCCTGCGTCAACCGACCGACAAGGCGGTGCACGAGATGAACCGCCGCGTCACCGCCCCGGTGGCCTATCTGCCCGAATATCTGCACGACGCGCCCGGCCGCGTGTTGCGCGCCCTGACCGCGGCGCGGCGCCGTCCCGGCTGGCCGGCGGCACGGGCCGCCTGGCTGGCCGACCTACGGCGCGACCCCAGCCGCAACCGCGTCCGCCGCTTCGGCCAGGCCTGCGTGCTGGCGGCGGAACTGCCGGCGGACGTCACCTGGCTGCACACCCATTTCCTGCACACCCCGGCCAGCGTCGCGCGCTACGCCGCGCTGCTGACCGGCCTGCCCTGGAGCTTTTCCGCCCACGCCAAGGACATCTGGACCTCGCCCGACTGGGAGCTGCGGGACAAGCTGGCCGAGGCGCGCTGGGGCGTGACCTGCACCGCGCTCGGCCTCGACCGCCTGCGCGCCCTGGCGCCGGAGCCGCACCGCGTGGAGCTGCTCTACCATGGCCTGGACTTCAGCCGCTTCCCCGACCCGCCGGATGCGCGCCCGGCGCGCGACGGGGGCGATCCCGCCGACCCGGTGCGGCTGCTGTCGGTCGGGCGGGCGGTGGAGAAGAAGGGCTTCGACCTGCTGCTCGACGCGCTGGCCCGCCTGCCCGCCGGGCTGCACTGGCGCTGGACCCACATCGGCGGCGGCGACCGGCTGCCCGCGCTGAAGGCGCAGGCGGCGGCGCTGGGGCTGGAGGGGCGGATCGACTGGCAGGGGGCGAAGGCCCAGGACGCGGTGATCGCCCAGTACCGCCGCGCCGACCTGTTCGTCCTGCCCTGCCGCACCGCGCGCGACGGCGACCGCGACGGGCTGCCCAACGTGCTGATGGAGGCGCAGAGCCAAGGGCTGGCCTGCCTGTCCACCCGCGCCGCCGCGGTGGCGGAACTGATCGAGGACGGAGTCACCGGCACGCTGGTGGAGCCCGAGGATTCGGTGGCGCTGGCCGGCGCGCTCGAGTCGCTGCTCCGCGAGCCGGCCCGCCGGGCGGCGCTGGGCGCGGCCGGGGCCGCGCGGGTGCGGCGCGACTTCGGCAGCGACTCGGGTATCGACCGGCTGCACGACCGCTTCACAACCAAAAATGGCAAAACGCCCCTTCCATCCTTCGGAGGATGCTGTGCATTGCACGGCGGCTGACGACGGGATAGAGTGCGGCTTTGCTCCACCTTTGCGACGTCATGTCGAGTCTGTACAGCTCTTCCGAACCGGATACCCTTTCCTTTATCGACTTCGACGACGACAGGGACGCCGTGGCCACCAGCCACGAGCTGTCGCTGACGCGCAGCAAGCTGGGCGACATGCTCGACCTGCTGCCCGCCGGGCTGCTGATCCATCAGGAAATGGGCATCGTCTTCGCCAACCAGGAAGCCGCGCGCATCCTGGGCCAGAGCGGCGACGCCCTGGTCGGGCGCCATTTCCTGGACTTCGTCGAGGAAACGGGCATCGACGACCAGCGGGACGCCTTCCTGCGCTGCCTGCGCCAGCGGGAGCTGGTGCGGTCCCAGGACGGGGTGACGGTGTCCACCGACGGGCGGCGCACCTGCGTCCAGGTCAGCATGTCGCCCCTGCCCTGGGACGGGCTGCCGGTCATCTACGTCCTGATCAACGACGTGACAGCGCTGAAGGAGTCGGAGGAGCGGCTGCGCCGGCTCTCGATCACCGACCCGCTGACCGGCGTGTCCAACCGCCGCCACTTCGTCGAGGCGGCGGAGCAGGAGCTGGCCCGCGCCCGCCGCCACGGCTGGCCGGTCACGCTGCTGATGCTCGACCTCGACCACTTCAAGAGCATCAACGACACCCACGGCCACGCGGTGGGGGACGAGGCGCTGCGCGCCTTCACCGCCGCCGGACGCGCCCTGCTGCGGGAGAACGACCTTCTGGGCCGCACCGGCGGCGAGGAGTTCGCCATCCTGCTGCCGGAGACCGACATCGCCGGGGCGCGCATGGTGGCGGAGCGCATCCGCCGCCGCACGGCGGAACTCGCCGTCCCGGCGGGGGGCGAGACGGTGCGCTTCACCGTGTCGATCGGCGTGGCCTGCTGCGCGGCCGGGACGCGCGACGTGGACGCCATGCTGTCCAGCGCGGACGAGGCGCTGTACCGCGCCAAGGCCGCCGGACGGAACCGGGTCGTCTGCGCGCGGGAACCGACCCCGTTCTGAGCCTCCTCTTCCTCATGACGCCGGGGCCGCGATGCGCATCGCCTTCTACGCCCCGCTGAAATCCCCGACCCACCCGGTGCCCTCGGGCGACCGGCGCATGGCCCGGCTGCTGATGGCCGCGCTGGAGGGGGCCGGGCACGCGGTGACGCTGGCCTGCCGGTTGCGCAGCTGGGACGACGGGCGCCGCCCGGGCCGGGCGGAGCGTCTGGCGGCGCTGGGGGCGCGCTGCGCCGACCGCCTGACGGCGCGCTGGCGGGACGACCCGCCGGACCTCTGGTTCACCTATCACCTGTACCACAAGGCGCCGGACTGGATCGGCCCGGCGGTCAGCCGCCGTTTCGGCATTCCCTATGTGGTGGCGGAGGCGTCCTTCGCGGCCAAGCGGGCCACCGGCCCCTTCGCCGCCGGCCACCGCGCCGCCGAGGCGGCGATCCGGCAGGCTGCCGCCGTGGTCAACCTCGCCGGCCACGACGCCGAAGGGGTTTTGCCGCTGCTCCGGTCGCCGGACCGGCTGGTGCGGCTGCGGCCTTTCCTCGACACGCGCCCCTTCGCCGCGGCCGCCGCGGAGCGTGACCGGCACCGGGCGGCGCTGGCCGAGCGTTACGGTCTGGACCCGGACGTTCCGTGGCTGCTGGCCGTCGGCATGATGCGCGGCGGCGACAAGGAGCGTTCGTACGAGATTTTGGCCGAAGCCCTCTCTCCCTCCCCCGCCCAGCTCTCGCGCAAACCAGAGGTTTGCGCTGACGCGGCAGGCGGACCTCCGGTCCGCCGAGAGCGGGGGAGGGCCGGGGTGGGGGCAACGCGTTCCTACGCGCTGCCCACCGTCGGCCCCCTCAGCCGCTCGACCGCCTGGGTGACAATTTCATGCAGTCCCTCGCCGCCGGCGCTGCTGTGCTCCAGCAGGCGCTGGCGCATGCGCGGTTCCCAGAAGGCGCGGATGTGGCCGGCGGTTTCGATCACCGCCTCATCCTGCGGGTAGGACTGGAAATAGCTGGCGATCTGATTCGCCATGCGGACGAGTTCGCGTGTGGTGTCCATGGGTCGGCTCCCGGTAAGACTGTTTTTTGTCAACGGAACAGCATGACGCCGTTGCCGCGCGCGCGGGCGGCCAGGGTCATGCCGGCGGCGCGGGCGAGCTTCAGCGCCAGCGCCGTGGGGGCGGAGATGGTGGCGAGCATGGGGATGCCGATGGTCGCGGCCTTCTGAACCAGCTCGAAGCTGCAGCGGCTGCTCATCACCGCGAAGCCGCCGGACGGGTCGATGCCCGCGCGGGCCAGCGCGCCGGCCAGCTTGTCGAGCGCGTTGTGCCGCCCGACGTCCTCCCGCGCCATCACGATGCGCCCGTCCGGCCCGGCCCAGGCCGCCGCGTGCAGGGACTTGTTGGCGCGGTTCATCGGCTGGTGGTCGGGCAGGGCGGTGAAGGCGGCGGCCACCGCCTCCACCGACGGGGTGAAGCCCGCCGTGACCCGCGGCGGCTCGCGCACGGCGTTGGCGAGGCTGTCGATCCCGCACAGGCCGCAGCCGCTCCGCCCTTCCATGGACCGGCGGCGGAGCGAACCGCGCAGAAGACGCAGCGGGTCCGCCTCGATGGACAGGACGATGCCGTCCTCCACCGGGCGGACCTCGATGCGGTCGATGTCGGCGGCGCTGCCGACGATTTCCTCGCACAGGCTGAAGCCCAGCGCGAAGTCCTCCAGATCGGCGGGCGTCGCCATCATCACGGCGTGGGAGCGTCCGTTGTATTCGAACGCCACCGGGGTCTCCTCGGCGACCAGCCACGTCACGTCAGCCTGATTGGCCGCTTCCGGAAAACCGGTGCCGCTGGCCGGCAGGGAATGGGCGTGGGTGAGCATGGCTGGTCCTCCGCTGCGCGTTGCCGCTTTACTCCGCCGCCACTTCCACCAGGTCGCCGCGGCGGATCTGCCAATCGGACGGGTGGTTGCTCAGCGTCACCTGCACCGCGGTCACCTTGTATTCGGGGCAGTTGGTGGCCCAATCCGAATTCTCGGTGGTGACCACGTTGGCGCCCGTCACCGGGTGGTGGAAGGTGGTGTAGACCACCCCCTGCGGCATCCGGTCGGAGATGCGCGCCCGCAGCGTGGTGGCGCCGATGCGGCTGGCGATGGACACCAGATCGCCGTCGCGGATGCCCCGCTCCTCGGCGTCGTGGGCGTGGACCTCCAGGATGTCCTCCGGGTGCCACGCCACGTTGGCGGTGCGGCGGGTCTGGGCGCCGACGTTGTAGTGACTGAGGATGCGGCCCGTCGTCAGGATCAGCGGGTAGAAGCGCGAGGCGCGCTCCTCCGTCGGCACATACTCGGTGATCATGAAGCGGCCCTGGCCGCGGACGAAGCCGTCGGCGTGCATGATCGGCGTGCCGACCGACTCCTCGTCGGTGCAGGGCCACTGCACGCTGCCCACCCGGTCCAGCTTCTCGAAGCTGACGCCGGAGAAGGTCGGGGTCAGGCGGGCGATCTCGTCCATGATCTGCGCGCCGCTGCGGTAGAACATGGGATAGCCCATGGCGGTGGCCAGATCGCAGACGACCTCCCATTCCTGCTTGCCGGTCTTGGACGGCATCACCGGGCGGACGCGGTTGATGCGGCGCTCGGCGTTGGTGAAGGTGCCGTCCTTCTCCAGGAAGGAGGTGCCGGGCAGGAAGACGTGGGCGAAGGCCGCGGTCTCGTTCAGGAACAGGTCCTGCACCACGACGATCTCCATGGCCCGCAAGGCGGCGAACACATGCTGGGTGTTCGGGTCGGACTGGGCGATGTCCTCGCCCTGGACGAACAGGCCCATGAAGGTGCCGTCCACCGCGGAGTCGAACATGTTGGGGATGCGCAGGCCCGGCTCGGGGTCGAGCGCCGCGTTCCACACCTCCTCGAACTGCTGGCGGACCACGTCGTCGGAGACGTGGCGGTAGCCGGTCAGCTCGTGCGGGAAGGAGCCCATGTCGCACGAGCCCTGGACGTTGTTCTGGCCGCGCAGCGGGTTCACGCCGACGCCGTCACGCCCGATGTTGCCGGTCGCCATGGCGAGGTTCGCCATGCCCATCACGGCGGTCGAGCCCTGGCTGTGCTCGGTCACGCCCAGGCCGTAATAGATCGCCGCGTTGCCGCCGGTGGCGTAGAGCCGGGCCGCCGCGCGCATCTCCGCCGCCGGGATGCCGGTGTACTGCTCGGTGTTTTCCGGGGAGTGGCGCGGGTCGCGGACGAAGGCTTCCCAACGGGCGAACTCCATCGGGTCGCAACGGTCGGCCACGAAATTGCGATCGACCAGCTCCTCGGTCACGATCACATGGGCCAGTGCGTTCATCGCGGCGACGTTGGTGCCGGGGCGGAGCTGGAGGTGGTGCGTGGCCGAGACGTGCGGGCTGCGCACGAGGTCGATGCGGCGCGGGTCGATGACGATCAGCTTGGCGCCCTGGCGCAGCCGCTTCTTCATGCGGGAGCCGAAGACCGGGTGGCCGTCCGTCGGGTTGGCGCCGATGACCAGGATCACGTCGGACTTGTCGACGCTCTTGAAGTCCTGCGTGCCGGCGGAGGTCCCGAAGGTCTGCTTCAGGCCGTAGCCGGTCGGGGAGTGGCAGACGCGGGCGCAGGTGTCGACGTTGTTGTTGCCGAAGGCGGCGCGGATCATCTTCTGGACGACATACACCTCCTCGTTCGTGCAACGGGACGAGGTGATGCCGCCGATGGAGCCGCGGCCGTGTTTCTGCTGGACCGCGCGCAGGCGGGTGGCGGCGTAGGTGATCGCCTCCTCCCAGGACACGACGCGCCACGGATCGTCGATGCTCTCGCGGATCATCGGCTGCGTCTGGCGGTCGGCGTGGGTGGCGTAGCCCCAGGCGAAGCGGCCCTTGACGCAGGAATGGCCCTCGTTGGCGCCGCCGTCCTTGTGGGGGACCATGCGGACCACGGTGGTGCCCTTCATCTCCGCCTTGAAGGAGCAGCCGACGCCGCAATAGGCGCAGGTGGTGATGACACTGTGCTCCGGCTGGCCCAGCTCGATCAGCGACTTCTCGGTCAGGGTGGCGGTCGGGCAGGCCTGGACGCAGGCGCCGCAGGACACGCACTCGCTGTCCATGAACTGTTCGAGCGCGCCCGGCGACACCTTGCTGTCGAAGCCGCGCCCGTCGATGGTCAGGGCGAAGGTGCCCTGGACCTCGCCGCAGGCCCGCACGCAGCGCGAGCAGACGATGCACTTCGACGGGTCGAAGGTGAAGTAGGGGTTGCTCTCGTCCTTCACGGCGGCGCGGTGGTTCTCACCCTCGTAGCCGTAGCGGACGTTGCGCAGGCCGACCGCGCCGGCCATGTCCTGAAGCTCGCAATTGCCGTTGGTCGGGCAGGTCAGGCAATCCAGCGGGTGGTCGGAGATGTACAGCTCCATCACGCCGCGGCGCAGCCGGCCCAGACGCTCGTTCTGGGTGTGCACCTTCATGCCCGGGGCGACCGGCGTGGTGCAGGAGGCCGGCGTGCCGCGCCGTCCCTCGATCTCCACCATGCACAGGCGGCAGGAGCCATAGGCGTCCAGCATGTCGGTGGCGCACAGCTTCGGGACGGTGATGCCGGCTTCCATCGCCGCGCGCATCACCGAGGTGCCTTCCGGCACGGTCACCGTGCGGCCGTCGATGTCCAGCGTCACCATGGTGGCGGACTCGCGGGCCGGGGTGCCGTAATCGATGTCTTGGATGGACATGGGGTCTGGTCCTTTCCGCTCACTCGGCCGCGACAGCCGCGGGGCTGCGGGTGAAATCCTCGGGGAAGTGCTTCAGGGCGCTGCGCACCGGGATCGGCGTCATGCCGCCCATGGCGCAGAGCGAGCCGTCGGTCATGACCTCGCACAGGTCGTTGAGCAGCGTGATGTTCGCCTCAACCTTCTCGCCGGCGATGATGTTGTCCATCACCTCGACGCCGCGCACCGCGCCGATGCGGCAGGGGGTACACTTGCCGCAGGATTCGGCGGCGCAGAACTCCATGGCGAAACGGGCCTGCCTGGCCATGTCCACGCTGTCGTCGAAGACGACGATGCCGCCGTGGCCGACCATCGCCTCGACCGCCGCGAAGGCCTCGTAATCCTTCGGCAGCTCGAACAGCGACGGCGGCAGATAGGCGCCGAGCGGGCCGCCGGCCTGCACCGCGCGGATCGGACGCCCGGTGATGGTGCCGCCGCCGAACTCGTACAGCAGCTCGTGCAGGGTGACGCCGAAGGCCTTCTCGACGATGCCGCCTCGGCGGATGTTGCCGGCGAGCTGGAAGGCCAGCGTGCCGCGCGAGCGGCCGACGCCGAAGTCGCGGTAATGGTTGGCGCCCTTGTCCAGGATGATCGGGACCGAGGTCAGCGACAGCACGTTGTTGACGATGGTCGGCTTGCCGAACAGACCCTCCAGCGCCGGCAGCGGCGGCTTGGCCCGGACGGTGCCGCGCTTGCCCTCCAGGCTTTCCAGCATGGAGGTTTCCTCGCCGCAGATGTAGGCGCCGGCGCCGACGCGGACGTCGAGGTGGAAGCGGTGGCCGGTGCCGTGGATCTCGTCGCCCAGCCACTTCTCGTCATAGGCCAGCCGGATCGCCTCGCGCATGGTCGCCACGGCGTGCGGGTACTCGGAGCGGATGTAGATGTAGCCCTCGGTGGCGCCCACCGCGATGGCGGCGATGGTCATGCCCTCGATCAGGCAGAAGGGGTCGCCTTCCATGATCATGCGGTCGGCGAAGGTGCCGCTGTCGCCCTCGTCGGCATTGCAGCAGATGTATTTCTGCGCCGCCTGGGCGTTCAGCACCGTGTTCCACTTGATGCCGGTCGGGAAGCCGGCGCCGCCGCGGCCGCGCAGGCCGGATTCGGTGACCTCGGTGACGATCTCCGCCGGGGTCATGGCGAGGGCCCGCTCCAGCCCGCGGAAGCCGCCGTGCAGCCGGTAATCCTCGACCGACAGCGGGTCGATGATGCCGCAGCGGGCGAAGGTCAGCCGCTCCTGCTTGGCGAAGTAGGGGATCTTCTCGGTCAGGCCGTGGGCCAGCGCGTGGTCGGCGCCCTCCAGGAAGCCGGCGTCGAACAGCCCGGCCACGTCCTCGGCCATCACCGGGCCGTAGGCGACGCGGCCCTCGGGCGTCTCCACCTCGACCAGGGTCTCCAGCCACAGCATGCCACGGGAGCCGTTGCGGACGATGCGGAGCGGGATGCCGCGCCGGGTGGCCTCGGCGCGGATGGCGGCGGCGGTCTCGTCGGCGCCCACCGACAGGGCGGCGGCGTCGCGCGGCACGTAGACCGTGTGCAGGGGCTCGCTCATCGCGCGGCCTCCGTGGCCAGGGTGGAGGCGGTGATGGCGTCGAAGCGGGCCGGGCTGACCCGGCCGTGCAGCGTCTCGTCCACCATCACGGCGGGGGCCAGGGCGCAGTTGCCCAGGCAGAAGACCGGTTCCAGCGAGAAGGCGTCGTCGGCGGTGGTCTCGTGGAAGTCCACCTTCAGGCGGCGGCGGATGTGCTCGATCAGCCCGTCGGCGTTCATCGACTGGCAGGCCTCGGCCCGGCAGACCTTGATGGTGTGGCGGCCGGGACGGCTGCGGCGGAACTCGTGGTAGAAGGACACCACCCCGTGCACGTCGGCGCGCGACAGGTTCAGCTCACGCGCCAGCAGCGGGATGGCCTCCTCGTCGATGCAGCCGAACTCTTCCTGAAGAGCGTGCAGCATCGGCAGCAGGGCCCCGCGCAGGTGACGGTTGGCGGCAATCACCGCCGTGGCGCGGTCTTCGCTCCATGGAGATCGGGCGTTCATGGTCTCCTCCCCCGCGCCCACCTGGATCGGCGGCGCTTCGTTGGTGTCTCGTCCGTCAGCGTTACGGACATTGGGGGAGGCGCGCAAATTTGATTTTCTGATGCGGTGATAGGGTTTCGCTATCACCACACCGGCCGCGCGGTTATGTCGTTGAGATCATAGCCCTTTTGGCAGACCCCAGGGGGCCAGTGCCTCGTCGGTCAAGGCGCGGACGCGCTCGGCGAGGCCCGGTTCGGCGGCGACGGTGGCCAGCGCCTTGGCGAGCGGGGCCGGCGGCTCGCGGTCGGCGTAGACGAGTCCGACGGCGTAGGTGAGGTCCGGTTCGGTGAGCGGCAGGGCCACCAGATCGGGGTGGAGCGCGACCAGGGTGAGGAGCTGGCTGGGCACCACGCTGGCCGCCAGACCGCTGCGCACGATGGTGTAGATGGTGACGATGGAGTTCGTCTCCATCAGCGGGACCACCGTCCGGTCGGCCATGCGGAAGGCGGTGTCGGCGATGCGCCGGTTCTGCATGTCCGGGGTGAGCAGGCACAGCGGCAGCTTCGCCGCGTCCGCCCAGCGGATGCCGGTGGCGCCCTCCCGCACCTGACGGCGCTGGGCCAGCAGGAAGTAGCGCTCCGAGAACAGCGGGACGGTGCGGACGTTGCTCAGCGGTTCGTTGTCGAGATAGGTGATGGCGGCGTCCAGCTCGAACCCGTCGAGGTCGCGCTGGATGTCGCGCGAGCTGAGCGAACGCACGGTGGAGCGGATCTGCGGGTAGCGCTCGGCGAAGCGGGCCAGCACATGGGGGACGGCGGGCAGGGCGGTCGGGATGGCGCCGATGCGCAGATGGCCGGACAGGCCCTGGCCCAGCGCCGTCAGCTCCTGATAGAGCCCGTCGCGCTCCGCGACGATGCGGCGGGCGTACTCCAGAACCTTCAGCCCCTCCGGCGTGAAGCCGGAAAATTTCTGCCCGCGCTCGACGATGGGCACGCGCAGCTCGTCCTCGAGCTGGCGGATGGCGTTGGACAGCGTCGGCTGGGAAACGTGGCAGGCCTCCGCCGCCCGGCCGAAATGCTGCTCGCGCGCCAGGGCCAGCAGATAGACGAATTTGCGGAACACAGTCCCCTCCCGCGCGTGATGGGCCGGTGCCCGCTCGGCGCCCGCTCCCGGGCGTCGCGCACGTTATGCCGAATCGGGCACACCGGGGGCAAGGACGCAGACGCCGCGCCGCCCGATGCCCCCTTCGGGGTCAGTCCCCCGGCTGCGGCGCCGCGGCGGCGTGGGTGGAGCGCATCAGGGTTCCGCGCTCGGTCACCAGGACGGTCAGCAGCGCCAGCACGCCCAGAACGGTGAAGCCGATGGTCAGCGGGCGCACGGTGCCGTCGAAGGACTGGCCGACGATCCAGCCGACCACCGCCGCCATGCCGGTGCTGAAGAATCCGACGAAGGACGATCCCATGCCCGCCACATGACCCAGCGGCTCCATCGCCATGGCGTTGAAGTTCGGCGCGATCAGGCCGAAGCAGAAGAAGATGGCCGCCATGAACAGGCCGAGGCCGAGCAGCGGTGGATGCTCCGGGAAGCCCAGAAGCGCCATGGCGACGCCGGTCAGCGTGTAGCCGATCAGGGCGACGTGCGACACCCGGTGCATGCCGACCCGCCCGACCAGCCTCGCGTTGACCAGAGAGGCGAGCGCCATCACCCCGGCGATCGCGCCGAAAGCCACCGGGAACAGCGCGCCCAGCCCGTAGACGTCCACGAACACCTGCTGGGCGCTGCCGACGTAGCTCAGCAGCCCGCCGAACAGCAGGCCCATGGCGGCGGTGTAGCCGACGGTGGCGCGCGTCGTCATCACCTTGTGGAAGGCGTGGCCGAGCGCCGCCGGGGACAGCGGCAGCCGGTCCTCCGGCGCGCGGGTTTCCGCCAGCCGCAGCATCGACCAGGCGAAGGCGGCCACGGCCGCCAGGAACAGCGCGCCGAACACCCACGGCCAGGTGCCGAGGCGCAGGATTCCCTCGCCCAGGGCCGGGGCGATGATCGGCACGATGATGAAGATCATCATGACGAAGGACATCACCCGCGCCATGTCGCGCCCGACGAAGCGGTCGCGCACGATGGCGATGGCGACGACGCGCGGGGCGGCGGCGCCGAAGCCCTGGAGCGCGCGGGCGGCCAGCAGCGTGGTGAAGCTGGGGGCGAAGACCGCGCCCAGCGACCCGATGGCGAAGATCACCAGCCCGGCGGCCAGGACCGGCTTGCGCCCGAACCGGTCGGACAACGGACCATGGAAGGGCTGGCCGACGGCGAAACCCAGCATGTAGGCGGTGATGACGAGCTGCCGGTCGTTCTCCCGCACGACCCCGAAGGACGCCGCGATGTCCGGCAGGGCGACGAGCATGATGTCGATGGACAGCGCCGTCAGCGCCATCAAAAGGGCTATGAGCGCGACGAACTCGCCGAAGCGGATGTCGCCGCTGCGACCGGCGGAAGCGGAATGGGGCATGGAGTCAGGCATTGGACCAATGTGCCGCCCGCCTGTCTCCGCGGCAAATCGAATTCCCGCAGGCCCGCCATCGATATTTGGGCATCGACAATTCAAGGCTGTATCGCCTTGCCGTCCTGTGCGCCGCACACTACCACTTTTTGTGGTGGGTCCAACTTTTATTTGAGAAGGCCAAGAACTCCACGTGGCCGCTCCCGAAAATAGTGATAGATGCGCGGATTTTGTGGGAGTCGCGTGGGTGCCTCTCTATAGTGGGCGGCGTCAACAGTCTGTGAAAACCGGGCATGCGCCTTCGTCTCCCCTTCGTGGCCTTGCTGGCGCTTCTTCCGCTCGTCGCCTTCGCGGTGGCCGCGATCATGCTGGTCGACCGGCAACAGGAGCGGTCGGTGGAGGAGCTGGTCCGTCACGCCACCGACGCGGCGGTGCGGACGGTCGACGGGCGCGTCCTTATGACGCGCAGCGCGCTGGAGATCATGTCCTCGGCCCGTTCACTGGACATCGGCGACCGCAACGTCTGGAAGGAGCGGTCGGAGCGCGCGCTGCGGCAGCGTCCGGATTGGGTCGCCCTGGAGGTGCGCGACCGTCAGGGCGTCGTCACCCTGCTCCAACGGCCGCAGGATCCGGACGCCGGGCGGATCGATCCCGCCGCCCGGGCCGACCAGGCCGACCGGGTGTTCCGGTCGGGGGAATCCTGGGTCGGTGGGGTCATCCTGGATCCGGGCGGCATGGTGGAGCCGGTCTTCGCGGTCAGCGTGCCGGTGTGGGGCGTGGGCGAGGTACGGCTGGTGCTGACCGCCTATGTGCGGGCCTGGTCGCTGCGTCAGGTCCTGATGGATCAGGTGGTGACGCCGAGCTGGGTCGGCGCGCTTCTCGACCGCGACGGGCGGATCGTCGCCCGGACGAGGTCCGAAACCGCCTTCGATCCGGCGGTCGGACAGCCGGCACCCGAATCCCTGGTCCGTCCGCTGAGGACCGGAAATGAGTTCTTCCTGGCCCACACCCGGCTGGGGGAGGAGATTCTGTCGGCGAAGGCCGGCTCCATCGCCGCGTCCGGCTGGCTCCTGGCTCTCGGCACCCCGGCCGAGCCGATCCAGGCGGCGGCGCGGCGCACGATCTACACGGTCGCCGGCGGCGGGCTGGGCGCCCTGGCGGTGGCGGCGGTGATTGCGTGGACTCTGGCACGCTCCCATGCCCGGCGGGAAGCGGCGGAACAGCGCGCCCGGGTGGCCGAGGCCGCGGCGGAAGCCGACCGGCGGTCCCACGCCATTCTGGAAAGCACGACGGACGGCGTCTACGAGGTCGACCGGTCCTGGCGCATCGTCTACCTGAACGGGCGCGCGCGCGGCCTGATGGCCGGCAGCAGCGACCTGACCGGGCGGCGGTTGTGGGAGGCCTTTCCCGACGCCATGGGGACCGTGCTCTGGGACCGCCTGCACACCGCCATGAGGGACCGCCATCCGGATGAGTTCGAGGCCTATTTCGCGCCGCTCGGCGTCTGGCTCTTCCTGAGGGTCTTCCCGTCCTCCGCCGGTCTGGCCGTCTATTTCCAGGACATCAGCAAGCGCCTTCTCGCCGAACGGGCGCTGGAACGCGCGGTCGAGCAGGCCAACCAGATCCTGGAGAGCATCGGCGACGCCTTCTACGCCATCGACCGCGACTGGCGCGTCACCTACGTGAACAAGCGCGCCCAGGAGATGTTCGATCGGTCGCGCGACGACCTCGTCGGTCACCGCCTGTATGACCTGTTCCCGGAGGTGGCCAACACCACGATCATCCGCGCCTTCGAGGCGGCCATGGCCGACCAGCAGCCGCGGGAGTTCGAGGCGCTGTCCGGCATCTTCCAGCGCTGGACCATGTTCAACATCTACCCGCAGGCGGGCGGCGGCCTGTCCATCTATTTCCGCGACGTGTCCGCCCACCGCGCGGCGGAGGCGGCCCTGCGGGCCAGCGAGCACCGCTACCGCACCCTTCTGGAAGCCCTGCCGCAAATGGTCTGGACCTGCCGGCCGGACGGCAGCGGCGATTTCCTCAGCCGGCAATGGCTGGCCTACACCGGTCAAACGGAGGCATCGGCCAAGGGCTTCGGCTGGACCAGTTCCATACACCCCGACGATCAGCAGCAGATCATCGCCGTGTGGACTCAGGCGGTCGAGCAGCGGTCGATCTACGACACCGAGGCGCGCATCCGCAGCGTCGACGGAACCTACCGCTGGTTCAAGCAGCGCGCGCTGCCGATCGTCGATCCGGAAAGCGGGGAGGAGCGCTGGTTCGGCACGTCCACCGACATCACCGACATGTTCGAGGCCCGAACCGCGATTCAGGCGGCGAAGGAGGAGGCGGAACAGGTCGGGCTGCGCTTCCGCACGCTGGCGGACTCCATTCCGCAGCTCGCCTGGATGGCCCGCCCGGACGGACGGATCTTCTGGTACAACAAGCGCTGGTGCGACTACACCGGCGTCGTGGGCGCGGACGCGGACGCCGCGTCCGGTCCGCTGTGGGAGGGTATCCTTCCCGCCGACCATGCCGAGCGCGTCACGGCCAGCCTCCGGCGGTCCTTCCAGACCGGGGAGCCGTGGGAGGACACCTTCCCCATGGCCGGACGGGACGGCGCCTTCCGCTGGTTCCTGTCAAGGGCGCTGCCCGTCCGCGATTCCGACGACGCGATTGTGCTGTGGTTTGGCACCAACACCGACGTGACCGACCGCCTGGAGGCCGAGGACGCCCTGCGCCGCGCCAAGGAGGAGGCGGAGCGGGCGGCCCTGTCGAAGTCGAAATTCCTCGCCTCCGCCAGCCACGACCTGCGCCAGCCGATGCAGTCGCTGTTCCTGTTCTCCGGGGCGCTGCACGGCCATGTCCAGGGGGAGAAGGGTATCAAGGCGCTGCGCCTGCTGGAAAGCGGGCTGGATGCGCTGAAAGGCTTGCTGGACAGCCTGCTCGACGTGTCGCGCCTGGATGCCGGGGTGGTCAAGCCGACGCTGGAGGACTTCCCGGTGGCGCTCCTGCTCGACCACATCGCGGCGGGCTACGCCCCGGTGGCCCGCGGCAAGGGGCTCGACTGGACGATGGAGGGATGCCCGCTGAACATCCGCTCCGACCGCGTTCTGCTGGGCCGGATGATCCGCAACCTCGTGGAGAACGCCATCCGCTACACGGAACGGGGCAGCATCGTCATCACCTGCACGGTCGTCGACGGACGGATGCGGATCACCGTGGCCGACACCGGAATCGGCATCTCGGCCGAGCATCTGCCCCGCATCTTCGAGGAGTTCCATCAGGTCGGCAACCCGGAGCGCGACCGCAGCCAGGGGCTCGGGCTGGGCCTCGCCATCGTGCAGCGCATCGGGCAGCTTCTGGGGCATGAGGTGACCGTCCGCTCCACCCCCGGCGTCGGTTCGGTCTTCACCATCGAGGTGCCGTTGGGTGAAACGCCGAAGCCCGTGGAAGCGGTGTCCGCGGCGCCGGCGCCGGTGGTGGCCGGCGCAGGGGAGGAACGGTTGGCGATGGTCATCGACGACGACGCCATCGTTCTGCTGGGGCTTCAGGCGATCCTGCGCGAATGGGGGTACGAGGTCCTGATCGCCGGTTCGGGGGAGCAGGCGGTGGAGAAGCTGCGGTCGGGCAGCCGCAAGCCCGACATCATCATCGCCGACTACCGGCTGCGCGAGGGCAGGGTCGGCACCGACGCCATCCTCGACATCCGCCGGCTGTTCGACGCCGAGATTCCGGCCATCGTGGTGACCGGGGAAACCGGACCCGAATGCCAGCGCGACGCCGTGCGCCATGGTTTCGGCCTGATGCACAAGCCGGTGACGCCGCGCCAGCTCGCCGGGGCCATGGAGCGCTCCCTGCAACCGGCCGAGTGAGCCGGCGGTGTCAGGCCGGCGGCCGTTGTGGGGTCAGTCGCCGCCGCCGCCCATCGCGGGCGGGCTGGGGGGAAGGCGGCGGCGGGTCTCGCGGTGCAGGATGTAGAGGCCGCTCACCGCCACCACGGCGGCGCCCGACACCATGTGCAGGGTCGGCATCTCGTTCCACAGCAGCCAGCCGAACAGCACGGCCCACAGCAGCGCGGCGTAGTTGAAGGGCGCCACGACGGCCGCCGGGGCCAGCGAATAAGCCCGCGTCAGGAACAGCTGGGCGCCGCCGCCCAGAACGCCGGTGGCCGACAGCAGGGCGAAATCGGTCAGGCTGCGCGGGGTGACCCACACGAAGGGCATGACCAGCGCCAGGATCAGGGTGGTGATGGCCGTGAAGTAGAAGACGATGGTGTTGGCCCGCTCGGTCTTGCTGAGCTGGCGGATCGCCACCATCGCGAAGGACTGGCAGAAGGCGGCGCCGAGCGCGACCAGCGCTCCCAGATGCGTCAGCATCTCGCCCGACGGCTGGACCATGATGAGGACGCCGACGAAGCCGACCAGCACCGCGCTCCACCGGTAGATGCCGACCTTCTCGCCGAGCAGAGGCACCGACAGGGCGGTGAGGAACAGCGGGGCCGAGAAGTTCAACGCCACGGCGTCGCCGAGCGGCAGCAGGTTGAACGACCAGAAGGTCAGGGACATCGCGGTCAGCCCGACGACCGAGCGCCAGACATGGCCCATCGGCCGCTCGGTGCGCAGGTTGCTGATCCATCCGCCCTGCAACGAGATGACCACGGCCACCGGGATCAACGCCATGGCGTTGCGGAAGAAGGTCACCTCGATGACGGGGTACGTCTCCGAGAGCAGCTTCACCAGCACGTTCATCACGGAGAACAGCAGCACCGATCCCAGCATCATGACGATGCCGAGCGGTACGTTCTCCACGCGGACATGGCGGGGCGTCGCGGGACGGGCGGGGGCGGGGGA
>NZ_QLKQ01000055.1 GCF_003349955.1 Azospirillum brasilense
GTTGGGCGGGGCGGGAGGCTCTGCGGCACGAGCGCCATGCAATTCTGCACGACCGCGGCGCAGGCGCCCAGCGACGACGTCCGGTAGACCAACCGCTCGACGGCCCCGTTCCTCAAGGTGAAGGTCGCCTCGCACCGGTTGTCCACCACGTTGCCAGCGCTAGGAGGATAGTAGTCCCACGGGTCGTAGTCGAGCCCGCGATGGCGCCAGCCGGGATAGCCCCACGGATAGCCCCAGCCATAGCCCACCGGCGGGGGTGGCGGCGCGTAGTAATCGACGGAGCCCGTCCGGTAGGCGAAGAACTCCAGGGGGCCGCTGGCCGCCTGCCGGTGCGGCACCCCGGCGCAGGACAGCAGCGTTCCCTTGGGCATGCCGACCAGGGCGCTCTGGGCGGCCAGCGCGACGTCGGCCCTGGGGTCGGCGCACCCCGCCAGCCCCCCGGCCGCGGCAAGCAGAAGGACGGCGGCGGACCGCCGCAAGGCGTGTGGATGCGGGAGCACGGGCGGAGCCTCCTTCCCCGGGAACCTATCCCGGAAGAACAAGCCTCCACCCGTTTTTGATCCCACTCAGGCTATGGCCGGGCCGGGGATCAGGCGTCCCAGAAATGCGGCATGCCGTCCGACGCCGTGTAGCCGCTCTGGCCGATGAGTGCCCAGTCCAGGTCATGGATGCCCATGGCCAGCGCCGGGGAGTTCGGCTGCAGCGAGTAGTCGCCCCAATAGGGGTTGTTGAACAGCGGCTTGCCCGTCACGTCGTTGTCGCCGTAGCGCGGCACGTTGTAAACGAGGTTGCGGTCGATCACCGGATTCCCGGCGGTCAGCAGTTCCATGTAGTCGTCCAGCGGCAGGGTCCCGCTGACGAGGTTGCCGGTGATGGTGTTGTTGCGCGGCAGGCCGGGGTCGCCGTGCTTGGGCGCCCAGCCGACGCGGATGAACTCCTCCGCGTTGCTGGCGATGATCGAGAAGTTGTTGGTGACGAGGTTGTTGTCGCCGCCGTGGATGTGCACCCCGGCCAGCCCGGTGTCCTTCAGGAAGTTGCCGGTCACCGTGACGCCGCCGGCCATGTCGTCCAGATAGATGCCGAAGCCCTTGTGGTTGGTCAGCCACTGGTCGGTGTTGCTGGTCGCCAAGCCGCCGACATGCTCCACCCAGTTGCCGCGGATGATCGTTCCGGTGTCGACGCTGGACCGGCCCAGCACCTCGATGCCGCCGCCGTCCGCCGTCTCCAGGTTGGTGTTGGTGACGCGGTTGTACTCGATGACGTTGTTGCGGTTGATGTTGGTGGAGTCCCAGTTCTTCAGCGAGATGCCGTAGCGCGCGCTGGAGTCCACGTCGTTGTGGGCGATCAGGTTGTTGTCCACCCCGGTGCCGATGATCCCGGCCACGCCCTTGCGCACCTCGCCGACGTGGGAGATGTCGTTGGCGTAGATGGTGTTGCCGTTGCTGCGCCCGTCCAGCTCGATGCCGTTGACCGCCAGATGCTCCAGCGTGTTGCCGCCCACCAGGTTGTTGGAGGACGCCGCGGTCAGCTTGATCGCCGTGCCGACGTTGAGGAAGCTGTTGTTGCCGATGCTGTTGCCCGACGCCCCCTTCAGCTCCACCGCGTAGCCCCAGGTGGTGGTGTTGGTGAAACCCAGCCCCTCGATGGTCACATCGCTGCTGCCGGTCAGGCGGATCAGCGTGCCCAGCCGGGCCACCTCGACGCCGTCCTGCGCCAAGGTGGCGGGATGGTCCGGCTTGAACACCAGCGACTTGTCCGAGGCGCGCCACGCGAACTCGCCCGCCTGGTCGACGAAGGACGGGTTGTTCAGCAGCTTGTAGGTGGTTCCCTCGGCGAAGGGCAACGAGGTGCCGTTCTTCAACGTGATGGTGCGGGTGGCGTCGTTGACTCCGGCGATCTCGGTCAGCGTGTCGGACAGCCGCTCGGCGTCCATCAGCTGGATCTTCATGCCGGGAATGATGTCCCCCGACGACATGTCGCCGGTGTGGTAGCGCACCGACCAGCCGCTGGGGCCGTTGCTGGCCGCGTCGGCGAAGTACCAACCGGTGGTGGTCGGGTTGTCGGCGTCGACGATGCCTTTGCTGGCCAGGGTCTGGCGCACCCCGCCGATGGTCAGGTCGAGGTCGGTGGCCTGCGACAGCTTCGCGGAATAGATCCCGTTGCCCTCGCTGACGAAGTTCGTGACCTTCTCCGCCCCGTTCAGGACCGGAGTCTCGCCGGGATAGTTGCGGAAGCTGTGGCCGTTGTCGGCGCTGGTCAGCTCCAGCGTCTTGGTCAGGCGGTAGGTGCCTTCGCGCACATAGGTGGTGTCCACGTCGCTGTCGCGCATGGCGTCGCGGGCGCGCTCCAGCGAGGCGAAGGGGCCGTCGGTGCCGTCGGCGTTGGGCGCGGACAGCTTGCCCGACCACGTATCCTTGCCGTTGGCCGCGACGTAGAAGGCCGGGCCGGTCGGCGGCGCGGGGGGCGGCTCGGCCGCAGGCTGGAACAGCGACGCCGGGGCGTCCACGTTCAGAGCGCCGCCCCAGAACAGCCCCTCCTGCCCCTTCACCACGTCCTTTCCATCCACCGCGCCCTTGTCATAGGTGACGATGGGGTCGGTCGCCGCGACGGTGTGGCCGTTGATCGACACCGACTTGACGAACAGGTTGCGGTCCTGCCCGTTCACCACGGAATCGTTGTCGTAGTGGATCTGGATCTTGTGGGCTTCCTTGGCGTCCAGATCGACGGTGAAGCGGAAGGGCTGCGGGTCGCCGGAGGTGGCGCGGCCCTCGCCGACCACCTTGCCGTCGACCAGCAGCTTGAAGTGCGGCGGCACCCCGCCGGCCGACTGGCCCCAGGCGTTGACGACGATGTCCGTCGGCGTCAGC
The DNA here is from genome assembly GCF_003349955.1 of Azospirillum brasilense. Classification (GTDB taxonomy): domain Bacteria; phylum Pseudomonadota; class Alphaproteobacteria; order Azospirillales; family Azospirillaceae; genus Azospirillum; species Azospirillum brasilense_B. The sequence goes on from NZ_QLKQ01000055.1 coordinate 2,868, forward strand.
TTGGCCGGCGGTGGCGGGGGCGGCGGCGGGACGTAGGGGCCGTCGAAATACTCCTCCGGCACGCCGAAGGTCAGGGCACCGCCCCAGAACAGCCCTTCCTGGCCCGCGACCACGAACTTGCCGTCCACCGGACCCTTGTCGTAGGAGGCCATCGGGGAGGTCGATTTGATCTCCTGCCCGTCGATGGTGATGCCCTGGACGAACAGGTTGCGGTCCTGGCCGTTGACGGTGGCGTCGTTGTCGTAGTGGATCTGGATCTTGTGGGCCTCGTGGGGGTCCACATCGACCTTGAAGGTGTAGCCGGTCGGGCTGGTCGCGCTGACCCAGGCGTCGCCGACCACCTTGTCGTCCACCAGCAGCTTGAAATGCGGCGGCGTGCCGTTGGCGGCGGCGCCCCAGGCCTTCACGACGATCTCGGTCGTCATGGTGGCCGGCGCCTCCGGCTCGGGCTCCTGCGCGCTGGCGAACATGGTCTTGGGCAGATCGACGTTCAGCGCGCCGCGCCAGTACATCTCCGTCTGCCCGGCGATGACGTTCTTGCCGTCGATGTCGCCGGTGTCATAGGTCACCAGCGGGTCGATGCTGAGGATCGGTTTCCCGTTCACCTCGAACGACTTGACGAAGAGATTGCGGTCCTCCCCGTTCACGAAGCCGTCGTTGTCGTACTGAAGCTGAAGCTTGTGGGCCTTGTCGGCCGGAACGCGGGCGTTGAAGGTGTAGCGGCCCAGCGACGCCGACGCGACGGTCGCCTGCCCGATCTCAACCCCATCCAGCCGCAACACGAAATGCGGCCATTTTCCGCCAGCGGGAGCGCCCCAGGCGTTCACCGTGAAGGTGACGTCCATCAGTTCGGTAGTTTCGGCAGCCATCTCGGACCTCATGGAACTCTAGACCAATGTCTTAGCCCAAAGGTTGAGGTGCCCGGCTTAACGGAAAAATAAGAATCGTGGTAAAGATTTTACTAACGACGCCGATTCCTGTGACATAAACTGGCAACTTCAGCCGAACAAAACCGTTTTCACATTAAAAAGAAAGTCTACGTATCGACAAAAATGTTTACTTCTTGCCGAGCTTGAGCTTGGCCCCACGCCTGACGGCACATCTCACTTATCAGTTACTTCTGCTTGTCTCCCAAGGACGTGTGGGAGGATGGTTCGCCTTCCTGTTGACCGGCGGTCAAGTTGCCGACTGCACCGCCGCCGACCGTCTGCTCGACCCGATGCGCGCCACCGATCTCCCGCACGGCGACAAGGGATACGACAGTGCCGCTGTTCGCCGGAAGATCGAAGAGGCGGGGGCCGCGCCCAACATCCCGCCACGCGCCAACACGCGCTGGAAAACTGCTTTTCTCCCTGCCTCTACCGGAACCGCAACGTCATCAAGCGCGTGCTCGGACGCCTCAAGGATTTCCGGCGCATCGCCACCCGGTACGACCGGTCCGCCGCCAGCTTCATGACCGCCATCCACATCGCGGCAACCACCGCCTGCTGGTTATGAGTCCCGGCCCCAAGCCGAATGGCCTCCGACAAACCCGGCACAATTCAGCCCGAGCGTCGACTTGACCGTCGTCTGAGCTGCGCACGATAATCGGATATAGATCGCTCCTCTTCGTTCCGAGGCGCCAGACAACACATCCAGATCCCAGACAACACATCCAGATCATTGTGTCGCAGGCACCGACCGGCGGAAATCCCGAAGGAGCCTATGACAAACGCGGAATGAACCGATGACCGACACGCCACACGTAAGCAATGCCTTCCAAACGTTTATGAAAGAAGCACCGGCCCACCAGCAGGCGTGGCTCGAAGCGGTGAAAAAGCTGGGGGTGGCCTCCGCCCTGGACGCCAAAACCGCTGCGCTCGTCTACATCGGAATTCTGTCCGCCGCCCGTCTTGAGAGCGGTCTGCCCTTCCATGTCGCCGAAGCCAAGCGATTGGGCGCCACGCGCGACGAGGTCGTCAGCGCCGTGCTGGCGGGTCTTCCCGCGGTCGGCAACGCCGTGATCCAGGCTTTGCCGGTCGCGACAGCGGCTTACGATCGCAGTTAGGCGACACGGGTGGGACTATCTGGCGGGAAATCCAGTCGTTGAGCGCCATCGGCGCAACTTGCGGGGCCGGCGCGGTCAGGGGTGTGCCGGGCGCCCGCACCAAGCGTCCGCACGCCCGCGCCGCGCTCCCTCAGGAAGCCACCCTTGCCGGGTTGAGGGTGCCGTTTCAAAAGCGCAGCCAGTGCCGGCTTATGAACGGAACATCCCGCACCCCGGCCCCCGGCGTCACGAGCCTCGCCGACAGACGCTCTCGGTGAGGCGCGCGAAGGCGAGCATGCCGGGATCATCCATGCCGACGCTCTTGTCGGCATACATGCGGGCTCGTCCCATGCGGCACGGTTCATTCCGGAAGCGGACAAGCGCTTCGTCGCAGGCGGCGACCGCTCGCGCACGGACGGCCGCCTGATCCCCGGCGCCGGCCAGGGCCGAAGAGACCGCATCGAGCGCATCGACCACGGTCTTGTCCCCAAGCTTTGCGCCGCCGCGCGCCATGATGGCATCGCGCGCCTGTTCGAGAAGGGAGGCCAGTTCGCTCCAGGGGATGTCGGCCCGCCCCCTCGTCCTCTTCGACAGTGTCAGGAGCCCGGTCGCGAACAAGGTGCCGAGGCTCGATCCCGTGGCGGAGGCCGCGGCCCTGGCGAGGATGCCCAGGCTCACCCCGACATCCTCAATCTCGTCCATCCGCTGCTCGGCCATGACATCCAGAACCCGGCGCAACATGCCGCCGGTGTCCCCGTCGCCGAGCCGGGAGTCGGCCGCGTTGAGTTCCTGTTCAAGGGTTGCCATGCGCGCGTGCGCAAGCGCGACACCGGCGGCGATCTGCGTGACGGTCAGACCCATGGTCAACCAACCTTCCAGAAGGGGCAGGACGCCGGAGCGGCGAGAAGCCGTTCCAGCTCATCGTCGAGGAAGCAAAGGCTGAGCGAGACGCCGGCCATTTCCATCGAGGTCACGTAAGGCCCGACCAGGGGCTGGACGACCGCCAGCCCGGCCTTGTCCAGCCGTTCCGCGATGCGCCGGTAGAGGATGAAAAGCTCTTCCAGGGGGGTGGCGCCGAGGCTGTTGACCAGGACCGACACGCGGTTTCCGCTTCCTTCGGGACGTTCCGCCAGGAGGCGGTCGACCATCTCGTCCGCGACGGCATCCGCCGGCTTGAGCGTGTCGCGCCAGATGCCGGGCTCGCCATGGATGCCGATGCCCATTTCCATGTCGCCTTGGGCGATGCGGAACGACGGCTCCGCCGCACCGGGGATCTGGCAGGACGAAAGGGCGCAGCCGATGGTCCGCGTCCGCTCCACGGCCTTCGCCGCCGCCGCGGTCACCTCGGCCAGCGAGGCGCCCTCGTCGGCCCGGGCGCCGGCGATCTTGTAGGCGTAGACGATGCCGGCGACGCCGCGCCTCTTGCTGCGTTCTTCGGGGGCGGCGCTGGCGATGTCGTCGGTGCCGAGCACCGTGCTCAGTTCCAGGCCCTCGTCCTCGAGGAACTCTCCCGCCATGTCGAAGTTCATGCGGTCGCCGCCGTAATTCCCGTACAGGCGCAGGACACCGCGCCCACCGTCCGCCGCCTTGATCGCGGCCATGCAGGAATCCACGGTGGGGCCTTCGAAGACGTTGCCGATCGAGCAGGCGTCGACGAGTCCCGGACCGACATAGCCGGTGAACAGGGGCAGGTGTCCGGACCCGCCGCCGGTCACGACGCCGACCTTGCCCGCCCGGGCGCCTTCGGCGCGGCGGATCACCCGGCCCGCCGGTCCGTCGCGCATGAGCGACGGATGGGCGGCGCACAGCCCGTCGAGCATTTCGTCCACATAGTGCGCGGGATCGTTGATCAGCTTCTTCACGATGGAGTCCTCCCGTTGCGCCGCGTCCGCGCGCCATGGCAGCCCGCCGCGCTCCGGCGCGTCGGTCGCTGAAAGGGCTCGATGGCCGGATGCAGGCTTGTGGGGCTTGGGGCCGGACGCCGGGGGCCGGCCCCGCCCGTTACGTGATGGGTGCGTTGGGTGCGGGCGCCGCGGCGCCGTCACCGTTGCTGTAGCCCAGCTGGAGCGAAATCGACTCCGCGTGGCTCATGACGACCGGGGCGAGGCTCTGCACCCGTTCGTGCGTCATGCGCGTGGCGGGGCCGCTCACGCTCACCGCGGCGAAAACATGCCCGCTGGTGTTGCGGATCGGCGCGGCGACGCAGCGCACGCCGATGTCGATCTCACCGTCGTCGATGGCGTATCCGCGCTGGCGGATCGCCGCCAGGTCCTCCCTCAGCCGGTCGGGATCGGTGAGGGTGTTGCGTGTGTAGGCCGGGAGCCCAACCCCAAGGACGCGGTCGATGACCAGGTCGGATTGGAAGGCCAGGGTCGCCTTGCCGACACCGGTGCAATGGCAGGGCGATGCCTCCATGGTGGTCGTCGCGTTGTTCGAGCCGGATCGGCCCCCTGCGCCCCGCTCGATGAAGACCATCTTCATGCCGTCGAAGACGCACAGGTGGACGGTCTCCCGCGACAGGGCGCTGAGCGCGTCCACATACGGCTTCGCCACGCGGTGCACGTCCATGTTGGCCAGAACGATCGATCCCAGCTCGAAGAGCTTGATGCCGAGCCGGTACTCGTCGCGGCTGTGGTCCTGTTCCAGGAAGCCGATTTCCTTGAGCGTCAGGATAAGGCGGTGCGCCGTGCTGCGCGGAAGCTTGGTCCGGCGGGCCACGTCGGCGAGCGACAGCCGGCGGTCCACGGTGGAAAAACATTCAAGGACGCTGAGCATCTTTCCAGCTGACTTGATGTTGTTCGTCTTCAAGAATGCCTGTTCCTTCTGCTCCCCTGCCGGGCAGGCGTACCGGGCGTGGTCGTGGAGCCCGGTTCCGCCCGCTTCAGGCGCAGGGCGGAGCAAAGATCGGCCAACCGGCCCTCCGGGGTCAAGTCGTGTCGACGCGCTCATCGTCCCTCCCTGGCGTCCCTCCCTGGGGATGTCACCCCCGCAAGCGCGCCTGCGAGGGTGGCCGGCATCCCGTGGCTTCGGCTGACGCCGCTATTCCGCCGCGGCCGTCGTCGGCGAGGCCTCGTAACGAAGCACCTCCCGCAGGGCGGCATCGATGCGCGCCTTCTGCGCCTCGGTGGCGGCGGGCATCGGCTGGCGCGGGACGCCGACCTCGCATCCCTGCCGGCTGAGCGAATGCTTGACGCACCCAGGCAGGTTGTCGCCGTTGATCGTGTTCCAGAAGGTCAGCAGACTCCGGTGGATTTCCAGCGCGCGCGGATGGTCGCCGGCCTGCACGGCGTTCCACAGCGCGACGGTCACGCCGGGCACCGCGGCCGGGTTCGCCGCGATGGTGCCATGGGCCCCCAGCGCGAAGGACGGGTAGAGGAGCGCGTCGACCGCCGTGAAGACGAGCTTGCCCGGCACCTGCTGGTTCAGCAGATCGGCCATCAGCTTGAGATCGCCCGCGCTCTGCTTGACGCCGATGACGCTGTCGATCTCCGTCATGATGCGCACCAGGAGCGACGGCGACAGGTAGTTCCAGGGCACCACGTTGTAGATGACGATCGGCACCTGCGTCTCGCCCGCGAGCGCGCGGAAATGCGCCAGCGTCGCGTCCTCGTCGGGTTTGAAGACGTAGTGGACGGGCGTCACCTGCAGGGCCGCCACCGGCAGGTGCGCCATGGCCTTGGCCTTGGCGATGGCGTCGCGGGTGCTGTTGACGATGATGCCCGCCACGACGGGAACGGCGCCGTCGACCTCCTCGCAGGAAATGGCGACGAGACGGGTCAGCTCCTCGGTCGAAAGGGTATGCCCCTCGCCGGTGCTTCCTCCGACGCAGACGCCGTGGACGCCCTTTTGCAGCATGAACCGCACCTGGGCGCGGAACGCCGCCTCATCGATCTCCCCGTCGGCCGTGAACGGCGTGACCAGGGGGGGGATGATGCCGCTCAGCGATGTTGACATTTGGACGTTTCCTCTTTGTTTGTCCCACAATGCGGTATTTACGTTCAGCGCTCATAACCTGCCAACGCCTTTTGTCGTTGTCAATGCTGGTTGTAAAGGTATGTTCGCTTGACGAACATCCCGTATCGTGGGATACGACAGAAAAGGCAGGGCATCGAACCGCCCTGCGGCATGTCTTGGAGGAGACGCTCATGATGGGACTGGCCATAGGCCGGCTCGGCCGCGGGACGGCGGCCGCCGTTGCCATGTTGACGTGCTTTGCGGGGGCCGCTCCGGCTCTTGCCGAATGGCCCGAGCGGCCGGTGACGCTGATCGTCATCGCCGGGGCCGGAGGCGGCAGCGACTACACGATGCGTCTGCTCGCCAGGGAACTCGAAGCCAATCTCGGCCGCCCCTTCACCGTCGTGAACCAGCCTCAGGCGTCGGGCGTCGTCGGGATGACGACCTATACGACGGCCAAACCCGACGGCTACACGCTTGGCCAGATCGCCCCGTTCGCCCAGTACAGGCTGCTGGGCCAAGCCGATTTCACATCGGCGAGCTACACCCCGATCGCCCAGTTCAACGCCGATCCCGCGGCGGTGCACGTTGCGCAGAATTCCCCGCTGAAGAGCGTGGCGGACATCGTGGCCAAGCTGAAGGCGGACCCCGGCTCGCTCCGCATCTCGTGCGGCGGCACGTGCAATGCCAGTTGGGACATTCCCTTCATTTCCCTGCTTCTCGACCAGGGCGTCGATGTCAAACGGCTCCATCTGATTCCCGCCGCCGGGTCGGCGGCAGGACTGCAGGAACTGGCCTCCGGCGGCGTCGATGTCGTGCTGTGCTCGCTTCCCGAGGTCGACGCGCTGCGCGACGCGGGCCGGGTCCGCAGCATCGCCGTGATGAGCGACACGCGCGTTGAGGGCTACCCGGACGTCGCCACCGTCGGCGAACAGGTCGGGAAGCCGTACAGCGGCGGCACCTGGCGCGGTCTGGCCGGCCCCCCCGGCATGGACCCCGCGCTGGTGGCGCGGATCGAATCCGCGGTGAAGGACGCGTTCGAGAGCGACCGATTCCAGCGCGAGATGAAGGCGCGCCGGTTCGGGGCGGCCTGGCTGGGGCGGACCGAGCTGAAGGCCTTCATGGAGCAGCACGAGCAGGAGACCGCACGCGCGATCAACGCCGTCGGGTACAACAAGTAAGACATCGATCCGATGGCGTGCGCGCCTCGGACGGCAACGGGAGGGAAATCCATGCGCATCAGCGTTCTTGCATCCGTTCTGATGGCTTTCGCCGGTCTGGCCGGCACGGCGCAGGCCGACTATCCCGAGCGCCCGGTCACCATCATCGTTCCGGCGGCGGCCGGCGGGGGCGGCGATACGACGACCCGCATCCTGGCGCGCGAACTGAAGGACATCCTTGGGCAGCCGATCACCATCGTCAACCAGGGTCAGGGCGGCGGCGTGGTTGGCCTGACCGCGATCAAGAACGCCACGCCGGACGGCTACACCGTCGGGTTGCTCTTCCCGTACGCCGGGTACAAGGCGACGGGACAAGCCGACTTCTCGGCCAAGGACTTCACGCCGATCGCCAACTTCAACGGCGATTCCTCGTCCCTCCTGGTCGGTTCCGGGTCCCGCTTCAAGGACCTGAAGACGGCCCTGGAGGCGATCAAGGCCGCCCCGGGCTCCTTCAAGGTCCATTGCAGCGGCGGCTGCGGCAGCGTGTGGGACATCCCGGTGGCCGGCATGATGCTCGACTATGGGATCGACGTCGCCGCGATCAAATGGGTGCCGGGCCAGGGCGCGGCACCCGGCCTCATCGAACTCGCCGCGGGTGGCGTGGATTTCCAGACCGCTTCCCTGCCGGAGGCGTCCGCCCTGATGTCGGCCGGCCGCGTGCGTCCCCTGGCCGTTCTGAGCCCCGAGCCGGTGCCCGGTTTCCCCAACGTGGCCACGACCGCGCAAACCATCGGCGTCGCCGTCGATGGCGGAACGTGGCGGGCCATCGGCGGTCCGGCCGGAATGCCGGCCGATGTGGTCGCGAAGCTGGACGCCGCGGTCGCCAAGGCGACGCAGAGCACGGCGTACAAGGACGCCATGGCGAAGGCGAATTTCGGGGTCAAGTACCTCAACGGCAAGCAGCTTGAGGAGCTGATGCTGCGGCACGAGAAGGACACCGCCCGCGTCATGGACGCCCTTGGCTACGGCAAGTGAGCGGCGGGGGGCCGGGCAAACCATGCATTCCTTCTGACGGTGAAGGCTACCCGCCATGAAAGTTCAAGACGTCCTCGTCGGCCTGTTCTTCATCGCGATCGGCATCCTGATGATCGAGTACGCGGCCGACCTGAAGCCGCCGCGCCACCTCAAGTTCGGCCCCGGGTTCTTCCCGCTGATCATCGGTTCGGGGCTGATCCTCGTCGGCGGGATCATCGCGCTGCTCGGCCTCCGCACCTTGCGCACCGAACCCCTCTGGCACCGGCCGGAGTGGTCGCGGACCCGGCAGGGCTGGGTGCGGTTCTGCTCCATCCCCGCCGCGATCGCCCTCTACGTGCTGATCGTCGACGCGGCTGGGTTCCTGCTCACGGCCATTCTGGTGATGGTCCTCGTGCTGGCCGTATCCGGCGTGCCCCTGCGCCGTGGCGTGCCGGCGGGAGCCGTCACCGCCGTCGTGCTGACGGCGATCTTCGCCTCCGTGCTCCACGTCCCCCTGCCGTGGGGACCGCTTCAGACCATTTCGGGGTGGCTGCTATGGTGATCCTAACGGACGTTCTCGGCGTCCTGCTCGACGTCCACCTGCTGCTGGTGATCGTCGCTTCGGCCATCTACGGGCTGGTGCTGGGCGCGATCCCCGGCCTTACCGCGCTGATGGCCACGGCCCTGCTGGTGCCGGTCGTCATGTTCATGGAACCGGTGCCGGCGATCGCGGCCATCATCACCTCCTCCGCCATGGCCATCTTTGCCGGCGACATACCGGGCGCGCTCATGCGCATGCCGGGCACGCCGGCATCGGCGGCCTACACCGACGACGCGTACAGCCTGACCCGCGAGGGCAAGGCCGGGCTGTCCCTCGGCGCCGGCCTGTTCTCCTCGGTTCTGGGGGGCCTGCTGAGCGCCCTGGTTCTGACCCTGGCGGCTCCGAACCTGGCCGAACTGGCGCTTCAGTTCAGCAGCGTGGAGTATTTCTGGCTCGCCGTCCTGGGCCTCAGCTGCGCGACGTTCGTCGGCGGCTCGTCGTTGCTCAAAGGGGTGGCGGCCCTGCTGTTCGGGCTGGGGCTGTCGACCATCGGCATGGATCCGGTCTCCGGAACCCCCCGCTTCACCTTCGGCGTCACCAATCTGCTTGGCGGCCTCGGCCTGATTCCGCTGCTCATCGGCGTGTTCGCGATCTCCGAGCTTCTGCGCACCGTGACGCTTCCGCCAACCGACGAACGGCGGGCGCAAGCGGCGGTCGGCTCGGTCAGCGCCGGCATGGGCCGCCTGATGTGGCGACACCGCCGCGAGGTCCTGCGCGGAAGCACGCTGGGAACGCTCGTCGGCGCTCTGCCGGGGGCCGGCGCGGACATCGCCGCATGGATCTCCTACGCGGTCACCCGGCGGTCGCAAAAGGGCAAGGACCCGAACGCCCTCGACCAGAAGGTCGAACGCCTCGTTTCCGCCGGCGCGGCGAACAACGCCGCCCTGGGGGGAGCCTACATCCCGGCGACCGTGTTCGGAATCCCCGGCGACGCGATCACCGCCATCGTGATCAGCGTCATGTTCCTGAAGGGCCTCAACCCCGGCCCGACCATCTTCCTCAACAACCCGACGGCGATCTACTCGATCTTCGCGATCTTCTTCGTCGCGAACCTTCTGATGATTCCGCTGGGCATCCTGTGCATCCGCACCTTCGGCCTGATCCTGAAGGTGCCGAGGGCCTATCTGACGCCGATCATCCTGCTCTTCTGCATCGTCGGGGCCTTTTCGGTCGAAAACACGCTGTTCGCGGTCGGGATCATCGCCGTTGTCGGTTTGCTCGGCTATTTCATGGAAGCCAACGACATCCCCATGGCTCCGGCGGTCCTCGGCCTGATTCTCGGGCCTGTGATCGAGCAGACCTTCATGACGTCCATGCTGAAGAGCGGCGGAGAGGTGTCCGTGTTCTTCGACCGGCCGCTCGCCATCGCCCTCGCGGTGGTGACCCTCGGCTCCTGGGCGCTGGCGGGTGTCCTGAAGCTCGTGGACGCGGCCAAGGCGCGCCCTGTCCTGACGTGACGCGGTGCCGCTCCTTGTCGTGACCACGCGCGGATGACTCCCCGGGGCCCTCCGCGCTGCGGGTCCAGCAACCCCTGACAGGAACATGCCATGACGATGACGGGCGATCCGCCGTTCCTGCGACCCGTCTGTCACCAGGAGGTTCCGGCGGCGCTGCTGCCGGAAGCATCGCGGGTGGCACCTGTTGGCTTGCCGGGGCCGAAGCGCGCTACTATGCCGGAACCGACGACGTCGCCATGGCGGCGGGGTTCAACCCACGGCCGGGATGGCGGGCTGATCCGGCCAGAACGGCACAGCCAAAACGGCACAACGGGAGGGTGACGAGGATGAACTACCGCAAGCTTGGCCGCAGTGGCGTGAAGGTGTCGCCGCTGTGCCTTGGCGCCATGATGTTCGGCGGCCCCACCGACGAGCCGACGGCGGGGCGCATCATCGCGCATGCCGCGGAGGCGGGCATCAACTTCATCGACACCGCCGACGTCTACAACGAAGGCCGGTCGGAGGAAGTCGTCGGCCGCGCCGTGAGGAGCGACCGCGAGCGCTGGGTGGTGGCGACCAAGGTCGGCAATCCCACGGGTCCCGGTCCGAACCAGCGGGGCCTCTCCCGGCGCCGGCTGAACGTGGCGTGTGACGCGAGCCTCCAGCGTCTGAGCACGGATTGGATCGACCTTTACTATCTGCACCGCGAGGACCCCGACACCCCGCTGGAGGAGACCGTTGCCGCGCTGGGCGATCTGATCCGCGGCGGCAAGATCCGCGCGTTCGGCGTGTCGAACTTCCGGTCCTGGCGCATCGCCGAGATCTGCCGCCTGTGCGACCGCCTGGGCATCGACCGGCCGGTGGCCTGCCAGCCCTACTACAACGCCCTCAACCGCATGCCGGAGGTCGAGATCCTGCCCGCCTGCGGCCACTACGGCCTGGGCGTGGTCCCCTACAGCCCGCTCGCCCGCGGCGTGCTCACCGGCAAGTATCGCCCGGGGGATGAACCATCCGCCGACACCCGCGCCGGCCGCAAGGATCGGCGCATGATGAACACGGAATGGCGCCCGGAAAGCCTGGACATCGCCCAGGAGATCAAGCGCCACGCCGAAGCGCGCGGCATCACGCCGGGGCAATTCGCCGTTGCCTGGGTGCTCAACAACCGCTTCGTGACCGCTCCGATCGCCGGGCCGCGCACGGAAGAGCAATGGCACGCCTACCTCGGCGCACTGGATTATGCCTTCACCGCCGAGGACGAAGCGCTGATCGACCGGCTGGTGACGACCGGACACCCCTCGTCTCCAGGCTACAACGACCCTGCCTACCCCATCGAGGGCCGCCCCGTGCGAACCACCCCACCGCCCGCACCGTAGGCCACACCGGAAAGCCGCGCCGCGAAACGGGTCCGCTCGGCACGGCGGCGGCTGAAACGGGCGAACGTTGCGGAGAACCGTCACGTTCACGCTCCGCCGCCAAAGCGGTTGCATGGCCGATGGTTCTCCTTAAAATAGAGCGCCTTGTGACAGTCTCCCGCCCCGAGAGGATTCGTGAACCGCACCGCCGCATCAGCGCTGATTGCCGCACTCGTCACCGCCAGTTTTCCGGCACTGGCCCGCGATGAGCGCCTCATGTTCCCGGTGGAGGCGGCGCTCCGCACAGCCGCCGCCCAGGATAAGCTGGACAAGGGCGTGAGGCTCTATTTCGGTGGGCAGAAGCACCCCAAGCCGGCGGCCAACCTCGGCGAATGGGCGACCAACAAGAAGACCAACGCCTTCAACAAGTCCGATCAGGAAGCCTGTGAATGGGTCTTCCTCAGTGCCGTTCTGGAACTGCAGGAGCGCGCCCGCAAGCAGGGCGGCGATGCGGTGATCAACATCAAAAGCAATTACAAGAACACCGAGACGAACAGCAGCACGGAATACATGTGCGGCGCTGGCAACATCATGGCGGGCGTGGCGCTTAAGGGAACCGTGGTCAAACTGGGTGCCAAGAAATAGGGCGACCGTCATGGGCCTGGCGGCGGCAGCGGTGTCCGGACGGATTCGGAAGACGGGGAGCGAGCGATGCCGCGTCGGCTGATGCTGGCGGTGGCCTTTGCCGCGACGGTGCTGACCGGCGCCTGCACGGCCGATCCGCCGCCGCCATCGCCGGCCGTGACCGCCACTCCGGTGCTGACGGGCGAGGCGATGATCGCCGATGACGGCGCGCCGATACCGCTTCACAGCTGGCCGGCGGAGAGCCCGTTGCGGGCGGTGATCGTCGCCGCCCATGGCATGAACGATTACGGGCTTGCGTTCGATCGGCCGGCGCGGCTGTGGGCTCAGGCGGGCATCGCCACCTACGCCATCGACCAGCGTGGCTTCGGAAGGGCCATGGAGCGCGGTCGCTGGTACGGCGGCGAGCGCATGGCCGACGACATCGTCGCGCTGTCCCGGCTGGCGCGCGAACGCCATCCCGGCGTGCCCCTCTATCTGCTGGGCGAGAGCATGGGCGGTGCGGTCGTCGTGCTGGCGGCGGCGCGGGCGGAGCGGGGGCTGCTGTCCGGCATCGTGCTGTCCGCTCCGGCGGTCTGGGGCACCGGCTTCCGGGCGGCGGTGACTCTGGATGCGGCCATGATCCTCGGCTCGCTGGTGCCGGACATGACCGTGCCGCCGCTTCGGGTCGCCAACCCCTCCACCGACGACCCCATGGTTCTGCGGCGCATGCGCGAGGACCCTCTGATCATCCATCGGACGCGCTTCCAGACCCTGGCCGGCATCGTTGACCTGATGCATGACGCCCGCTTCGAGGCGCGCAAGGTGGAGGTTCCGGTGCTGCTGATGCTGGGCGACCTGGATGTGCATGTGCCGCGCGACGGGGTGGCGGCACTCGCCAGGTCCCTGCCGCCGGACACGCGCATCGCGCTCTACCCGAAAGGGCGACACCTGCTGATGCGCACGTTGGACGGCGACCGGGTGACGCAGGATGTGGCCGCGTGGGTGTCAGACACGCGGCGCCCCCTGCCGAGCGGCGCCGACGCGCGCGCCCAGGCATGCCCGGCCCTGATGACCAGGCCTCAGCGCGCCTGCCCCCCGCCCCGGCCGGTGCCCGCGCCGCCCGCCCGCAAGCCGGCCATCGACGGCAAGACCGGCAATCGCCTGCCCACCCCGGCCACCGCACCGCAAAATTGATGCACGCCTCTATCCACAACGTGACCCTGCCATGATAGGGTCCCCACTCGCCCCGCATGGCGTCCGGAAACGGCAGGACATGACTTCGAAGACCGGCATCCGCACGCTTTTCCTCATTCTCGCGACGGTCGCCGTGCTCGGCGGCTGCAGCCGCCGGCAGCCCATCTACCGGGTAACCGACCAGCCCATTCCGGCGGCATCGCGCACCCTGCCCGCCGCGGCGCTCCAGCGGACGATCATGGAGGCGGCGATCGACCGCGGCTGGTCCGCGGAGTGGAAGGCGCCCGGTGAGATTCTGGCGACGAAGGCATGGGAGGATCACGAGGCGGTCGTCGAAATCCGCTATTCGCAGGAAAGTTACACCATCGATCATGTGTCCACGACCAACCTGCGGGAGCGTGGCGAAACCGTTCATCACGCTTACAACAAGTTGGTGCGCGCGTTGCAAGACGAGATCGAACGGCGCCTGCGCCAAGCCGAACCCCGAGTCCCGCCCACGCCATGACGGAAACCCTGCGTGTCGCCATCCGCGACTGGTGTGCCTGGGCGCCGGAGCGCAGCACCCGCGCCGCGTGGCGGGACTGGGCGGGCGCGCCCGCCATGCCAGACGATGACCCGCCGCCGGCGCTCCCCATGATGCTGCGCCGTCGCGCCTCGCCCATCGGGCAGAAGCTGATCGCCGCCGCTCTGGCCTGCGGCGACGCGGCGCAGACGGCGCGTTACGTCCTCGCCTCCGGCCACGGGGAACTGGCGCGGACCGTCGGCATCATCGATTCGCTGCGGCGGGACGAGTTGCCGTCGCCGGCCGAGTTCAGCCTGTCCGTGCATCACGGTCTGGCCGGGCTGTTGTCCATCCACACCGGCAACCGCCGCGGCCACACGGCGCTGGCCGCCGGTCCCGACAGCTTCGCCTTCGGACTCCTGGAGGCCGCCGCCAGCCTGGCCGAAACCCCGTCGGAGCCGGTGCTTCTGCTCTACGCCGACGCGCCGATGCCCGACGAGTACGCGCCGTTCCACACCGCAGCCGACGAAGCCCTGCCCCTGGCGGTCGCCCTGGCGCTCGGCCCCGCGGATGGAGAGGGCGAGGGGCTTGCGCTGCGGTGCGCGCCGGCGGCCGGCGGGCCGGCCGCGGAGTCCACGGCGCTCGATTTCATGCGGTTCCTGCTGTCCGGAGCGCCCCGGGCAACCTCGCGCGGGGCGCGGCTCGACTGGGTGTGGCGCCGTGACGGCTAGGTTTCTGGACAGGCTGTGGCGGCGCGCGGCCACCGGATTCGCCTTCGCCTTCCTGTTCGGCGGCGGCGCGATCCTGGCGCCCACCGTCTTTCCGCTGGTGGCGCTGACCAGCCCGGCGGGCGCGGTCCGGCGCCAGCGCTGCCAACACCTCGTCCATCTGATCTTCCGCTTCTACATCCGCATGCTGCGCGTGCTGCGCGTCATCGACCTGAAGGTCGAGGGCGCCGAGCGCCTGCGCGACGGGCGTGGCAAGCTGGTGGTGGCGAACCACCCCTCGCTGCTCGACGTGGTGCTTCTGATGGCGCTGATGCCGCGCGCCCAGTGCATCGTGAAGAAGGAACTGTGGGAGAGCCGCTGGCTGGGCGGCATGGTGCGCGGCGCCGGTTACATCCGCAACGACCTCGAACCGGAGGCGCTGCTCGACGCCTGCCGCGCCGCGCTGGAGGCCGGGGACGGACTCATCATCTTCCCCGAAGGCACGCGCACCGTCCCCGGCGAGCCGGTCCGCTTCCGCCGCGGCTTCGCCAATCTGGCCACTCTGCTGGAAGCCGAGGTGCAACCGGTCACGATAACCTGCGATCCGCCCACGCTCATAAAGGGCGAAAAATGGTGGATGATCCCACCGCGGCGCCCGATTTTTCGCGTCATGGTAGGGGATCGTCTGGACGTTACGGGGTTGCTCGGCTATCAGTACCGCTCGCTGGCGGCCAGGAAGCTGGTGCGCAGCCTGGAAGATTATTTTGCGGAACGGTTGGCCGATGGAAAAGCTTGAACGTGAGTTGAAGGCTTTGATTGTTGACGCGCTCAAGCTGGAAGATATCGCCCCAGAAGAGATTGACAGCGAGGAACCGCTCTTTAATGACGGGCTGGGCCTCGATTCCATCGATGCACTGGAATTGGGGGTCGCGCTGCGCAAGGCTTACGGCATCAAGATTGAGTCGGTGACTGACGACGTGAAGCAACACTTTGCCAACGTGCGTTCTCTTGCCCTCTTCATTCAATCTCAGCGTGCGGAGTAAAGGCCATGCTGACGCCCGATGAGATTTATGCCCGCCTGCAGAGCTATCTCGAAGACATGTTCGAGGTTCCGCCCGAGAAGATTTCCCGCGAGGCGCGGCTGTTCGAGGATCTCGACCTCGACAGCATCGACGCGGTCGACCTCGTGGTGAAGCTGCAGGAACTGACCGGCCGCAAGTTCAAGCCCGAGGAATTCAAGAGCGTCCGCACGGTCGGCGACGTTCTCGACCGTGTGCATGCCCTCCTCCAGGAATAGGCTGCCCGCGTTCGGCGTCACGGCTCTGGTCGCCGTCGGGGCCCTCTATCCCGTGCTGGTCTATGGCGGGCGGGCTTCGGTGCCGCCGCTGGCCTTCGTGGCGGTGGCCCTGGCGCTGATCGGCGCGCGCATCGCCGTCTGCTCCTCGCCCGTGGCACGGGTCTGGCGGCTGCCGCTGGCGGCGGCGGCGGTGCTGATCGGCGCGCTCGCCGCGCTCGATGGCGCGCTGGCCGCCAAGGCCTATCCGGTGGCGCTCAGCCTCGGCACCGCGGCGGTGTTCGGCGCCTCGCTGCTGCGCCCGCCCAGCCTCGTCGAACGGTTCGCCCGTCTTCAGGAGCCCGACCTGCCGCCGGCGGGTCAGGCCTACTGCCGCACCGTCACCGTGGTGTGGACGGTCTGGCTGGTGTCGAACGCCGCCGTCGCCGGGGCGCTGGCCCTGTGGGGCAGCGACGAGGCGTGGGCGCTGTGGACCGGACTCATCGCCTACCTCGTCATGGGCCTGTTGTTCGGCGGCGAAGTCCTGGTCCGCCGTTCCATGCGCCGGAGGCGCGCCGGGGCATGACGGCCATCCCGCTTTCCCGCCTGTTCGCCGTGGGGCGGCCGGACGACGCGCCGGTTGCCGACGGCGTCACCTTCGCCCGCTTCCGCGCCGACGTGGCCGGCAACGCGGCGCGGCTGAAGGGATGCCGGCGCGGACTTCTGGTCGCGGCGGACGGTTACTGGGGTGCGGTTGGGTTGTTGGCGCTGCTGCACGCCGGCGCCGAGGTGACGATACCGCCCAACGCCCAGCCGGGAACGCTGTCCGCCCTGACCGCTGACGGGGCCATCCTGGTTGGCGGCGATCTCGGCAGCGATCTCGACGGCGATTTCGGCGGCAACCTGGAGCCGGGCGGCGCGGGGATGGTGTTGGCGCCGCTCGATCCCGAGACGCCGTTGAGTTTCTTCACCTCCGGCTCGACCGGCGAGCCGAAGCGGGTGGTCCGCACCCTCGGCATGCTGGAGGCCGAAGCGCTGGCGACCGAGACCGTGCTCGGACGGCTCGCCGGGCCAACCGCTCGCGTGCACGCCACGGTCCCCCACCAGCACGTCTACGGTCTGAACTTCCGCCTGCTGTGGCCGCTGGTCACCGGCCGCCCCTTCGCCCGCACCATGCACGAGCTGTGGGAGACGGCGCTGGCCGCGCTCGACGCGGAGTCCGTGCTGGTCACCAGCCCGGCGCACCTGACCCGGCTGGCGGGGATCGCGCCGCTGCCGCCGTCGCGGCGTCCGGCGCTGGTGCTGTCGGCCGGAGCCCCTCTCCCGGAACCGGCGGCGCGCGAGGCGGCGGCGATCTTCGGCACACCGGTCACCGAGATCTTCGGCAGCACCGAAACCGGAGCCATCGCCCACCGCCGCCGCGAGGCCGGCGATCCCTCCTGGCACCCGCTGCCCGGCGTCGTCGCCGGACGCACCCCCGATGGCCGCCTGCGGGTCGGGGCGCCCCATGTCGAGGGTGGGGAGCATGTCGGTTCCGACCTTGTGGAGATGGCCGGGGACGGCGGCTTCCGCCTTCTTGGCCGCGCCGACCGGATCGCGAAGGTGGAGGGCAAGCGCGTCAGCCTGCCGGAGGTGGAGGCGCAGCTGCGCCGGTCCCCCCTGGTGGCCGACGCCGCCGTGCTGACGCTGGAGCAGCTCTGCGCCGTCGTGGTGCCGAGCGCCGAGGGCGCGGCGCGCCTGACGGACATCGGCGCCTTCCGCTTCGGCCGCCTGCTGCGGCGGGAACTGTCCGCCGTTCAGGAACCCGCCGGCCTGCCGCGCCGCTGGCGCTTCGTGAGCCGTCTGCCGGATGGCGCGCTGGGCAAGCGTCGCCATGCCGACATCGCCGCCCTGTTCGAGGAGAGCGCCCTGCCTGAGATCGCCCCGCCTGAGATCGCCTTGCCTGAGATCGCCACACATCGGCCGACCGCCCCCGACGTCCGCGCCGTCCGGCCGCTCGCCGACGGGGTGGAGTTGGACCTCTTCATTCCCGGCGACCTTGCGCAACTCGACGGTCATTTCCCCGGAATGCCGATCGTGCCGGGCGTGGCGCAGATCGATTGGGCGGTGACCTTCGCCAACACCCATCTCGGCCTCGGGATCGAGGCGGCGCAGGCGTTCCAGGTGAAATTCCGGCGCGTCACCGTTCCGGACACGCTGGTGACGCTGGCGTTGCGCCACGCCCCGGCACGGCGGCGCCTGACCTTCGAGTACCGCTGCGGGGACGAGACGCTGTCCTCCGGCTCCATCGGCGTGGAGGGGATCGCCCCATGATTTCGGCAGAGGTCATCACCCGCGCGCAGTTCTACGACCTGGACCCCATGCAGGTGGTCTGGCACGGCAACTACGCCCGGTATCTGGAGCAGGCGCGCTGCGCGTTGCTCGACCGCATCGGCTACAATTATCCGGAGATGGCGTCGTCGGGATACGTGTTCCCCATCGTCGACCTCCATGTGAAGTACGTGCGGCCGATCCGCTTCGGCCAGTCGATCCGGATCACCGCCACGCTGGTCGAGTACGAGAACCGCATCCGCATCGACTACCGCATCCACGACGAGCCGGGCGGCGACTTGCTGACCAAGGCGCGCACCGTGCAGCTCGCGGTGAAGGAGGACGGGGCGGAGCTGTGCTTCGAATGCCCCGCGGTGTTCACGGACAAGGTGAGGGCTCTGCTGTGACGCGCATCGTCGTCTTCCTCCTGGCGCTGCTGGCCGCCTTCCCAGCGTTGGCCACCGAAACATTGAGCGAGGGACAGGTGCTGCGCGGCGCCTTCGTGCAGGAGCGTTTCCTCAAGGGCTTCCAGGCGCCGCTGAAGAGCGAGGGCCGCTTCGCCCTGGCGCCCGGCCGCGGGCTGATCTGGCGCACCGAAATCCCCTTCGCCGTCACCACCGTCATGAGCCCCGCCGGGCTCGTGCAGGAGGTGAAGGGCAACGAGACCATGCGCCTGCCCGCGGCGCGCCTGCCCTTCATGTCGAAGCTCTACACCATGCTGGGCGGCGCGCTGACCGGAGACTGGAAGGCGCTGGAGGACATGTTCGCGGTGGAGCGCGGGGGCGGCGCCGACGCCTGGACCCTCCACCTGACGCCGCGCCGGGCCGACGACCCGACCATGCCGATCCGCGCCATCGACGTGCGCGGCGGGCGGTTCGTGGACGAGGTGGAGATCGTCAAGCCCGATGGCGACCGCGACCGCCTGACCTTCCGCGACCAACTCCTGAAGGCGGAGCCGCCGACGGCGGACGAGGCGGCGCTGCTGGCCTCGGCGGGCCGTTCGTGAGACGGCTGGGGGCGCTGCTCTGGCTCGCGCTCGTTCTGCTGGCCAGCGGTTATCTCGCGCTGCGCCTTCACGACGGGCTGGGCTTCCGCACCGATCTGCTGGCCCTGCTGCCGCGCGAGGAGCAGGACCCCGTCCTGCAGCGGGCCAACGACGCGGTGACCAAGGCGCTGGGTCGCCGGGTGCTGGCCCTGGTCGGGCACGCCGACCGAGAAACCGCCCGCAAGGCGGCGACGACGCTTGGCGACGCGCTTCTGGCCACGGGGCAGGTGGAACGGATCGGCGAGGGCATCGACGTCGACCGGCTGAAGCGGCTGGGGGCTCTCTACTTCCCCCATCGCCAAAGCCTGCTCAGCGATGGCGACCGGGCGCTCCTGGCGGCCGGCAAGGGGGAGGAGGTCGCCACCCGCGCGCTGTCCCAGGCGTTCGGCTTCGCCGGGCTCGTCGACGCCGGGCTGCTGCGCAACGACCCGTTCCTGCTGCTGCCCTCCTTCCTCACCAACCTGCCCTTCCCGCTGTCGCGCCTCACCCCCGACGAGGGCATGCTCAGCGTCACCGAGAACGGCACGACCTGGGTGCTGGTCAGCGCCGTGCTTGCCGGCGAACCGTTCGAGCTGGACTTGCAGGACCGGCTGGTCGGCGCCTTCGACGCCGCCGTTCGGGACATGCCGGGCGTCACGGTGAAGCGGCTGGGCGCCGTGTTCTTCGCGCACGCCGGCTCCAAGACCGCGATCACCGAGGCGTCCACGCTCGGCACGCTGTCGCTGGTCGGCACCATACTGCTGGTGGGGCTGGCGTTCCGCCGGCCGGGGCCGCTGCTGCACAATCTGCTGGCCCTGGGCGTCGGGATGACGGTCGGGCTGAGCGGCAGCCTGCTGCTGTTCGGCGAGCTGCATGTGGCGGCGCTGCTGTTCGGGTCCAGCCTGATCGGCGTGGCGGTGGACTACAGCCTGCATTACAGCGCCAGCCTGTTCGACCCCTTGTCGGGAAGCCCGAGCGACCGGCTGCGCCACGTTCTGCCGGGCATCGCGCTGGGGCTGGTCACCACGTTGATCGGTTACGCGGCGCTGATGCTGGCGCCCTTTCCGGGGCTCCGGCAGATCGCCGCCTTCTCGATCATCGGGCTGGTGGGCGCCTTCCTGACGGTGGTGCTGTGGCTGCCGTCGCTCGACCGGGCGCGGCGGCTGACGCACGGCGCCTGGATGCTGCGCGCCGCGGCGGGCCTGTGGAGCTTCTGGGAGGCGCGGCGCTGGCGTGCCGTGCGCCTCGTTCTCGTGCTGGGCTGCGCGCTGGCCGGAGCGGTCGGGCTGGCGCGGCTGTCGGCGGACGACGATGTCCGGCGGTTGCAGGCGGTCTCCGCGGAACTGAAGCACGAGCAGGACGAGATCCAACGGCTGATCGGCGCCACCACCGCCGCGCAGTTCCTGCTGGTGCAGGCCGCGGACGACGAGGCGGCGCTGCGGCGGCAGGAGGACCTCGCCGCCACGCTGGCCGGGTTGAAGGCGAAGGGAAGCATCGCCGGCTACCAGATGCCGGCCGCCTTTGTGCCGTCCGCCCGGACGCAGCGGGAAAACCGTACGCTGGTCGCCACGGCGCTCGACGGTCCGCTGCTGGCGGCGCAGCGCGCCAGCCTCGGCCTGCCGCCGGCCGATCCGAATGATAAGGGGCCGAACAAGGCGCCGGAGGGGGTGTTGACCCTGGACGATGCGCTGGCGGCGGACAGCGTGCCGTTCCTGCGCGAACTCGTGCTCGGGCCGGGATTGCACGTGGTGGCCTTGCAGGGGCTGAGCGATCCGGACGCCGTGCGCGCCGCGGTGGCCGGCACGGCCGGCGTCCGGCTGGTCGATCCGACGGCGGACTTCTCGGCGCTGCTCGCCAAGTACCGGCACCGGGCGCTGCTGCTGACCGGGCTGGCGGGGCTGCTGATGCTGCCCGTGCTGATATGGCGCTACGGCTGGCGCGGGGGGCTGTGGGCGCTGCTGCCACCCGGGGCGGCGCTCATCCTGGCGCCCGCGGTGGTCGGGCTGATGGGCCAGGACTTCACCTTCTTCCATGCCATGGCGCTGGTGCTGATCCTCTCCATCGGCGTGGACTACGCCGTCTTCTGCGCGGAGAGCGGCGTGGAGGAGCAGCCGGTGACCATGCTGGCGGTGTGGCTGGCGACGCTGACGACCCTGCTGTCCTTCGGAATGCTGACCTTCAGCGCCGTGCCGGCGGTGCACAGCTTCGGCGTGACCATGCTGGTCGGAATCTCGATTGCCTTTCTTTTCGCACCGCTGGCCGCGCGCGGCACACGCCACAATGAAACCACAAACGATGCGCGGCTACTCTGATTGGTGTATGCTCTACGTCAGATTCGTTTCCGGGAAATCGCCTCACGTCATGACCATGCATAAGGGGTGGGTCGCGCTCCTCTTCCTGCTCGGAGCGTGCGCCTCCGTGCCCGGCGGCGGCCCGGCGGACCCAAGCACGCCGCTGCTCGCCCCCGGCGAGCCGCTGGCCCTGCCGCGCCCGTCCGATCTCGGGCAGAGCGTCGAGGCGGCGCAGCTCATCACCGCCAGCCGCGACGGCCAGACCTTCGTCTTCGAGGGCCGGATCAGCGTCACGCCGGAGCGTTTCCTGCTGGTCGGGGTGGACAGCCTGGGCCGCCGCGCCATGACCGTCACCTGGAGCGATGCCGGGTTGGAGGTGGAGACCGCACCCTGGCTGCCCCCGGCCCTGCGGCCGGGCAGCATGCTGGCCGACATCGTCGTGCTGTACTGGCCCGAAGCGGTCGTGCGGCGGGCGCTCGCCCCCGCGGGCGGCACGCTGAGCGCCGACGCGCACCGGCGCAGCGTGCGCATCGACGGCAAGGAGGTGCTGCACGCCGAACGCAGCTGGGCCGACGGCGCGCCGTGGACCGGCACGCTGCGCTACGCCAACCTCGCCTGGGGCTACGAGATCGAAGTGCAGTCCATGGCGGCATCCACGGCAGCATCCAAGGCGGCGGCGCCATGAGCCGTCCGCTCGGACTTGCCGCCCTGGGCCTCGCCACCCCCATCGGCACCGGAACGGACACGGTCGCCGACGCCTTGTTTGCCGGCACCCGCGACGGCCTGCGCCCGCGCTCCGGCTTCGTCCCCGGCCGCGCCGTGCATGTGGGTTCGGTGGACGCGCCGCTGCCGCCGGTGCCGGCGGGGCTGGGGACCTACGACTGCCGCAACAACCGCCTGCTGCTGCTGGCCCTGGAGCAGATCCGCGACGCCGTCGAAACGGCGGCCGCGCGCCACGGCCGGCACCGGATCGCTGTGGTCATCGGCACCAGCACCTCGGGCATGGCCGAGGCGGAGGCCGGCTTCACGGCGATGCGCCGCGACGGCGCGTGGACGGGTCCGTTCCATTACGACCAGCTCGCCACCGGCGGGCCGGGGGAATTCGCGGCGCGCGCTCTCGGCCTGCCGGGGCCGGCCTTCACGGTGGCGACGGCCTGCTCGTCCAGCGGCAAGGTGTTCGCATCCGCCCGGCGGCTGATCCGCGCCGGGCTGTGCGACGCCGCTGTCGTCGGCGGCGCCGACACGCTGTGCGGCACCACGCTCGGCGGCTTCAGCGCGCTGGAGGCGGTGTCGGCGGGCCTCAGCAATCCCTTCAGCGCCAATCGCGACGGCATCAACATCGGCGAAGCGGCGGCGGTCTTCCTGCTGACCGCGGAGGACGCTCCGGTGCGGCTGCTGGGTGTCGGCGAAAGCTCCGACGCGCACCATGTCAGCGCCCCCGACCCGGAGGGCCACGGCGCCCTCGCCGCCATGCGGGCGGCGCTGGACGACGCCGGGCTGACGCCGGCGGACATCGCCTACGTCAACCTGCACGGCACCGCGACGGCGCTGAACGATTCCATGGAGGGCAAGGCGGTGCACGCGCTGTTCGGCGACGCGACCCCGTGCAGCTCCACCAAGGCGATGACCGGCCACACGCTGGGCGCCGCCGGAGCCTGCGAGGCGGCTTTCCTGTGGCTGGCGCTGAACCCCGCCCACAACCCGGACGGCCGGCTGCCCCCGCACCTGTGGGACGGCGCGCCCGACCCGGAGATCCCGCCGCTGAACCTGATCGGCCCCGGTGCCACCTTCTCCGGCGGGCTTCCCGCCGGGCCGGCGGCGATGCTCAGCAACTCCTTCGCGTTCGGTGGCAGCAACGTGGCCCTGGTGCTGGGCCGGGGGGAATGGCGATGAGCGCGTGTCCGTGGCCCATCGAGGATCTGCTGCCGCACGCCCGGCCGATGATCCTGCTGGACGAGGCGGTCGGACGGGTGGACGGCCGCTTCGTGTCGGCGCTGACCGTGCGGGAGGGGGCGCCCTTCGTGGTGACGGGGCGCGGCGCCCCGGCCCATGTCGCCGTGGAGTGGATGGCGCAGACCTGCGGCGCCCAGGTCGGAGCCGAGGCCAGGGAAGCCGGCGGCGACGTCCGTCTCGGGCTGCTGCTGGGCACGCGCGACTTCCGCGCCTCCGTTCCCTGGTTCGCCATCGGCGAGCGGCTGGAGGTGTCGGTGGCGCCGGTTTTCCGGGACGAGAACATCGGGTCTTTCGATTGTGTGGTGACGCGCGCGGGCACCGGCGAGGAACTGGCGAAGGCCCAGCTCACCGTCTACCAGCCCGAGGACACGGCCGCGCTGCTCGCCAGCCAAGGGGTACAGGTCAAACGATGAAGAAGACGATCCTGGTCACCGGGGCCAGCAAGGGCATCGGCCGCGCGGTCGCGGCACGGCTGGCCGCCGACGGTTTCACGGTGGTGGTGCATTACGGCCGCGACGCGGCCGGCGGCGAGACGACGCTGGCCGACATCCGCGACGCCGGCGGCGAGGGCCGGCTGCTCGCTTTCGACATCGCCGACCGCGCCGCCGCCCGCGCCGCGCTGGAGGCCGACATGG
The DNA here is from genome assembly GCF_003349955.1 of Azospirillum brasilense. Lineage (GTDB taxonomy): Bacteria > Pseudomonadota > Alphaproteobacteria > Azospirillales > Azospirillaceae > Azospirillum > Azospirillum brasilense_B. Next base: position 26,924 of record NZ_QLKQ01000055.1, read on the forward strand.
AGGCGCACGGCCCCTATTGGGGCGCCGTCCTGAACGCCGGCATCGCCCGCGACGCCGCCTTCCCCGCCATGGCGGACGACGATTGGGATTCGGTCCTCAACACCAACCTCGACGGCTTCTACAACGTGCTGAAGCCGCTGGTGATGCCGATGGTCTCGGCCCGCAGGGGCGGACGGATCGTGACGCTGTCGTCGGTGTCGGGGCTGATCGGCAACCGCGGGCAGGTCAACTACAGCGCCGCCAAGGCCGGCATCATCGGCGCCACCAAGGCGCTGGCGATCGAATTGGCGAAACGGAACATCACGGTGAACTGCGTGGCGCCCGGCATCATCGAAACGCAGATGACCGACGGGCTGCCCATGGAGGAGGCCCTGAAGCTGGTTCCCATGCGCCGGGCCGGACGGCCGGAGGAGGTGGCGTCGGTGGTGTCCTTCCTGTGTTCCGACGGGGCGGCGTACGTGACGCGGCAGGTGATCGCGGTGAACGGGGGTATGGTGTGATGCGCAGGGTTGTCGTCACGGGCATGGGCGGGGTGAGCGCGCTGGGCGGGGACTGGCCGACCATTCGCGCCCGCATGGCGAAGGGCGAGACCGCCGTCCGCACCATGGCGGAGTGGGACCGCTTCCACGGGATCAACACGCGCCTCGCCGCCCCGGTGACCGGCTTCTCGGTGGACGACCGCTACCCGCGCAAGAAGACGCGGACCATGGGGCCGGTGTCCCGGATGGCGGTCTACGCCACCGAGAGGGCGCTGAACGACGCGGCGCTGCTGAACGACCCGTTCGTCCGCGGCGGGCGCGTGGGCATCGCCTACGGATCGTCGTTCGGCAGCCCCGCCCCGGTGATCGCCTTCGCCGAGCTGATGACCCAGGGCGCGTCGAAGACCCTCAACGCCACCAGCTACATCCAGATGATGAGCCACACGGCGGCGGTGAACATCGGGTTGTTCTACGGCGTGACCGGCCGCATCATCCCGACCAGCAGCGCCTGCACCTCCGGCAGCCAGGCCATCGGCTACGCCTACGAGGCGATCAAGTGGGGCAAGGCCGACGCCATGATCGCCGGCGGCGCCGAGGAACTGGATGTGACCGAATCGGCGGTCTTCGACACGCTGTTCGCCACCTCCACCCGCAACGACCGCCCGCACACCAGCCCCCGCCCCTACGACCGCGACCGCGACGGGCTGGTGATCGGCGAGGGCGCCACCACCCTGATCCTGGAGGAACGCGAGCACGCCCTCGCCCGCGGCGCCAACATCCACGCGGAGATCGTCGGCTTCGCCTGCAACTCCGACGGCAACCACGTCACCCAGCCGCAAGCCGGGACCATGGAGATCGCCCTGCGCATGGCGTTGGAGGACGCCGGGCTGTCGGCGGACGCCATCGGCTTCGTCAACGGCCACGGTACGGCCACCGAATGGGGCGACATCGCCGAGACCGCGGCGACCCACGCCGTCTTCGGCCCGCGCGCGCCCATCCATTCGCTGAAGAGCTATTTCGGCCATTCGCTGGGCGCCTGCGGCGCTCTGGAGGCGTGGCTGGGCATCGAGATGATGCGCGAGGGCTGGTTCGCCCCCACCGCCAACCTGGACCATGTGGACGAACGCTGCGCCGAGCTGGACTACATCATGGGCGAGGGCCGGCGGATCGACACCGAGTTCCTGATGTCCAACAACTTCGCCTTCGGCGGCATCAACACGTCGCTGGTATTCCGGCGCGGGTAGACGGGCGCCTACTCCGCCGCCTCGGACTCTGCCGCCTCGGACTCCGCCGGGCACTCTGCCGGGACCGCCGTCGCCAGGTTCGCCGCGCTCACGCCGGAGATCACCACCGCCTCGACGCCCGGACCGCTCTGGCAGCCGGCGCCGACCAGCATCAGCCCCGGCAGCGGCGTCTTGTTCGGCGGGCACCATTGGCCGCGGGCGGCGCCGTAGATGGCGCCATTGTCGGCGAGCGCGTAGCGGGTGAAGGTCGTCGGGCTGGCCGTCTGGCGGTAGAGGATGCGCCCCCGCAGCCCGGGAAGCACGCTCTCCGCCGCGGTGACCAGACGGTCGGCGAAGGCTTCCTTGCGCTGGCGGTTGGCGGCCTTGCCGGCGGCGAACCATTCGGCGGCCTCCGGTTCGGGCCGCAGGCAGAGCATGGTGACGGCGGCGTGGCCTTCCGGAGCCAGGGACGGATCGACCGCGCTCGGGTTGCCGATTCCGAAATGCAGGCCGTCCGCCCCGACGAACACGCGGGCCGGCAGGTCCGGGACGCCCTCGACGGCGAGGCTGACCAGCACCGCCGTGGGGCCGCGCTTCAGACCCTTCACACGCTGGGCGTAGCGCCTGGGCAGCAGCGCCGGATCGATCAGCCGGGTCAACGTGCCGACCACGTCGGAATTGGCCAGCACCAGCGGCGCCCGGTGCACCGTTCCGTCGGTGGTGGCGATGCCGGCGGCCCGGCCGTCCTCGGTCAGGATGCGTTCGGCGCGGGTGCGCAGAAGGACGGCGCCGCCCCGCTCCCGCACCACCGCGCACAGCAGCTCCGCCAGCCGTTGCGAGCCGCCGGCCGGGTACCAGCCGCCTTCCAGATAATAGCCGAACAGCGGGGCCATCTCACGCACCGGCAGCAGCTCGGGGCGGTCGGTGACATACTCGCTGATGGTGGTCAGCAGGGCCTTCAGCCGAGGGTCGCGCAGATGGGTGTCGAGCATCTCCGCGTAGGGGCGGTGCATCCAACGCCAGGCGTCGGGCCGGCGGGCGGTCCAGGACCGCATGGCTTCCAGCGTGGCGGGCGGCATCGGCACGCCGCCGGTCTCGTCCACATCGGCGTAGAGATCGGCGTAGACGCGCGCCATCTCCGCGAAGAAGGCGGCGATCCCCGGCGCCTCCTGCGGGAACAGCGCCTGGAGGCGCGTCACCAGATCCGCCGGCTGGTCCGGCACGTCCAGGCACAGGCCGTCCTGCACATAGCGGTGGCGGACCCGGCGCCAGTCCATGCGCTGCGCCACGCCCAGGCCGTCCAGCAGCCGCCGCAGCGGGCCACGCGGCCCTAGCCCGCTGAAATCCTGCACCCCGGCGTCGAAGACGTAGCGCCCCACCGAACCGTCCCGGCCGCGGACCTTGCGCAGCCAGGAGGAGCAGTAGCCCCCCGGCCGGTCGTGCGCCTCCACCACCAACACCTTCAGCCCGCGCGCCGCCAGCGTCGCCGCCGCCGACAAGCCGCCGATCCCGGCCCCGACCACCACCGCGTGGTGCTCGTGCTCCCCGGCCGGCCAACGGCCGAACACCGGCATCGGCCACGCCGAGGACTGACCGGGCGAGGGACGACGCGTCACGGACGGAAAGCCCGCCGGTGCAGGACGGAGGGCGCACACTCCACACGCATCGTCCCACGCGATGCCGTCCCAGGCTGTATCATGGCGTGGAGAGGTCTCACCGCGGCCCCGCCTTCGGGTCGGCCCAGAAATCGAAGAAGTTGTACCATTGCAACGGGTCGCGCAGGCAGTGGTGTTCCAGCCGCTGCGCGTAACGCGCGGCGAGCGCGGCCAGCGCCTCATCTTTCCCGCGCCGCGGCAACTCGATGCGCTCGGCGAAGGGCTCGAAGGTGACGCGGTGGCCCTGCCCCTCGCGCAGGCAGAACAGGAGATAGACCGGGCAGCCCATCAACGCCGCCAGCACGTAGGGCCCCTGCGAGAAGGCGGCGTCCCGGCCGAGGAACGGAACCCGGCTGACCCGGCCGTTGAACTCCACCGGCGTGCGGTCCCCGGCGATGGCGATCCACTCGCCCCGCTCCACCCTCTCCTTGAGATCGATGGCGGTCTGCGGGCCGATCTCGGTGACCTGTATGGTGTGGTCCGCGGCGTCGGGGCGGACGGAGCGGATCAACCGGTTGTAGCGGACGGCGTGCCGCGTGTGCAGCAGCACGTTGATGTCCTTCTCGAACCGGGTGCCCAGGCGGGCACGCGACAACTCGGCGTTACCCAGGTGCGAAACGATCAGCAGCGCTCCCCGCCCCTCCGCGGCGAGGCGGCTCAGCGCCTCCGCGCCGTCAACGGCGATGGGGCCGGTGCGCTCCGGAGCGGCCCAGGCGATGAAGGTGTCGAGCGCCTTGACGGCGAAGCTCATGTGGTGACGCAGCCCGTCCCACCAGGACGGGGCGGGCAGGCCTTTCGCCGCGTTGGCCTGCGCCAGGAAATCCAGCGAATGCCGCCGCCCCGCGGCGTTGGTCGCATAGAAGTAGCTGACCACCGGCCACAGGAGCGCGATGCAGCCCGGCCGGCCGAGCAGCCGGTAGACCAACGTCACCAGCCTCATGCCCCACCAGGCGCCCCGCTCCCCCATGGTCGACCAGTGCGCGTCGGTTCCCCTTCTCGGCGGACGGTTGCGCAGCACCGAGGGCAGGCGCAGCAGCATGGTCAGCACGAGGCGCGTGTGCATGCGCGTCAGCAGCACGTTGTCCCGCAGAAGGTTGAAGTTGGAGGTGTTTCCCTCGGGATAGACGACCCGCACGGGGATGTGGATCAGCGGAACGCCGCGCCAGAACAGGCGGACGACGATTTCCGGGTCGAAGTCCATGCGGGTGCCGATCCGCTCGCTGTCCAGCACCGCCATGGTGGATGCCAGCGGGTAGACGCGGAAGCCGCACATGCTGTCCTTCACCCGCAGCGACAGCGTCTCCACCCAAATCCACACATGGGTGGCCCAGCGCGCGATCAGCCGCGAGCGGGGAACGGAGTGGTCGTAGACCGGGCGGCCGCTGACCAGCGCGTCGGGATGCGCCGCCGCGCTGGTCAACAGATCGGCGACGGCGCCAAGGTCGTGCTGCCCGTCGGCGTCCACCTGCACCGCGTGGGTGAAGCCGCGCTCATGGGCGCGCCGGAGGCCGGCCATGACGGCGCCGCCCTTGCCCCGGTTCACCTCCAGCCGCAGCGTCTCGACCCCGTCCGCGGGAGCGTGCAGCGCCGCGATGGCGGTGCGGGCCGGCTCGCCGCTGCCGTCATCGATCAGGATGACCTCCAGCCCATGCCCCCGCAGCGCCGCGACGATTCCGCCGAGCGCCGTGTGGTGGTTGTGGCTGGGGATGATGGCGCAGGCCCGGATGCTCATGCCGTCTCCATGAGGCTTGCCGGATGGGGCTTACCGGTCGGGGAGGCGACCTCCTACCCCTGTTGTCGGCGCGGCGTCAAGCGGCCGAACTCACCGGCGGGCGAACTCACCGGCGGGCGGCGATCTGGTCCAGCCTGGCCGCAATGTCGCGTTCGAGGTTGCCGACCCAGCGGTTGTAGGCCCGCTCCACCCCGTCGTTGCGGCGCTCCATGTTCTTGGCGCTGACGTACTGGATGCGGTAGCTCCGGTTGGAGAACAGCACGTCGGCCTCGGCCACCCACGGCCATTTGCTGTAGGTGGCGCGGACCTGTCCCTCCGCAATGTGCTGGAAACGCCAGCCGCGCCGGGCGCCGGCCTCGACAATCGCGAGTTCGATGTCGTTCAGCGGCAGGGCTTGCGCCCCGGGAGGCACAGCGTGCTCCTGGGTTGTCGTGATTGGTCGGGTCTGGCAAGCGGCCAGAAGGAGAATGACGACAGCCGCCAGAATGTTGCGCACGAGCCGGTCCTTTGTCGATGCCACGCGAGGCCGGCATACTTCCTGTTTGAATGGTTGCAGTCAATGGATTGATTTCCATTTCCGGTTCCTCTTTCCCGCAGCCGCGCCTATCCTCGCCCTGGTGGTTTTTCCACGCATGGATTCGCATGATGAGCCACCCCACGAACCAAAGGGAAAATTGGAATGCGAAAGGCCGCGCTGTGTGCGCTGATGGCGGCAAGTGTCCTGGGAGCATGCTCGACGCATCAGATCCCGATGACCTACAACCCCGCCGCCGTGGAGAAACCGCCGTCGGCAAAGCCGGACGTCGAGGTGCTCGCGGTCACCGACTCGCGCAAGCGCACCGGCAAGCACCTGGGCGCGATCCGCGGCGGCTATGGCAATGCCTTGAAGACCATTGAAGCGTCAGGCCCGGTCAAGGACGTGGTGCGCAAGGCTTTCGAGGACGCTCTCGGCGCACGGGGGCTTCTCGCCTCGGCCAACGGCGCGAACTACGGCCTGGACATCACGGTCGAGAAGCTCGATTGCAGCCAGCTTGTCCGCAAGGAGGCGCACGCGCGGTTCCGTGTCACGGTTCTGGATAAGAGCTTGGGACAGCCGGTCTACAGCAAGGTCGTGGAGGACAACCGCGAGGACACGGGAAACCTGTTCGCAACCGGCGTCTTCGGTTCGGTTGAGGAGCTGAGCAAGCTGACCAACGACAGCATGCAGGCGGCCATTGACCAAGCCCTCGACAACCCCGCCTTCCTCACCGTTGTCAAAGCACGCTGAACTGAGACGATGCGGTGCGCGGCCTGTCCACCGTCGAGAACCGGTGGCACGCCGATGCCGTCGGGGAAATCAGCCCGGAGGGGCCGTCCACCGCATCGTCTCACGCCTTGAAATCTCACGCCCTGAACGAAGAATGTCCGCGTGGAATGGCTCCAGGCCCGCGGCGCTTCAGGCCCGCGACCGGGCGACCAGTCCCGGCCAGCGCTGCAGAGAGAAAAGATGCGCGTGGATCAAGGCGAGCCAGCCCTTGCGCTGCCAGTCCAGCAACGTGTCGTCGGGCAACGCGCGCAGCTTTTCCTCGTCGACCACCTGGAAACCCTCGGCGCGGGCCTGGGCTCCGCCGTCCAAGCTGATCTGCGCCGCCTTTTCCGTCAGCACGCCGGCTTCGACGATGGCCTTCACAAAGCTGGCGCTCGTCCGCGCTTCGTTCCGGTAGGTGGCGCAGAAGTTCAACGCTTGGCGCGCCGCATCGGACGGCTGGGCGCCATCGAACAGCGGCACCTCCTGGTCCGGGCCGATCAGCGCGCTGTCCGGATCGTAGCCCAGGGCCGCGGTGTCGCCATCGGCAAGGTCGATGAGAATGAACGGGTAACGGCGCGCGTAGGCTGGAACGTAGCAGCCTGCTTTCCAGCGTCCGGCGGCGTCGACGAACAGGTTCTCGTCAGCCTTGATGCCCACGATCGCCACGGCGTCAACGGCGGCCCCGGACGTGAAGACGATCGGATAGTCGGCGAGCGCGGCGCTGAATTCGGAGGCAAGCAGCGGGATCAGGCTGGTTTGGCGCGCGAACGCCGCGTTCGGCGTCGAAGCAAGGCGCAGCCCCTGGTCTCGGGCTGGATCAAGAGAAAACACTCTGTTGTAGAACAAGGGCATCGCGATGCCCTGCGGTTCCGACGAGGCAGGCGACGGCTCGGTCATTCATAACCTTGACTGGTTGAGTGCGCGGCGAACTCACACGTTTGACCGTCGGGAGTTCGCCAAAGCGGGACTCCCGACGGTCAAAAAACTCCTTAATCTGCAACGCCCGCCGTTCGGTGGCCGAGATTGGCGATTTCCACCCGGCGGTTCCTGCCGTCCTTTGGATTGCGCGGATCGAGCGGCATCTCGGACCCGTAGCCCATGATCTCCAGACGATCGGGCGAAATGCCGAAGCGGTCGCTCAGGTAGTCCTTGACCGCGTTGGCGCGACGAGCCGAAAGCTGCTTGTTGTAGGTGGGGCTGCCGATGGCGTCCGTGTGGCCGCCGATGCGGAAACGATAGCCCTTGAGGTCGGACGTCGTCAGCGCCTGCCCAAGCAGATCGAGCACCTCTGTCGCGGACGGAAGCAAGGTCGCCGAATTGAACTCGAACTCGACCTTGAAATCGAGCTTGCGGATCTGCGACGACGGCTCGACCGCGGTTTTGTCGTTGGTGCCGCGCGCCAGATTCAGGCCGCGCTCCACACCTGGCTTGGCGCGGGCGTTGCTGATCACGGGCTGCTCCTTCAGCGTCAACGCGTCCACGATACCGTTGACGGACATCGGGGCATCGTTGGCGCCGGCGGCCAGCGCAGCGCCCGACCAAGCGATCATGACCGCGACAACGGCGGCCTTCATCGGCATCCCTTTTCGGTGGAACATGGCTGGGCCGTCTCTTTCTTGTGGACATGACCAGAATTTGAAAAAACTCTAATCCAATTTAGCTGGAATTTCCACCCGGAAGAGTTGGTGCCGGACGCTTTTCGAACCATAAGAGGAGATTTCGAACCGCAAACCCGCCATCTATCAGGGAATCATCGTGGTCGTCTGCCCTGGATTGGCGATGGAGATCACGCCGGCCCAGACGCACATGCATTTGGATGGGTGGTCGAGGGCCGGCGCACTGTCCAGGATGACCGTCGGCGCGCCGGGAACCCACGGCGCCGGGGTGTTGGGAACGCAGGGCATGGGTGTCAGAGCCCCCATGGCGGCGGCGGTGGCCGACGCGACCGCCGGGTTGGCGAGGCTGGTGCACATCCCGAACGGCAGGATGTTGACCATGGGCTGGTGATCCATGATGTTGGCCGCCGGCTGGTTGCCGGCCATCGTCCGGTGCACCGGCAACACCACGAGCGTCGACGGCGCCATGCCGAAACTGCACTGAAGCGTGGCTCCGTTCACAACCTGCATCGGCATGTCGGCTGTTTCCTCTTCGACACGGGCTTTTGGGAGGGACGGGTCTTGTCGAGGCGGAGAGCCTCACCCCCCGAGAGGCACATGGGCCGCGAGCACGCCCTTGGGACCGGACTCCATGCGCAGCAGCGTGGCCGGCGATTCGCCTTCCATGAACATCGAGTCCGCAGGGCCGAAGATGTGGGCCGCCTCCTCCGGCGTGCAGGTCGGGAGATAGACGCGCATCACGCGCGGATCGTAGAAGCGGAAATAGACCACCCGTCCGTCGGGCAGCCGCGCCATGGTCAGATGGCGCAGATGGCTCCGCATTTCGGCCAGCCCCGCCTCCGTTTTCAACAGGATGCCCCAATGCCGGTCCCACCCTTCGCCGAGGAACCAGCGCGTGAAGGGGGAGTCCGGGACGAGTTCCGCGAGATAGGGCGCGGCCTCGGCCAGCTCGGGCTCCAGCTCTCCCCGATAGAGGCAGATGGATGGCACCCCGTGCCGGTCCAGCATGGGCAGCAGCGCCGGGCAGCCGGCGCCGTCGATCACGGCGTAGACCGGCACGCGATCGGTGAACAGCGTACCGGCCAATGTCCGGAGCGCCGGTTCCGCAATCATCAGGAGCCTCCGTTCTTCATGGCCGCGGCCTTGCGGGCCGCCTCGCACTGCTCGCAGAAGGGCGTGCCGTTTTCGTAGGCTTCCTTCAGCTGCCGGGCGACCGGGTGCGAGCTGAGCGCCAGCTTCGGCGGCGTGTATTTGGGTTTCGGCTCGACCGTCGTCACGCTGCCGTGGCTGTCCGAGTCGGCGGCTTTCGGCGGTTGCGGCGCGTCCGGATGGGAGCCACCGCCGGACCCCGCGGACCCGCCGCTGTTGATCATCACCATCGGGCCGCTGATGGTGACGCCCGAAGGGCCGATGGTGATGAAGCTGCCGGACGCCTTGATGGTGACGGACACCCCGGCTTCCAGCACCAGGTCCATACCGGCCTTCAGGTGGATTTCCATGCCTGACTGCATGGCGGCGTTCTGCGCAACCGTCTGGTGCAGGTCGCGCTCGACGGTCAGCGACACGGTGCCGGTGACCTTCTCGTTCTGGTCGCCCTTGACCGTCAGATGCTTGTCGGAATCGACCCGTTCGAACTGGCTTCCGCCGACGATCAGGTGCCGGTTCCGGCCGATCCGTTCCAGCGAATCGTTCCGGACGTGGTTGTCCTGGTTGCGTTGGGCGTGGATCAGGATCTGCTCGCCGCCCGCCTTGTCCTCGAAACGCAGCTCGTTGGCCCCCGATCCCTTGACCGAGTTGGTGCGCACACCCGACTGGGTCGCCTTGGCGGGCAGCTCGTAGGGCGGCGTGGCGTCGCCGTTGTAGAGGCTGCCCGTGACGACGGGGCGGTTGGGGTCACCGTCCAGGAAGTCGACGATCACCTCGTGGCCGATGCGCGGCAGGAACTGGGCGCCCCAGCGCTTGCCCGCCCAGCTCTGCGCCACGCGGATCCAGCAGGAGCTGGTCTCGTCCGCCTTGCCCGTGCGGTCCCAATGGAAGCGCACCTTGATGCGGCCGTACTTGTCGGTCCAGATCTCCTCGCCGGCCTTGCCGCTGACGATGGCGGTCTGCGGCCCGCGCATCACCGGGACGGGAGTCGCACGCGGCGGCCGGAACTGCTCATGGCTGTTCAGCACGGTGAAGCGGCAGCGGTACGGTTCGTCCGGCGACGCGGAGTCGCTGCCTCCCTCGAACTCGTCGGACACGATCTCCGACACGGAGGACAGCACCAGATACTCGCGGTTCTGATCGTCGACCGGGTGGTGCGTCAGCTGGAAGAGCTGGCCGCAGCGCAGGTCGCGGACCGTCGTCGCGGCCTCGACCGTCTCATACCGGCACTGGATTTCCTCCAGCCGCGTGCGGGCGTAGAACGACCCCATGCTGCTGCGCTGGCCGGTCTTCATATAGGCCATGTCGGCCGGATACTCGAACACCTCCATGCCCGACAGTGCGTGCGGGCGCGCCATGGACAGGCCGGTGCGCAGCACCGCCTTCGGCCGTTCGAAGTCGAAGTCGTCCACGGTGTAGGCCCCGCTCGACACCTCCCGCCCGACGGTCCAGGCGTCGACGGATGGCACGGTCTCGCGGTGGCGCGCTCCGGGGTTGTAGCGCAGCCGGTCGGTCGGTGTCAGATGGTCGTGGGCTCCAACCCCGTCGCCCAGCACCAGCGTGTGGTTTCCGTTCTGGTGCGTGAAGTAATAGTAGATGCCTTCGTGCTCCAGCAGCCGGCTGATGAAGTCGAAGTCGCTTTCCTGGTACTGGACGCAATATTCCCATGCCCGGTAGCTGCCGGACAGCCGGTCCTGGATGTCGGTGAAGCCATGCTCGCGCAGTACGGCCTTCACGATGTCCGGAACCGTCTTGTCCTGGAAGATGCGGCAGTCGCGGTTGCGGGTGAGGAACCACAGCCACGGCCGCAGAACCGCCCGGTACAGGCCATGCCGGCCGGCGGATCCGACGTGGGAGAAGGCCGACACGAACCCGTTGAAATGACGCTCCCCTGTGTCGAGCTTCAGCCGCACCGTCATGTTCTGGCCGAGCATGGCGTCGAAGTCGATCTTCGGACGGGCGGTCAGAAGATCGATGTCGAAGCGGAAGAGCGTGCTGATCCCCTCCACCGCGGTCATGCGGCGGAAGACCAGCACGTCCTCGCCCAACGGCGACGAAACGGCGATGTCACGGTAGGCTTGCGTCAGCATTCCGGTTCACGCCCCCGATGCCGGACTCCGGTGGTTCCCGGCTCAGCCGAAATCATACGCGAATTCCTGTTCCTTCACGCCGACATGGATGCGCGGCACGGCGCCCCCTTCCAGCATGCGTTCCAGCATGGCGTTGCTGATGGTCGGCAGCACGGTGTTGGTGAGGATCGCGTCGATCATGCGCCCGCCGCTCTCCAGTTCGCCGCACCGGCCGGCGATCAGCCTCACGACCTCGTCGTCGTAGGTGAAGGGGATGCGGTGAGTCGCCTGGACGCGCTTCTGGATGCGGCCGAGCTGCAGGCGGATGATGTTGCCGATCATCTCGTCGCTGAGCGGGTAGTAGGGAATCGTGACGATGCGCCCGAGCAGGGCCGCCGGGAACACCTTCAGCAACGGATTGCGCAGCGCCTTGGCGATGGCCTCCGGTTCGGGAAGCAGCTCCGGATCCTGGCACATGTTCATGATCAGGTCGCTGCCGACGTTGGAGGTCAGCAGGATCAGCGTGTTCTTGAAATCGATCAGCCGGCCCTCGCCATCCTCCATGATGCCCTTGTCGAACACCTGGAAGAAGATCTCGTGCACGTCGGAGTGGGCCTTTTCAACCTCGTCCAGCAGCACGACGCTGTAGGGCTTGCGCCGCACCGCCTCGGTCAGCACGCCGCCCTCGCCATAGCCGACGTAGCCCGGGGGGGCGCCTTTGAGCGTGGAGACGGTGTGCGCCTCCTGGAACTCGCTCATGTTGATGGTGATGACGTTGTGCTCGCCGCCGTACAGCGTTTCGGCGAGCGCCAGCGCGGTTTCCGTCTTGCCGACGCCGCTCGGCCCGCACAGCATGAAGACGCCGACCGGCTTGTTCGGGTTGTCGAGCTTGGCGCGCGAGGTCTGGATGCGCTTGGCGATCATCGCCAGCCCGTGCGACTGGCCGATGACACGCTGGTTCAGCGTGTCGGCCAGTTTCAGCACCGTTTCGATCTCGTTCTTGATCATGCGGCCCACGGGGATGCCGGTCCAGTCGCCGACCACCGACGCCACGGCCTGCTCGTCCACCGTCGGAAGGATCAGCGGCGCGTCGCCCTGGAGTTCGGCCAGTTCGGCCTGCCGGGCCCTCAGCTCGGCCAGCAGGCCGGCGCGTTCCGGGTCGGTCAGGGCCGGCGCCGCTTCCGCCGCGGCCGCGGCGCGGGCCTCCAAATCGGAGCCGGTGCCCTCGATGGCCGCCCCGCCGCTGCGCAGGCGGCCGCGCAAGGCCAGGATCTGGTCCACCAGCGCCTTTTCGCTCTGCCAGCGCGTTTCGAGCCCGGCCAGGCGCTCCGTCTCGGTGGCCAGTTTTCCCTCCGCCTCGGCGGCGCGCCGCGCCGTGTCGACGCCGACCGCCGCCTCCTTGGCGATGATCGCCAGCTCCGTGCGCAGCGCTTCGATGCGGCGCCGGCTGTCGTCCACCTCGGCCGGAACGGCGTGCTGGCTGATGGCGACGCGGGCGGCCGCCGTGTCGAGCAGACTGACCGCCTTGTCCGGAAGCTGGCGCGCCGGAATGTAACGGTGCGACAGCCCGACCGCCGCCTCCAGCGCCTCGTCGAGGATCTGCACCTTGTGGTGCGTCTCCAGGGTGGAGGACAGGCCGCGCATCATCAGGATGGCCTTGCTCTCGCTCGGTTCGTCCACCTGCACGGTCTGGAAGCGGCGGGTCAGCGCCGGGTCCTTCTCAAAATACTTCTTGTATTCGGCCCAGGTGGTGGCGGCGACCGTGCGCAGATTGCCACGGGCCAGCGCCGGCTTCAGCAGGTTGGCGGCGTCGCCCGTTCCGGCGGCCCCGCCGGCCCCGATCAGCGTGTGCGCCTCGTCGATGAAGAGGATGATCGGCTTGGGCGACGACTGCACCTCCTCGATCACCTGGCGCAGGCGGTTCTCGAACTCGCCCTTCATGCTGGCGCCGGCCTGGAGCAGGCCGACGTCCAGCGTACGCAGCGTGACGTCGCGCAGCGGCGGCGGCACGTCCCCGGCGGCGATGCGGAGCGCGAAGCCCTCCACCACGGCGGTCTTGCCGACGCCGGCTTCGCCGGTGAGGATCGGGTTGTTCTGGCGACGGCGCATCAGAATGTCCACGATCTGGCGGATCTCGTCGTCGCGGCCGACGATCGGGTCGATCTCGCCCTTGCGGGCCTTTTCCGTGAGATCGACGGAGAATTTGGCCAGCGCCTCCTGCTTGCCCATCGCCGCCGGAGCCATGGCGCCGCTCGCCTCGCCGGGCGCGGCGCCGCCGAAGTCGGCGTTGTCCGCCGGGGCGTCTTCCGGCGAGCCGGCGGTGATGGCGGCGAACTCCTCGATCAGAGCGTCCAGCTTGACCTTGGCGAACTCGCGCGACAGGGCGGGCAGAGCGTTGCGCAGGCCCGGCGTCTGCAGCATGCCGACCACGAGGTGGCCGGTCGTCACGCGCGGCGCCTTGAACATCAGCGAGGCGGCGACCCAGCCGCGCTCCGTCGCCTCCTCGATCTGCGGAGACAGGTCGCTGATCGCCGTGGCGCCGCGCGGCAGGCGGTCCAGCGCCTCGATCACATCGCGGGCCAGCCGCGACGGGTCCAGGTCGAAGCGGCGGACCACCCGGTGCAGGTCGCTGTCGGACAGCTGGAGGATCTGGTGGATCCAATGCGCCAGCTCGACGTAGGGGTTGCCCCGCATCTTGCAGAACACGGTCGCGCTTTCGATGGCTCGGTAGGCCACGGGGTTGAGCTTGCCGAACAGCGAAACGCGGCTAATCCCTGCCATGGTCACACTCCTGCGGACGGTCGGGCGCAGCCCTGGCGGGCCGCGCGGCGAAAGGGTCGAGAACGAGATCGTCGGCGTCGTCAACGGCGCCCTGAACATCAGCGCGCCGCCGCCCCAGCCAGCAGGTCCAGCCGAGCCGGTTGGACCCGTCGAGCCGGAAGGGCGGCACGTCGGGCGCACGCAGCACGAGTTGGACATCCCAGGCGAATTCGTCGCCGGCGTGGCCCCGCACGAGCGCGACCAGCCGATCCAGGCTGCGTCCGCCCGGCAGCATGCGCGCGTAGTCGTCCATGCCCATGGGGCCGAGGCGGATGCGGAAGCGATGTTGCGCGTCCACGACCCGCGCGCCCAGCGTCAGCCCCTCCCCCAAGGTCGGCGCGGGGAGGGCGGTGCCGGACCTGCGATCGCCGCCCAGGCGCCAGCGGCACTCCGGCGGCAGGTCCATCCAGGCCCGGACGAACTCCTGCACCGCCGCCGGGATGCCGAAAAAGCTGGTGATCATGGCGCACAACCCCTCGGGGTTGCGGGCCTGCCCCACCAGCCGGCCGGCGAAATGCAGCCGCACGCCATCGGGCAGCGCGTCGCGGCCGGACAGCGACGGCATTCCCAGGCCGATCAGCGACGCCAGATAGATGGCGAACGGATCGCTGTCCGGGCGGTCGTGGCTGACGGTCGGTTCGGCGTCCGCCCAGGCGCGGTAAAACAGCGACAGCAGGCGGTGGTGGAAGAGGTCGGCGTACCGCGCGAGCGTGTCGTCGCCGTGATAGAGCCGCCGCTCCAGAACCGTCTCGGTGATGTGGAGGGGCATCGGACCATTCGGGCCGAAGATGCCGAAGCCGTACGTCAGCAGACGGTGCGGCCGGCCATCATCACCGCCGGCGACGGCCGCCAGCGTGGCCGGCGCGAAGCCCATCGTCGGCTCCTGCCCCAGGCGCACGGCCTCGTCGGCCACGCGGCTCTTCTGCCGGCCCAACCGCGGTGCCTGGGGATTGGCGCACTCGATCAGGCGCAAGGCGTGGTACAGGCCGAACGCGTGCGGTTCGGCCCGTATCGCCTCCAGCATATCTACAGCAGCTCGCGGCGGCCGATCCGGGCTGGCCATCGCATCACCTCTCCGCGGTCAAGGCTGTGGATCACCGTTTCGGTGAAGCTGTTCAGCGACACGTACTTGGCGAAGAATTCCTCCAGAACGGCGCCCAGCACGAAGATGCCGCTGCCGTCGAACGCGTGCTCATCAAACGTGACGGCCACTTCCAGGCCGCGCGCATGGACGATGTGGCCGCGCCCGGGGACGCGCCGCACGATGGGCGCGGTCCGGACATGCCGGACGCCGTCCACCTGCTTCGCGGCGGAGGCGTCCTCCCGGTCGGTGTAGAGCTTCAGCAGGTCCCTGAGCGCCTGGGCACCCCGCTGCGGGTCGCTGTCGGCCAGGGACAGGTAATTCAGGGACAGGTGGCTGATCAGCCGCCAGGCGGTGGGTCCCTCGGCGTTCGAGGGGCGCGGCTTGGACGGGCCGGCGACGCAGCGGATGGAGTCCACCGGCGCCCCCTGGTCCATGGTGAAGTCCGTGTTCAATTGTCCGAAGGACACGTGCAGCGGCAGATCGCGGTTGGTGCACAGCGCCATGACGCCGAGCTGGCGCAGGTTGTGGCTGTAGGGAGCCTCCTCGCCGTCCACCAGCGAGACGAAAGCCTCCGACCCGATGTAGCTCGACCGCGGCCCGTTGCGCCTCTGCTTGGCCGACAGCACGCGCGGTTGCCGGGACAGCGCGTAGAAGGCGTGATCCGACCCGACGGTGTGCTGGTCGCGCGCGGCGTGGAAGGGCTTGAACTCCTGCGCCACCTCCGTGCCCGCGCCGTAGCCGGCCACCGACAGCACCGAATGCACCTCGAAGTCGAGCGGGCGCGTGCGGTCCGGCACGATGTGGTACTCGGTCTCGCGGGTGTTCAGGTGGATCCGGTCGGCACGCTTGGGAAACAGGTTGATGGCGGGCGCGCAGAAAAGCTGAAGGTTCTGCCGGTCGATCACGCCGTCCAGTTGCGGGTTGGCGCGGTTGAACAGGATGACGATCTCCAGCTCCGGCCCGGCGCAGCGGCGCACGGCAGCGGACAGGTCGCGCAGTTCGACGAACTGGAAGCGCGCCGGGAAGCTGAAATACTCCTGCAAAAGGCGGTACCCTTCGAAGGAGCGCGGCGACGTGGGCAGCAGCGCCTCCCGCTCGGAAAAGCCGCAGCGCGCCAGGCTGGCCGCGGGGCGGACCTCCTGCCATGGCGCGGGGCGTTGCGCCGGCCGGATCACCATGCCGATGCCGGCGCCGAGAATCTGCTCGCACAGGGCGACCGGCAGGCCCCCGGCCCCCGACAGGAACAGCGGCAGCCGGTCCAGCGCCAACTGGTCGAAGGTCAGGCCGGCCGTCGTCTTCAGCCGCAGGCGCAGGCCGGCGCGCACGCCGCGGACGTCGGGCACCTCCAGCGCGGCGACCGCGCCGGGCGTGGGCAGATAATCGGCCCGGATCAGCTCGATCGGCCACAGCGTCACATCGTGGCCGGTCCGGTATTCACAGGCGGTGGCCTGCCCCTTGCCCGCCACGCTGCGCAGCACCGTGTCGCCGCGCGGGATCAGGAAACCTTGCGCAAGCCCGCCTTCGCTCAGATCCGGCTGGAACTGCACCACCGCCATCGACGGCGTCGGCGCCAGATAATGCGGATAGACCGCCTCCAGCAAATGATTGATGAAGCGCGGAAACTGCGCCTCCATCTTGATCTGCACGCGCGCGGTCAGGAAGGCGAAGGCTTCCAGCATCCGTTCGACATAGGGGTCGGCGCACTCGAACTTCTCCAGCGCCAGCCGCCCGGCGATCTTGGGAAACTCCTCGGCGAACTCCGCCCCCACCTCGCGCAGGTGGCGCAGCTCGTCGTCGTAATAGCGCAGAAGCTGGGGGTGCATCAGCGGAAGCCCGCGTTGTCGGAGACCCTCACCGCGCCCACTTCCAGGTCCACTTCGGTGCGCAGGAAAATCCGGATCGGCACCGGCTGCGCCCACAACTCGCCCTCGATGTCGAAGGTCAGGGCGCGGCTGTTGTGCTCTTCTCCTTGCAGGATGAGTTTGACGTTGAGGGTGTTGGGCAGAATGCGCGGCTCGAAGCGGCGGATAGCGTCGAACATCCGCCGCTCCAGATCCGGCAGCTCCACACCGATCCCGGACAGGCCGGCCAACGGCGGCATCCCGTAATTCACAACGGAGCGGGCGACCTCCGGATGCCGCTCCTCGTCCAGCTCGGCGCCCAGGTTGCTGGCGTTCAGAAGCCACGCCAGGTCGCGCACCACGCTTTCGCGCAGCCGGCGCAGCGACAGAACCCGGCGGTCGCGGGATTCCTGCCGCTGATCCGGTTCGTCGTCGAACAGGCGGTCGAGCAGCGATGGCTGAAGCCGTTCCTGGACCGTCAGTTCAGCCATGATGGGTTTCGGCCATCCCGGCCGCCGCGTCTCCGCCGTCCCCCGCCGGCTCGGCCACATCCAGGTCAATGCGGCGGATGTCCATCAGCGCGTGTTCACCCGCGTCGGTCACGAGCATGCGCTGGCCCAACCCGGTGTAAAGGCCCCCGGGCGTCTCCACCCAGTCCGTGCGGCGGGCCAGCCTCAAAAGGGGATCGCCGCTTTCGGCGCTGCCGGGATAACGCGTCGGCACCAGCCCGACGACCTCCCCGCCGTTGGCGAAGGTCAGCGTGACCGCCGTCCACACCAAGTCGCGCAGATCCGTGGGGGGGGCGACCTCGATGCTGCGGATGCGGTACAGCGGGATCCAGCCGTAGCGTCCGTTGACGACCGCCTCCAGAACCGGTCCCAGCCGCTGGTCGCCGTCGGCAATCCAGGAAAAGGGCACGCCGTCGATGGTTCCGGTGGTGGCCGGGGCGTCCTCCAACGCCTTCACCCGCAGCGCCGCGGCCTCCTCGGCCTTTCCCAGCCCGTCGAGACGCAACGCTTCGATCAGCAGGGCGATCCAGCCCTCCGGCGTGCCCACAACGACCGGGGTTTCCCGTCCGGCGAAGATCCGGGCGCGCAATGGCTCGCAGGGAAGCATTTCCCGATAGGTGGCAACCATCGACGCCGTGTCGGCGGCCATGTCGCCCGCCACGGCGAGCTGGTTGAGCGCACGGTCCCAGTCGCCGCAGATCGCGAACAGCTGGAACAGCAGGATGCGCGGCTTCGCGGACGCGGGGTCCTTGCGCACCAGGGTCTTGGCCTGCTCCAACGCTTTCGCGAGATCGCCGCCCTTCAGGCTCTGACGGACATCCGCGCCAAGTTCCATCCCGCCCATCGTCGCCCACCCTGCCGGTTTCACGATTCCTTCGCGGTCGGAAGGAACGGCGCGAGAACCACGCGACGCCCCTTCCGCCGAACGGGATCAGAGCTTCTTGTTTTCCTTGAGGCTCCAGCCGGCGTCCTTGAAGGCTTCCATGCTGCCGTCCTGCTTCTGCTTGGAGTAGGACACCTTGATGGAGGAGAAGCCGAGCGCAACCTCCTCCAGCGGCTGGCTTTCCGGGCCGCTCGGATCGCCGACGCTGTTGAAGCTCTGGACGATCACGTCGGTCAGCACGACCTTCAGGAACTCGCGCTGCTCACCGCCGGCCTTGCGGACGATCAGGGTGGCCTGCTTGATGTGCGCGCCGTTGGCGCAGTGCAGGAACAGCAGATGGGTGGCGCTGTCGGTGTGCTTCAGGAACTTCAGCAGGGTGAAATCCGCCTTGCCCGCGCCGCCGCCGCTGTTGTGCGCGAAAGTCCCGGCCTGGGCGACGCCGAAGGAGAAGCTGCGGACGGCGATCTTGTCCTTGTACTTGGCATCCAGCGACTCGCCGGGAATGCCGTCAATATCAATAAAAACGTCATAGGCCATGTTTTGAACTCCAATGGGCTGGTTGAAACGCAACGATCAGGATGAAGCGCCGTCCGGCGTCAGGCCGCCCGGCCCGACGGCAGCTTGGACACCAGCCGCAGCGACACGGTCAGGCCTTCAAGCTGGTAGTGCGGGCGCAGGAAGAACTTCGACGTGTAGTAGCCGGGGTTGCCGTCGACCTCCTCGACCACCACTTCCGCGGCGGCCAGGGGCTTTTCCGCCTTGGTGGTCTCGCTGGAATTGGCGGGGTCGCCATCCACGTACTGGAGGATCCACTCGCTCAGCCACTGCTCCGTTTCCTTGCGGCTCTTGAAGGAGCCGACCTTGTCGCGGACGATGCATTTCAGGTAATGGGCGAAGCGGCAGGTCGCGAACAGGTAGGGCAGGCGGGCCGCCAGATTGGCGTTGGCCGTGGCGTCGGGATCGTCGTACTCGGCCGGCTTGTGCAGCGACTGCGCGCCGATGAAGGCCGCGAAGTCGGTGTTCTTCTTGTGCACCAGCGGCATGAAGCCGTTCTTCGCGAGTTCCGCCTCGCGGCGGTCGCTGATGGCGATTTCCGTGGGGCACTTCATGTCCACGCCGCCATCGTCGGTCGGGAAGCTGTGGACGGGCAGGCCCTCGACCGCGCCGCCGGACTCGATGCCGCGAATGCGCGACACCCAGCCATAGGTCTTGAAGGAGCGGTTGATGTTGGCCGCCATGGCGTAGGCGGAGTTGGACCAGGTGTATTTCCCGTGATCGGCCCCTTCGGCCTCCTCCTCGAAGTTGAACTCCTCGACCGGGTTGGTCTTGGCGCCGTAGGGAAGGCGCGACAGGAAGCGCGGCATGGCGAGGCCGATGTAGCGCGCGTCCTCGCTCTCGCGCAGCGACCGCCAGGAGGCGTATTCGGGGGTTTGGAAGATCTTGGTCAGGTCGCGCGGGTTGCTCAGCTCCTGCCAGCTGTCCATCTGCAGGACGGCCGGGGACACGCCGGCGATGAACGGCGCGTGAGCGGCGGCGGCGACCTGGGCCATCTGCCCCAGCATTTCGACGTCCGGCGGGCTGTGGTCGAAGTGATAGTCGCCGACCAGGCAGCCGTAGGGCTGTCCGCCGAGCTGGCCGAACTCTTCCTCGTAGAGTTTCTTGAAGATCGGGCTCTGGTCCCAGGACGTTCCCTTGAACCGCTTAAGGGTCTTGCCAACCTCCTTTTTGGAGATGTTCATGACCCGGATCTTCAGCATCTCGTCGGTTTCGGTGTTGTTGACGAGATAGTGCAGACCGCGCCAGGAGCCTTCCAGAGCCTGGAAGTCCTTGTGGTGCAGAATGTGGTTGATCTGCTCGGTCAGCTTCTTGTCGATCTCGGCGATGATCGCCTGGATCGTGCCGACAGCGTCGCCGGACAGGAGGTTGGCCGAACGGACGGCCTCCTCGGCGAGGGTGCGGACGGCGCTCTCCACCTCGCTCCGCGCGTTGTCGGAGCGCGGCTTGAACTCCTTCTGGAGGAGCGACGAGAACTCGTCGAGTTCCGTAACGCCGAGGGACGCCTGACCCTGCTGCAGAATGCTGGTGTCGGTCATGAGATCAACCCTCCGACGAGGTTTCGGTGGTCGTGTCGGCGGGCTTCGGGGCGGACGCCAGGGATTTCAGCAGAGTCGGGTCGCTCAGCGTCTTCTGGATCAGTTCCTCGGCGCCGGCCTTGCCGTCCATGTAGGTCAGCAGGTTGGACAGTTGCGTGCGCGCCTCCAGCAGCTTGCGCAGCGGCTCGACCTTGCGGGCGATCGCCGCCGGCGAGAAGTCGTCCATGCTTTCGAAGGTGATGTCGACGCTGAGGTTGTTCTCGCCGGTCAGTGTGTTCGGCACCTGGAGGGCGACGCGCGGCTTCATCGCCTTCAGGCGATCGTTGAAGTTGTCGACGTCGATTTCGAGGAACTTGCGCTCGGCGGCGCTGGGCAGCGGCTCGGCCGGCGTGCCGCTGAGATCGGCCATCACGCCCATTACGAACGGCAACTGCACCTTCTTCTGGGCGCCGTACAGCTCGACATCGTATTCGATCTGGACACGCGGAGCGCGGTTGCGGGCAATGAATTTCTGACTGCTTTGTGTCGCCATTCCTCGGTTCCTCTTCCAGTCCTTTGCCGATCAGGCTCGAGACGGTCGTGCGGGTGCGAAACGTCCCGCCGGACGGTCGCGGTCAGTCGTCGCGGCGGAGGCCGCTGATGGTTTCGAATTGGCCGACCCCGTCCGGAGTCAGGTCGCGAAGCAGATCCATGAAATCGAGACCGACCAAGCGGCGCGCCCGCTGCAGGATCAGCGGCACCGGGCTGGAGGGTTCGTTGTTCGCGTAGTATTCGCAAATCCTGTCGAGCGTCCGCGTCACGTCCTCGCGCGACGCGATGACGCCGGGACCGGCCACCCGCAAGGGAGCGGGGGTGGGGGCGACGGCAACGGACGCGCCGGTGAACGCGTCCTCCGCCGCCGGCGAGGCTGCTCCACCCGCCGCCGGCGCTTCCCCGCCGCCGGCGTCGCGCGCCGCCAGACGGGCGTTCAGGAGGGCCGAGGCCTCGCGCAGCACACCGGAGATGGCGGACAGATCCACGGCGTTGGACGCGCCGACCTGATCGGTGACGTACATCTCGATGCGGCGGATGCGGTCGTAGCTGCGCTTTGCACCCTCCGCGGTGAAGCGCAGGTCGTCGATGCCGCATTCCTGAAAGGCCGCTTCGACCAGCGACGGATCGGGCGCGCCTTCCGGAGGGTGGGCGGCGCTTGCCGCAACCACCTGCCGCAGGCTGAACCGTCCGACCGTTCTTGCGGAAACGACGATGCTCTCGCGCACGCCGCGCAGCATCGTCTCGTGATGGGCCAGCCCGGCGATGATGTTGACCCGCATGGTCGGGTCGTCGTCGTCGTCCGGATCCAACTGGGGGTGGAGCGTCGGCCAGAATCGCTCCAGCAGGCCGTGGAAGACGTCCAGCCCCTGCGCCAACCCCGGGAGCCCATGCAGGCCGAGCAGGGCGCGGCACAGATGCAGGGCGACGCGGATGTCCTTGGTGCGCCCGAACAACTCGGTCGTCAGGGCAAGGACATCCCGCCATTCCGGCGGCACGGCAGGCTGGACGATGTCGCCGAACTGGCGCTCCGGCTGTCCCTCGGCTTTCTTTTCAAGCTCGGTGAACACCGGGTCGTATTCGCAGTTTTCGCCTTCCGGCGTCGAGGGATCGACCTCCCGAAGCAGCGCCTCGACGTCAATGAATTCGGTCCCCAAGACCTTCTCCATGCACTTTTGCACGGCGCTGAAAGCCCATCGATCGCCCGCAGGGCGTGTTCAGGACCGGCCACACGCCGTCAGTTGCTTGAAAACATGAGAACGCACGACCCCCGCGGCCAAGGCCGTTATCCACCGTGATTACAAATGGCGCATATTGCCTGGAATTCGCTCCTCACGCTCAATGGCATAATACCACTGGCGCTCAGGTGTCAATATCGCCTATAAATTCTGGCGAATTTAACGAAACGCCGCACCAATAAGCGGCGATCAACCGAACGCACACATGCAATAGGCGAGACCGGGCGGCACGCTTCATGCTTACTCTGCGTATCACAAGGGGTCGGATGTGCGGGGCCACGCGCACTTTGGACCGCACGGGCCTGATCGCCGGCCGGGGCAACTCCTGCGACTGGATCCTTCCCGACGCCGAGTGCATCCTGTCCAATCAGCATTTCAGGATTTCCTGGGTCGACGGGCAGTATGTGCTCACCGACACCAGTTCGAACGGCGTCTACCACAATCACTCGGAACATCCGATCGGGCGGGGCGGCTCGGTCGCCCTGGCCGATGGCGACTCGCTGGTCCTGGGCGATTATGAAATGGCCGTGTCGCTCGCCCAGGCGGCGGTTCCGGCGGCGGTCAGCCCCTGGGACGAGGGCGTGTTCCAGGATTCCTTCGGCGACCCCTTCCAGGTCAATCGCGGCGCGGAGCCGTTCCCCGGCCTGCGGACGCCCGAGGCCCCTCCCGCCGCGACCCACCCCGACCATGTTCCGTTGGACCAGGCGTATTTCCAGCCGCCGAACCCGATCGAAGCGCTGCCG
>NZ_QLKQ01000056.1 GCF_003349955.1 Azospirillum brasilense
AAGCGGGAGGGTGGGGGCAATACGCCGCCCCACCTAAACCGCCTCGCGCGCCAGGGCGCCCCACAGCCCGAGCAGGGCGGTCTGGGGCGGCCGGTCGGTGCGGTGGACGGCGTAGGTCCAGCCGGCGGTGCGGGCCAGCGCGTCCAAGCCGTCCTGGTGGGCGCGCAGCCGTTCCAGGTAGGTCTCGCGCACCGCCTCGACCCGCGGCACCAGCAGCTCCTCCTCGCCTTCGAAGCCTTCGAACTCGACGCGGCCCTCGTAGGGCAGGGTCTCCTCCGCCGGGTCGAGGATCTGCAGCAGATGGCCGCGCACGCCGCGTCCGGTGAGCGCCGACACGGTGGCGTGGATCTCGGGCAGCGGCGAAAGCAGGTCGCCGACCAGGACCACCTGGGCGTGGCGGGGCAGCGGTTCGGGCTGCGGCAGCGCGTCGGGAGAGTGGGCGTTGCGCGGGTCGGTCATCTGCCCGGCCATGCGGTTGAGGGCGAACTTGCCGTGGTCCGGGCGCTGGCCGGAGTTGAGCAGGCCCACCCGCTCGCCGCCGCGCACCAGCAGAACCGCGGTGGCGAGGGTCAGCAGGTCGGCGCGCTCCCGCTTGGTCGGCAGGCCGTTGACCGAGCGGTAATCCATGGAGGGCGAGCGATCGCGCCACAGCCAGACGGTCTGGGCGGCCTCCCACTCGTTCTCACGCACATAGACGGGCTGGGTCTTGCCGGACTGCCGCCAGTCGATCATCTGCGGCGAATCGCCGGGCTGGTAGCGGCGGAACTGCCAGAAGGTCTCGCCCAGCCCGACGCGGCGCCGTCCGTGCACGCCCTGCGCCACCGTGGAGGCGACGCGCTCCGCCGCGACCAGGAGCGGCGGCAGGGTGGCGGCCAGCCCCTCCGCGCGCTGCTGCGCCCGCAGGGTGGTGGCGCCGAGGGTGGGGCTGGCCATCGGCGGGTCCTTACGACAGCGGGGCGCAAAGGCGGTTGATGATGTCGTCCAGCGTGATCCCGTCCGCCCGCGCCGCGAAGTTCAGCGCCATGCGGTGCCGCAGCACGGGCTTCGCCAGGGCCACCACGTCGTCGAGCGACGGCGCAAGGCGCCCGTCCAGAACCGCGCGGGCGCGGGCGGTGAGCATCAGCGCCTGGCTGGCGCGCGGACCGGGGCCCCAAGCGACGTGGCGCTGCACCTCCGGCAGGTCGGTCGCCTCCGGGCGGCCCCGCCGCACGAGGTCGAGGATGCCGTCGACCACCCCCTCGCTGACCGGCACGCGGCGGACCAGCCGTTGCGCCACCTGGAGGTCGGCGGGGGAGAGCACCGTCACCGCCTGCTCGTCCGCCGAGCCGGTGGTGGCGATCATCATCCGCCGCTCGGCGTCGCGGTCCGGGTAATCGACGTCGACCTGCATCAGGAAGCGGTCGAGCTGGGCTTCCGGCAGCGGGTAGGTGCCTTCCTGCTCCAGCGGGTTCTGGGTGGCCAGAACATGGAAGGGCTGGGGCAGGGCGTGGTATTGGCCGGCGACCGACACGCGCCGCTCCTGCATCGCCTGGAGCAGGGCGGACTGGGTGCGCGGGCTGGCGCGGTTGATCTCATCAGCCATCAGCAACTGGCTGAACACCGGCCCCGGAAGGAAGCGGAAGGAGCGGCGGCCCTGCTCGTTCTCCTCCAGCACCTCCGACCCCAGGATGTCGGCGGGCATCAGGTCGGGCGTGCACTGGATGCGCTTCTCGGCGAGGCCCAGCACGGTGCCCAGCGTCTCGACCAGCCGCGTCTTGGCGAGGCCGGGCACGCCGATCAGCAGCACGTGGCCGCCGGCCAGGAGCGTGATCAGCGTGAGGTCGATGACCTCCTGCTGACCGAAGATGATCCGGCCAATGCGGTCGCGGACATGGGTCAGCCGGCCGCCCAGGGCCTCGATCTCCGCCATGAGCTGGTGCGGGTTCTCGCTGGCGGGAAAGCCCTGACTCGGATTAACGGCGTCGGTTGCGCTCACGTCTCTGCTCCCGTTAAGACCATGCATTCGGTGGGCAATCCTGTCCGCCCCATCATGACAGCGGGGGTCGAAACAGCCATCGTGGCAAATCCGCCAGTCCGGACCTATGTGACGAGTATGGCGAAATTACGTTGCGCGGCCAGTTCCCTGTGTGCCCCTCAGGCCCGAAAAAGACGAGAAGGCTAGCGATGAAGGTCGGCAATGACGGGGCGAATGACAAGCGCCCAAATGATGCGCGTCCGGGTGGCGATGGCGGCGATGGCCTGCCCCTGACCGCCAGGGAGCAGCGGTTCGACATCCGCATCGCCCGCGACGGCACCTGGTTCCACGAGGGCGACCCGATCCGGCGGATCGAGCTGGTCAAGCTGTTCGCCACGGTCCTGCGGCGGGACGAGGCCGGCGACTTCTGGTTGGTCACCCCGGTCGAGCGCGGGCGGATCGTGGTCGAGGACACGCCGTTCGTCGTCGTGGAAATGGCCGCAAGCGGAAACGGAGACGAACAGGTCCTGTCTTTCCGTACAAATTTAGACGAATGGGTCGAATGTGGGCCGGATCATCCGATCAGGGTTGTCCACAATCCTGAAAATGGCGAACCGACGCCCTATATCCTCATAAGAAACGGGCTCGAAGCGCGAATTCTCCGGTCGGTCTACTACGAATTGGTGGACCGGGCCGACACGCGCGGCCATGATGGTGAGGCTGAGGTGGGGGTATGGAGCAAGAAGGTCTTCTTCGCGCTGGGCAGGCTGCCTGGCGGGTGAGTCTCGACGAGGTCCGCAAGCGCTTTCCGGGAAGCGCCGCCGCCGGCCTGCGCCCGGTCAAGGTGCGCGGCGACCATGATCTGAATCCCGGTTTCGAGCCCTCGCAGGGCAAGCTGCGGGAGGCCGCCGTCCTGGTGCCGCTGGTCGACCGGCCGGAGGAGCTGACGGTCATCTTCACCCAGCGCACCGCCAACCTGACCGCCCATGCCGGGCAGATCAGCTTCCCCGGCGGGCGGATGGAGAGCGAGGACCGCGACCCGGAGGACACCGCCCTGCGCGAGACCGAGGAGGAGATCGGGCTGGGGCGCGACCATATCGAGGTCTTGGGGAGGCTCGACACCTACGTGACGCGCACCGGCTTCCGGGTGACACCGGTGGTCGGGCTGGTGCGTCCGCCCTTCCAGGTGACTCCCGACCCGACCGAGGTGGCGGAGGTGTTCGAGGTGCCGCTGGCCGCCATCCTCGACCCGACCAACCCGCAGCGCCACAGCCGCGAATTCCAGGGCGCGCAGCGCTACTTCTACGCCTTCCCCTACCAGCAGCGCTTCATCTGGGGGGCGACGGCGGGGATGCTGGTGAATCTCTGCGATGTCCTGCGCGCCGAGGGGCTGGGCGAGGGGCTGGGGTGCGACGGCCTGGCGGCCGGCCGCCTGGGCGACGTGCCCGCCGGCGGACCATCGTAGGGCGGGCGGCGCGGTGCTGCGGATCTTCCTGACGGTCATCCTGCCCCTGGTCCTGCCCACGGTCGGCTATGCCCTGTATGTGCTGGTCGTCGAGCGCCGCCGCCGCGAGGCGGAGGAGGCGCACATTCCGGCGCCCTGGTGGGCGACGGCGCCTTGGCCCTGGCTGGTCTTTGCCGGGGTGGCGGCGATGGCGGTGACCCTGGGCTCCGTCGCCCTGACCAGCGGGGTGCCGCCGCACACGCCCTACACGCCGGCCCATGTCGAGGACGGGCGGGTGGTCGGCGGCGGGGCGTCTGGCGGCGGCCCGCCTGGCAATTGAGCGTCTCTGGCAATTGAGTGCCTTGCGGGCTAGCCTGCCGCCATGACCGTCAACGCCCGCATCGCTCCCCAGCCCTGGATGACCGCCCCCGAGACGCGCGCCGTGTTCGACGCCCTGGCCGCCGGAGGGGCCGACGCCCGCTTCGTCGGCGGTTGCGTGCGCGACGCGTGGCTGGGCCGCAAGGTCAAGGACATCGACATCGCCACCCACGCCCCGCCGGACCGGGTGATGGCGCTGCTGAAGGCCGCGGGAATCGGCGCCATTCCCACCGGGATCGAACACGGCACCATCACCGCCGTGGTGGGGAAGGCCCATTACGAGATCACCACGCTGCGCCGCGACGTCGAAACCTTCGGGCGCCACGCCCGTGTGGAGTTCACCGACGACTGGCGGGAGGACGCCGCCCGGCGCGACCTGACCATGAACGCGCTGAGTTGCACGCTGGACGGTTGCGTCTACGACCCGTTCGGTGGGTTGGCGGACATGGCCGCCGGGCGGGTGCGCTTTGTCGGTGACCCGCGCCAGCGCATCGAGGAGGACGTGCTGCGCCTGCTGCGCTTCTTCCGCTTCCACGCCCATTACGGCCGCGGCGCGCCGGACGAGGCGGCGCTGGCCGCCTGCGCGGAGATGGCCCCCCGCCTGCCCACGCTGTCGGGGGAGCGGGTGCGGGGAGAGCTGTCCCGCCTGCTGGCGGCGCCCGACCCGGCGTCGGCCTGGGCGTTGATGATCCGGCTCGGCGTGATGGCCCATCTGCTGCCGGACGCGGTCCGCACCGCGCGGCTCGGCGGGCTGGTCCGGCTGGAGCATGACCTGGACGAGCCGCCGGACGCGGTGCGCCGCTTCGCCGCCGTGCTGGACACCGACCGGGCGGGGGCGCTGGCCGTGGCCCAGACCCTGCGCCTGTCCAACGCCGACCGCGACCGCCTCGCCGCGCTGACCGAGCCGCCGATGGCCGTGGCTCCCTCCGACGGGCCGGTGAAGCGGCGGCAGGCGCTCTACCGGCTGGGCGACGCCGGGCTGTACCGCGACCTCGTGCTGCTGGCGGCGGTGGACGCCCCCGGCCCGATGGCGCTCGACACCGTGACGGCGGCGCTGGTGACCGCCGAGGATCTGCCGTCCCTGGTCCTCCCCATCGCCGGGCGCGACCTGCTGGCCATGGGAATGCCGCGCGGCCCGGCGGTGGGCGCTCTGCTGAAACAGGTCGAGGGGTGGTGGATCGCCGAGGATTTCCGGCCGGGACGGGAGGCGTGTCTGGCGGAGGCGAGGCGGCGGTTGGAAAATCCCTCTCCCCCCGGGGAGAGGGTGCCCGCGCAGCGGGCGGGTGAGGGGGATGTGCTTGTGCCGAACATACCGACACGCACAACCCCCTCACCCTGACCCTCTCCCCAGAGGGGAGAGGGAAATGTCCGTGCTTACGGCCACTTCACCTCGGGCGGCATGCTCATCAATATGGCCTCGGTGTTGCCGCCGGTCTTCAGGCCGAAGGTCGTCCCGCGGTCGTAGAGCAGGTTGAACTCGACGTAGCGGCCGCGGCGGATCAACTGGTGCTCGCGCTGCTCCGGGGTCCAGGGCCGGTTCATGTGGCGGCGGACCAGGGCGGGGAAGACCTCCAGGAAGGCCAGCCCGACGTCGCGGGTGAAGGCGAAGTCGGCCTCCCAGTTCCCGGAATCCAGGTTGTCGTAGAAGATGCCGCCGACGCCGCGCGCCTCGCCCCGGTGCGGCAGGAAGAAGTAGCGGTCGCACCACTCCTTGTAACGCGCGTAGCAGGTCGGGTCGTGGCGGTCGCAGGCGTCGCGGAAGGCGGCGTGGAAGTCGGCGGTGTCCCGATCGTCGGGCACCATCGGGGTCAGGTCGGCGCCGCCGCCGAACCAGCCGAGGCTGGTCACGATGTGGCGCGTGTTCATGTGGGTGGCCGGCACCAGGGGCGAGCGCATGTGCGCGACGAGGCTGATCCCCGACGCCCAGAACCGCCCGTCCTCCGCGGCGCCGGGGATGTTGGCGCGGAACTCCGGGCTGAAGGTGCCGTGCACCGTGGAGACGTTGACCCCCACCTTCTCGAACACACGGCCGCGCATCACCGACATCACGCCGCCGCCCCCCTCGCCGCCGCCATGGTCGGGGCGCTGCCAGGGCTTGCGCTCGAAGCGGCCCGGCGGCAGGTCGGCATGGGTGCCGGTCAGCTCGTCCTCGATCCGCTCGAACTCGGCGCAGATGCGGTCGCGCAGTTCGGCGAACCAGGCGCTGGCCTGGGCCTGACGGGCGGTTCGGATGTCCATGGCGTCGGTGGGGGAGCTGGTCATGGGCGGGCGTCCGGCGTCGGTCAGGGCGAAGGGAAGGGTGGGAGGCTCGGCAACGCGGCCGTCTGCCGCAGCGCCTCACCCAACACCATCGCGGCACTCAGCGCAACATTCAGCGACCGGGCGGGCGGCATCAGAGGGATGACCAGCCGGGCGTCGGCGGCCTCGTGCACCTCGTCGGGAACCCCGGCGCTCTCGCGCCCGACCATGATGCGGTCGTCCGGGGCGAAGGCGAAATCGGTGTAGGGAACGGCGCCGCGTGTGGTCAGCAGGACCAGCCGCCCGGCCTGCGGCAGCGCCCGGTAGGCCGCCCAGGAGCTGTGCCGGACCAGGGCCAGCTGGTCGATGTAGTCCATCCCGGCCCGGCGCAGCTTGCGGTCGTCCAGAACGAAGCCGCAGGGCTCGATCAAGTCCAGCGGCACCCCGAGTCCCGCCGCCAGACGCATCAGAGTCCCGGCGTTCTGGGGAATGTCCGGTTCGAAGAGAACGAGGCGCATGAAATTCCCTTTTGGTTCAGCGAAGTCTAATGGTGCACCGCAAAGCGCGACAAGTTGTCCCGATGACAAAACCTTTTCAAGGCGTTGCCGCGACTGTATACCGCACCCCGGATAGCCGGGACATACAACCCCGGTCGACGCGGCGCGCACCCACCCACCCAGTGAGCGGACATGCCCGTCAAGTCGTGATAAACACTGGTCCACGTGTCATAGGGCGCTTCGGCGCGCCGCGTATGCCTTGAGGAGATTAACGCTTATGGCTCAGACCACGCATCCGCCCGGGACGGGTGGCCACGCGGCCTCCGGCGGCGAGGGGGCTTCCCGCCGTGATTTTCTCTACCTCGCCACCGGTGCCGTGGGTGCCATTGGTGTCGCGTCGGCCGTCTGGCCGTTCATCGACAGCATGAACCCGGCCGCCGACACCCTCGCGCTGGCTTCGATCGACGTGGATCTGGCCCCGGTTCAGGAAGGCCAGGCGATCACCGTCACCTGGCGCGGCAAGCCGGTCTTCGTCCGCCACCGGACGGCGAAGGAGATCGAGGAGGCCCGCACCGTCAACCTCGGCGACCTGCGCGACCCGGCCGCCGACGACACCCGCGTCAAGAAGCCGGAATGGCTGATCGTCGTCGGCATCTGTACGCACTTGGGCTGCGTGCCGCTGGGCCAGAAGCCGACCGATCCGCGCGGCGACTACGACGGCTGGTTCTGCCCGTGCCACGGCTCGCACTACGACACCGCAGGGCGCATCCGCAAGGGTCCCGCCCCGGCCAACCTCGTCGTTCCGCAGTACGCTTTCACGAGCGACACCGCGGTCCGGCTCGGCTAAGCGGCCCTTAAGGTTCTGGAGACCCCAAGATGGCTCAGGCTCACGCCCCCCAGTTCAAGAATCCCGTCGTGAAGTGGATCGACAGCCGCCTGCCGATCTTCACGATGCTGGACCATGAGTACAACCAGTATCCGATGCCCCGGAACGTCAACTATCTGTGGGCGTTCGGTGCCATCGCCGGCATCATGCTGGTCATCATGATCGCCACCGGCCTCGTGCTGGCGATGCAGTACGCGGCCAACACGCACATCGCCTTCGAGTCGGTGGAGCGCATCATGCGCGACGTCAACTACGGCTGGCTGCTGCGCTACGTCCACGCCAACGGCGCGTCGATGTTCTTCATCGCCGTCTACATCCACATGTTCCGCGGTCTCTACTACGGCTCCTACAAGGCGCCGCGCGAGATCCTGTGGATCCTCGGCGTGCTGATCCTGCTGGCCATGATGGCGACCGCCTTCATGGGCTACGTGCTGCCGTGGGGCCAGATGAGCTTCTGGGGCGCCACCGTCATCACGAACCTGTTCTCGGCCTTCCCGCTGGTCGGCGACCCGATCGTGACCTGGCTGTGGGGCGGCTTCTCGGTCGACAACCCGACGCTGAACCGCTTCTTCGCGCTGCACTTCCTGCTGCCGTTCGTGCTGCTGGGCCTGGTCGTCCTCCACACCGCCGCCCTGCACGTCTCCGGCTCCAACAACCCGCTGGGCATCGACGCCAAGGGCCCGCAGGACACCGTGCCGTTCAACCCGTACGTCACGGTCAAGGACGGCTTCGCGGTCGTCGTGTTCCTGATCTTCTACGCGGCCTTCGTCTTCTTCGCCCCGAACTACCTCGGCCACCCGGACAACTACATCCCGGCCAACCCGCTGGTCACCCCGGCGCACATCGTTCCGGAATGGTACTTCCTGCCGTTCTACGCGATCCTGCGCGCCATCCCGGACAAGCTGGGCGGCGTGCTCGCCATGTTCGGCGCCATCGCGGTGCTGGCGGCCCTGCCGTGGCTCGACACCTCCAAGGTGCGCAGCTGCAAGTTCCGTCCGATCTACCGCCAGTTCTTCTGGATCCTGGCCATCGACGCCCTGGTGCTGGGCTACGCCGGCGCGATGCCCGCGGAAGGCGTGTGGCTGCTGGTCGCCCGCATCGGCACGGCCTACTACTTCTTCCACTTCCTGATCCTGCTGCCGCTGCTGGGCAAGCTGGAGCGTCCGCTGCCGCTTCCCGCCAGCATCTGCGAACCGGTTCTGAAGGGCGGTGGCCGCGTTGCCGCCGGCGCCCACGCCAAGCCCATGGAGAAGGCATAATGCGCTCTCTGAAGTCTGCCATCCTCTCTGCGGCCGTCGCCCTGGGCCTGGCCGGCGCCGCGCAGGCGTCGGAAGCGGTGCACATTCCCAAGCAGGAGTGGGCGCACAGCGGCGTGTTCGGCACCATCGACAAGGCCTCGGCGCAGCGCGGCTTCCAGATCTACAAGGAAGTCTGCTCGACCTGTCACTCGGCCAAGCTGGTCCCGATCCGCACGCTCGCCGGCATCGGCTTCAGCGAGGACGAGCTGAAGGCGATCGCCGCCGGCTATGAGGTCCAGGCCGGTCCGAACGACGCGGGCGAGATGTTCATGCGTCCGGGCATCCCGGCCGACCGCTTCCCGTCGCCGTTCCCCAACGACAACGCCGCCCGCGCCGCCAACAATGGCGCCCTGCCGCCGGACCTGTCGCTGATCGCGAAGGCCCGCGTCGGCGGCGAGGACTATCTCTACGCCTTCCTGACCGGCTTCGAGGAGAACCCGCCGGAAGGCGTGACCCTGATGCCGGGCATGAACTACAACAAGTACTTCCCGGGTCATCAGGTGGGCATGCCCAACATCCTGATGCCGGACGGCGTGACCTACGCCGACGGCACCCCGGCGACGGTGCAGCAGCAGGCCCACGACATCAGCGCCTTCCTGACCTTCATCGCCGAGCCGCACATGGATGCGCGCAAGCAGATGGGCGTGAAGGTGATCCTGTTCCTGATCGTGCTGGCCGGCCTGATGTACGCCACCAAGCGCAAGCTGTGGAGCACCCTGCACTGAGCCGCGTCCCGGCTCGGTGTGGATGATCGAGACTGGACAGGGCGCCTTCGGGCGCCCTGTTCTTTTGTGGCCCCGGTTTCCTTATCGACAACCCCATTCCCAGGCGAAGGTGGTGCAGATGACCGACAGGCTGATCGACGAGATCGTGGATTTCTGGTTCGACGAGGCGATGAAGCCCTACTGGTTCCGCCGCTCCGACAGTTTCGACCGGACGGTGCGCGACACGCTGCTGCCCCATCACGAAGCGGCGGCGGCGGGCCGGTACGATCACTGGTTGGAGGATGTGGACGGCTGTCTGGCGCTCTGCGTCCTGCTCGATCAGGTTCCGCGCAACGTCTTCCGCGGCTCGCCGCAGGCCTTTGCGACCGACGCCAAGGCGCTGGCGGTGGCCCGCCATGTGGTGGAGCAGGGCTACGATCTGGAATGCAGCGAGGACGAACGGATATTCCTCTATCTGCCCTTCGAGCATCAGGAGGACATGGACTGCCAGGAGCTGTCCTGCGCCCTGTTCCGGGAACGCGTGAGCGATCCGGAGGTCGTGGATTACGCCGAACGCCACCGCAAGGTCATCGCGCGCTTCGGCCGTTTCCCCCATCGCAACGCCGTCCTCGGCCGCGAGACGACGCCGGAGGAGGCGGAGTTCCTCAAGGAGCCGGGCTCGTCCTTCTGACGGGACCGCTCTCCGAGGGCTCCAGCCAGCGCCTCAGGGCGGCCAGAAGCTCGGGGCGGCGGACCGGCTTGGGCACGTAGTCGTTCATGCCGGCGAACACGCAGCGGTCGCGGTCCTCGGCGAAGCCGTGGGCGGTGACCGCGATGATCGGCACCGTAGCGCGGGAGTTGGTCATCGCCCGGATCGCCAGGGTCGCGGCGATGCCGTCCACCTCCGGCATGGCGACGTCCATCAGCACGGCGTCGTAGGGCGCCTCCGCCGTGGCGACGGAGGCGACGGCCTCCGCCCCACCGTCCGCGGTGTCGACCGTGAAGCCGACCTTGCGCATCAGCGCCGCCGTGAGCAGACGGTTGGTCGGGCTGTCGTCCACCACCAGCAGACGGCCGCCGCGCGCCATGGCCCAGGCGATCAGCTGCTCCTCGCCGGGCGATGGCGGCGTGCCCAAGGAAACCGGCGAGCCGCGTGGCACGGGCTCGGCGTGGGACGTGGCTTGCGGCTGTCGGTGCAGAATGATGTGGTTCACGACGAGCCTTTGGCATTTTGCAAATCAATTTGCGCCGAACCGCCGCAGACTCCCGGTTTCCCGAGGGGGTAGGATGGCCGGCCTGCCCATGCTAAGCAAAGGGTGGGCCAGTTGGTTTCGAGATCGAACTTTTCCCGTCGCCCACAATAGGAGGGCTGCGGGAAGGCCGGCGTTGGAAGGCCAGCGTGGAGAGGAACGATGGGATTGGTTGATCGGCTGTGGGTCGCCTTCGCGGCCCTGAACGGCGCCGTCGCGGTGGGGGCCGGGGCTTATGCCAGCCACGGGCTGGCTGGTGACCCGCGTGGGCAGGAGTTGTTCCGGCTGGCCGGGCAATACCAGATGTGGCACGCGCTGGCTCTGGTCGCCCTGGTCGCGTTGCTGCGCAGCGCCGACGGACCGGCGCGCATGGCGCTGCGCCTGTCCGGGTGGCTGTTCGTGGCGGGAATCCTGCTCTTCAGCGGAACGCTCTACGCGACCGCCACCAGCGGCCCGCTGCCCTTTGCGATGACCGCCCCGACCGGTGGCAGCGCCTTCATCCTGGGATGGCTGGTGCTGGCCCTGGCGGTTCTGCTGTTCGGACGGCGTTTCTTCGGGCGGGCCTGAAACGGGACGCGCGGCAACGGGAAGCGCGGCGCTCAGGCCGGAGCGCTGCTCGTTTCCTCGGCGGAGGTTGGCGACCCCTCGTCCTTCTTGCGGGCGGCGGGCGCGCAGAACAGCTCATGGAGGGTCGCCATAATGGTCTGCGCCTCGTGGCCGTTCAGCGAGTAATAGATGTTCTGGGCGGCGCGGCGCGTCCGCACCAGCTTGTCGCGGCGCAACCGGGCCAGATGCTGGGACAGGGCCGACTGGCTGAGGTCGACCAGTTCCTCCAACTCGCCGACCGACTTCTCGCCCTCGGTCAGGTAGCACAGGATGAGCAGGCGGCGCTCGTTGCTCATGGCTTTGAGCAGCGTGCTGGCCCGCCGTGCGTTGCTCTGCAGATCGGCAATGTTCATGAAACGACCGTTTCTGTCGGCGCCAAGCAACAGCGAACCGTTGCGCCCACCCCTTGCGCCGCAGCCCCGCCGTTTATCGTTCGTGTTCAATCATATGGAAGAGTGTACCGCGCTGTCTACCCGTGGATGTCCCGTAGTCGAAAGAATGTTCGCCGGCTGACGAAACCAGCGTTCAACGGGTTGAAGGCGTGCGTGCCGCCGTTCTAGACTCGCCGCCTCGAATTCGTTGCGGCGGTGCCCGAAGGAGTGCAAGGAACGATGGCCGACCAGACGCTGGACGCCAAGGGGCTGCAATGCCCGTTGCCGGTGCTGCGCGCGCGCAAGGCGCTGAAGACGGTGCCGCCCGGATCGACGCTGACCGTCGAGGCGACCGACCCCAGCGCGCCCAAGGATTTCGCCGCCTTCTGCGAGGCCACCGGCAACCGGCTCGTCTCCAGCGTCGAGGAGGGTGGTGTCTACCGTTTCGTGATCGAACGCTGCGCCTGACGGTGCCGAGGGACGGAGAGGCCTGCACGTCCGCCGCGCAAAAGGGGTGGGGCTGGCGGTTGGGGGATGTGACGATAAGCCCCGCAATCAGCCTGTACTTTCATTAGCGATCCAGGAAGAATGGACGCAGGGAAATGCCTCGAACACGAACGAAAAAGACAGAAAAGCATGTTCACCACCCTGTTCACCCATGCCGCCTGCCTGGACCACGACACAGGGCTGGGCCATCCGGAATGCGCCGACCGGCTTCGTGCGGTGCTGGCGGCTCTTGAAACCGAAGAATTCTACATGCTCGAACGGCAGGAGGCGCCGCTCGCCACCCTCGATCAACTCGCGCGCGCACACCCGCGGGAGCATGTCGAGCGCATCCTGGCCCTGGTGCCGGAGCAGGAGCACGCCGGCATCGATGCCGACACGGTGATGTCCCCCGGTTCGGGCGAGGCCGCGCTGCGCGCCGCCGGGGCGGTGGTCGCGGCGGTGGACGCGGTGGCGTCGGGCCATTCGCGCAACGCCTTCTGCGCCGTGCGTCCGCCGGGGCACCATGCCGAGCATGACAAGGCTATGGGCTTCTGCCTGTTCAACAACGCCGCGGTCGGCGCCTATCACGCGCGGGCGGCGCACGGGTTGCAGCGGGTGGCGGTGATGGATTTCGACGTCCATCACGGCAACGGCACGCAGGACATCTTCCAGCGCGACCCGGACCTGCTCTACTGCTCCACCCACCAGTCGCCGCTCTATCCCGGCACGGGCGACGCGGGGGAGAAGGGCGAGTACGGCAACTGCGTCAACGCGCCGCTCGCCGCCATGTCCGGCTCGCCGGAGTTCCGGCACGCGATGACCCACATCATCCTGCCGGCCATCGACCATTTCAAACCGGACCTGCTGATCATCTCCGCCGGGTTCGACGCCCATTCGCGCGACCCGCTGGCCGGCCTGCATCTGACCGACGACGACTTCGCCTGGGCGACGCGCAAGCTGGGCGATCTGGCCCGCACCCATTGCGGCGCGCGCATCGTGTCGGTGCTGGAGGGCGGCTACAATCTGCGCGCCCTGGCGTCGGCCACCGCGGCGCATGTGCGCGAACTGATGTACTGCTAAGCCCTCCGGTTCTTCAAGGCCGGCTCTTCCGGCTAGGCCCGCGGTGGGAGCGTGATACGCCCGCCGCGGGCCTTGCGCATTTGGGGGCTGAGCCATAATTTCGGTTTTCGGTCCCATCGCGGGCACCCCATCGTATGGATCATTCGCCGGATGGATCATGGCTGACGCTGCACACATTCCCCCCGACATCGCCGCCCTCAGCTTCGAGGACGCGCTGGCCGAGCTGGAGCGCATCGTGCGCCAGCTTGAGGACGGGCGCGGCAAGCTCGACGACGCGATCTCCTCCTACGAGCGCGGCACCGCGCTGAAGCGGCATTGCGAGGCGAAGCTGCGCGAGGCCCAGGCCAAGATCGACCGCATCACCGTTGCCGCCGACGGCACCCTCGGCACCGAACCCGCCCGGATCGACTGACGTGCAGACCGACCTCAAGACAGCCATGGCCGACATGGCGGCCGATGTGGAGCGTGCGATCCTGCACCTCCTGCCGACCACCGACCTCCCCGAATCGCGTGTGCTGGAGGCGATGCGCTACGGCTGCCTGAACGGCGGCAAGCGTCTGCGGCCCTTCCTGGTGCGCCACTCCGCGGCGCTGTTCGGCGTCAATCCGGATTGCGCGCTGCGCGTCGCCGTGGCCGTGGAGTTCGTTCACAGCTATTCGCTGGTCCACGACGACCTGCCGGCGATGGACGACGGCGACCTGCGCCGCGGCCAGCCGACCGTGCACCGCAAGTTCGACGAGGCGACCGCGATCCTGGCCGGCGACGGGCTGCTGACCTACGCCTTCGAGGTGCTGGCCGACCCGGCGACCCACGAAGACCCGAACGTGCGCTGCCAGCTCGTGGCGGCGCTGGCCAAGGCGGCCGGGCCGCACGGCATGGTCGGAGGCCAGATGCTCGACCTGATCGCCGAGCATGAGACTTTCGATCTCGGCACCACGACCCGGCTCCAGCGCATGAAGACCGGCGACATGATCGCCTTTTCCTGCGAGGCCGGCGGCATCCTGGGCAAGGCCCCGCCGCCGCAGCGCCACGCTCTGCGCGCCTACGCCCACGACCTCGGGCTGGCCTTCCAGATCGTCGACGACCTGCTGGACATCGAGGGGACGGAGGCGGAGACCGGCAAGTCGGTCGGTCGCGACGCGCAGGCCGGAAAGGCGACCTTCGTGTCCATCCTCGGGCAGGACCGCGCCCGCTCGCAGGCCGCCATGCTGGCCGTCCAGGCCAAGGCGCACCTGGAGATCTTCGACGGGCGTGCCGATATCCTCAAAGCGGTCGCCGACTTCGTCGTCGCGCGGCGGACCTGAACGGAGGACGTTTCCAACGTGACCCTCAACGACAAGACGCCGCTTCTCGACCTCGTCCGCACCCCCGCCGACCTGCGCGCGCTCAAGCCCGAGCAGCTCCGGCAGGTGGCCGACGAGCTGCGGACCGAGACCATCAGCGCGGTGTCGGTGACCGGCGGTCATCTGGGCGCCGGGCTGGGGGTGGTCGAGCTGACCGTCGCCCTGCATTATGTGTTCCAGACCCCGGCCGACCGGCTGATCTGGGATGTCGGGCACCAGTGCTACCCGCACAAGATCCTGACCGGGCGCCGCGACCGCATCCGCACCCTGCGCACCGGCGGCGGCCTGTCGGGCTTCACCAACCGGTCGGAGAGCGAGTACGACCCGTTCGGCGCCGGCCACAGCTCCACCTCCATCTCCGCGGGGCTGGGCATGGCGGTGGCGCGCGACCAGCTTGGCCGCGACAACCATGTGGTCGCCGTGATCGGCGACGGCGCGATGAGCGCCGGCATGGCCTATGAGGCGATGAACAACGCCGGGTCGGCGAACAGCAAGCTGATCGTCATCCTGAACGACAACGACATGTCCATCGCCCCGCCGGTCGGCGCGATGAGCGCGTATCTGTCGCGGCTGATCTCGTCGAAGCCCTATCTCAGCCTGCGCCATCTGGCCAAGGACATCGCGGAGCAACTGCCGCGCCCCCTGCGCACGGCGGCGCGCCGGGCGGAGGAATACGCCCGCGGCATGGTCACCGGCGGCACGCTGTTCGAGGAGATGGGCTTCTACTACATCGGCCCGATCGACGGGCACAATCTGGACCATCTTCTGCCGGTCCTGCAGAACGTGCGCGACGCCAAGGACGACAAGCCCGTCCTGATCCATGTCGTCACCAAGAAGGGCAAGGGCTACGGCCCCGCCGAGGCGTCGGCCGACAAGCTGCACGCGGTGGCCAAGTTCGACGTCGTCACCGGCGCCCAGTCCAAGCCCAAGTCCAACGCCCCAACCTACACCCGCGTCTTCGCCAACGCCCTGATCGCGGAGGCGGAGCGCGACTCCCGAGTCCTCGGCGTCACCGCGGCCATGCCCTCGGGCACGGGGCTCGACCTGTTCGGTCAGCGCTTCCCCGACCGTTGCTTCGACGTCGGCATCGCCGAGCAGCACGCGGTGACCTTCGCCGCCGGGCTGGCGACGGAGGGCTTCAAGCCCTTCTGCGCGATCTACTCGACCTTCCTGCAGCGCGCCTATGACCAGGTGGTGCACGACGTCGTGCTGCAGCGGCTGCCGGTGCGCTTCGCGCTCGACCGCGCCGGTCTGGTCGGGGCGGACGGGGCGACCCACGCCGGGGCCTTCGACGTGGCCTATCTCGGTTGCCTGCCGGACATCGTGCTGATGGCGGCGGCGGACGAGCTGGAGCTGATGCACATGGTGGCGACCAGCGCCGCCATCGACGACCGCGCCTCGGCGCTGCGCTACCCGCGCGGCGAGGGGGTGGGGCTGGAACTGCCGGAGCGTGGCGAGGTCCTTCCCATCGGCAAGGGCCGCATCCTCCAGGAAGGCACCAAGGTCGCGATCCTCAGCTATGGCACGCGCCTTGCCGAGGCGCGCAAGGCGGCGGCGGAGCTGGGCGCGCGCGGCCTGTCGACGACGGTGGCCGACGCCCGCTTCGCCAAGCCGCTGGACGAGGAGCTGGTGCGCCGTCTGGCGCTGGAGCATGAGGTGCTGATCACCATCGAGGAGGGCTCGGTCGGCGGCTTCGGCAGCTTCGTGCTGCAGCATCTGGCGATGGCCGGACTGCTGGATGGCGGGCTGAAGATCCGTCCGATGGTCCTGCCCGACCGCTTCCTCGACCATGACAGCCCGGCCAAGCAGTATGAGGAAGCCGGTCTCGCCGCCCGCCACATCGTCGCCACGGCCTTGCAGGCGCTGGGGATCGAGGCGGCGGCGGTGCGGGCCTGAGTCCGCAGGAAAAGCGCCGCCGCCCGGCCCTGACTCCGACCCTGGACGAAGGAGCTAATGCCATTAGCCTAAGGTTGGGCGAGGCGCTTTCTCTGGTGCGGATGGGACCGCTGTCTTACAATTCGAAAACAATAGATAATTAACGTATCCGGCGGGACTGGGTGTTGTCGAACATGCCTCAGGTGTTTGCAGCGGGTGCTGGGCGCGCATCCGACGAAAACGGCGCTTCGGCTCAGGATGGTCCGGGGATGTTCCGGTCCATCGTTGAGTCGTCATCGACGCCGACCGCCGTCTTCGACGGTGCATCCTTGCGTTGTCTTTACGCCAACGCCACCATGCGCGCCCTGGGTTTGGAAACGGGGCATCCGATCGCGGACCGCTTCCCGGAGGCCACCGCCGAGCGCGTCGCCGAGGCGCAGGGCAGCGGCGAGACGGTCCGCCTGCGGATCACCGGGCCGGACGAGGTGTCCTGGAATCTGGATCTGGCCGCGCTCGACGGTGGACCGTCGCTGCTGGCCACGCTGCGTCCCGCCGAATCCGAATCGACCGAAACCGCCCACCATCACGCGCGGGAGGTCAGCCACCGGGTCAAGAACACGCTCCAGCTCGTGTCCAGCCTGCTGACGCTCCAGACCCTGTCGGCCAAGGACCCGGACATGCGCCGCGCCTTCCAGGAGGCGTGCAGCCGCATCGGCACGGTGACCCAGGCGCACCAGCGCGTCCACGCCGCCGCCCGCGGCAGCCTCGTCGATTTCGGGGCCTATCTGAGCGACGCCTGCCGTGAGATGGAAAGCCATTTCGCGGTGGGTGGTCCGGAACGCCGCATCGCCGTCACGGTGGAGAAGGCGATGCTGCCGGTGGATTCGGTCATTCCGCTCGCCCTCATCGTCAACGAGCTGGTCGGTAACGCCACGAAGTACGCCTATGTGGCGGGCAGCCCGGGGGACATCGAGGTCAGCCTCGTGCCGCGTGACGAGGGGGGGCGCCGCCTGACCGTCGCCGATCATGGGCGCGGCTTGCCGCCGGGATTCGAAGTCGCGCGCGCCGACTCCCTGGGCATGAAGGTGGCGCGGGCCTTCGCCGGCCAGTTGAAGGGAAAGCTGCGCGCGGAGCCGAACGGTCCAGGCACGCGTTTCGTCCTGGATCTGCCATTCTGATCCTCCGCCGCCGTTGACGGCTCATCGCCTCTTGCCGAACGCCGCGTCCTGGGCCATGCATCCACCCTTGTCGACGGGGGAGGTCTGAGATGGCGCGGGTGCGTGCGGATGTGGCGCTGGTGGAGCGCGGGCTGGCCGAAAGCCGCGCCAAGGCGCAGGCGCTGATCCTGGCCGGGCTGGTCTATTCCGACACCAAGCGCATCGACAAGGCCGGCGACGCGATCGCCGAGGACGCTCCCTTGTCGGTGAAGGGGCAGGACCATCCCTGGGTGTCGCGCGGCGGGCTGAAGCTGGTCAAGGGGCTGGACGTCTTCGGCATTGATCCCACCGGCCTGACCGCCGTCGATGTGGGCGCCTCGACCGGTGGCTTCACCGACGTGCTGCTGACCCGCGGCGCCGCCAAGGTCTATGCGGTGGACGTCGGGCATGGCCAACTGGCCTGGAAGCTGCGCAACGACCCGCGCGTGGTGGTTCTGGAAAAGACGAACGCCCGTCACCTGACCAGCGCCGAGATTCCCGATCCGGTGGACATGGTGGTCTGCGACGCCAGCTTCATCGGGCTTGAGGTGGTGCTGCCCGCCGCCCTTTCCCTGGTGGTTCCGGGCGGTCGGCTGATCGCGCTCATCAAGCCGCAGTTCGAGGTCGGCAAGGGCCGCGTCGGCAAGGGCGGGGTGGTCCGTGACCCCGAACTGCACCAGGAGGTCTGCGACCGCATCCGTGCCTGGCTCGACGCGCTACCGGGTTGGCGGGTGCTCGACATCACCGAAAGCCCGGTCACCGGCCCCGAGGGCAACAAGGAGTTCCTGGTCGGAGCGATGAAGGACGTCTGGATGGAACCATAAACTGTTACGAGAGCACCCATGAGAGTGTAACAAAACCGGCTGGAAACGGTTTGGTGGGGCATGGCAGCCCCTCTTGTTTGCGACGCCTTGTGGGCGATCATCGAACCGCTGATCCCGCCGGAGCGGCCCAAGCCGAAAGGCGGACGGCCCCGGCTGTGCGAACGTGCTGCGCATGGGTATCCCTTGGGAGCATCTGCCGGTGGAGATGGGCTGCGGCTCGGGTATGACCCGCCGGCGGCGTCTGCACGAGTGGCATCGGGCTGGCGTGTGGGAACGGCTGCATCATGTGCGGCTCGACCGGCTCGGCTATGCCAACGCCATCAACTGGGATCGTGCGGCGGTGGACAGCGCCAGCGTCCCGGCAAAAGGGGGGGTGAGGAGACCGGCCCGAACCCGACGGATCGCGGCAAGCCGGGCTCCAAGCGCCCCATCCTCGTCGATGCTAACGGCATCCCGCTCGCCCTGAGGATATCGCCAGCCAACCGGCACGACAGGAAGCTGCTGGAGGCGCTGGTCGATGCCGCGCCGGCGATCCGCCAATGTG
Source organism: Azospirillum brasilense (assembly GCF_003349955.1). Classification (GTDB taxonomy): domain Bacteria; phylum Pseudomonadota; class Alphaproteobacteria; order Azospirillales; family Azospirillaceae; genus Azospirillum; species Azospirillum brasilense_B. The sequence goes on from NZ_QLKQ01000056.1 coordinate 18,975, forward strand.
CGGACCGGCTCCGGCGGCGACTGGCCAAGCTGCATGCCGACAAGGGCTACGACTTCGCTCACTGCCGGCGGGCGCTGCGCCAACGAGCGATCATTCCGTGGATTGCCCGGCGTAGCGTCGAAAGCAGCGAGCGTCTCGGCCGATACCGATGGGTGGTCGAGCGTACGCTCGCTTGGGTTCCGTTAGGCGCTTTCAGTCGCACATCGTCGGCATTTCCAGACCAACCACCGCCGCGCGCCGTGGCGATCACCCTCATCAGGTCGAGCGTGCCGCGTCGAGCGCGTCCAGAGTGCCGCGGATCAGGGCGATGCGGTCCGCCGTGTCGGCCTGCCGGGGCCGTACGCCGACCTTGACGCCTTCATAGAGCAGATCGGGCCCGGCGGCCTCGAGCGTTGCCGCGATATGGCCCCGCTCCATCACGGATTCCCCAACCTGTTCGCGGAGCGGCGGATGCACGTCGCTCCAGGCCGGACCGTAGGCGCCATCGCGGCCGGTCGCACCGGAGAACATCACGCCACGCAGCAACCCGGCCGAGCGGAGGTAGCGCGCGTGCCGCTCTGGGGCCGTCGCGTCCCGCTCCTCAATGGCGGAACGCCCCCAGTTCACGGCCATGCCCAGGGGCGTCCTTGCCGCAGCGGCGGCGGCTGTCACCGCGGCGCTCTCGATGGCGAGGGGAAGCAGGCCCTTCTGCCAAGGACCGGCGACCGGACGGGCGTCGCAATGTTCGACGACGAGCGTCGTGTCGCCCCAGTCCCAGGAGGCGATCTCCCGAAGCGATGTTTCCAGCGCATGGCCCCCCTCTCCGGCCGCGGCCGGCGAAAGGGTCGGGAAGGCGTGGACCTCGACGGCCAGGATGCGCTGCCCGCGCGCCGCGAAGCCCGCGATCGCCCGGTGGGCCGCGGCAACCAGTTCGATGGCGCGGGCACGCCCGGCCGGATCGGTGGACGCCAGCCCGACCCTCGGGTCCGCCGCCGCCGCGATGGCGGACGCACCGATCAGGGTCAGCACATGCCGCCCCTGCGCGCCACGGCTGTCGAACAGCGCGGCCAGAAGCCGCTCATCCTCGTCCCAGCCGGGTGCCCCCCAGGAGATTTCCAGGCCGTCGACGCCGGGAAGGGACAGGACGCCCTCCAGATAGGCCCGGCGCTCCGCCGCGGTGTCCGGCTGGGCGGCGTAGGCCCCCACGACGCGGAACGGTTTGTGATGGGAATTCATGAAGCTGCCTCTCCGCTTGGCTCGGACGCGCCGAAGGTCGGACGTTCGGGGCCGCTCCCCTGGTCAGGGAAGCGGCCCCGGTTTGTGGATGGCGCCCGGATCAGGCGCGGGATTCGGACGGCCGGGCCTCGCCCCACTCGGCGTCCGTCGGCGTGCTCAGGTCACGGTTGAGCGTCTCGGGCAGCGAATAGGTGACCAGGAAGGAGACCAGCATGGTGAGGGCCATGTAGATCGCCACCGGGACCCAGGAGTTGGCGTACCAGGCCAGCAGCGCGGCGCTCAGCAGCGGAGCGATGCCGCCGCCGATGATCGACGAGAACTCGCGGCCCAGCGTCACCCCGGCGTAGCGGTAGCGGCTGCCGAAGATCTCGGGGAAGAAGCTCATGTGCACCCCGGTCACGCCTTGGGCCGCGACCATGTAGCCGAACACGATGATCGCGGTGATCAGGACCGGCGAGCCGGTGTTCAGGCCGGGGAAGACGAGGAACGGCGTGACGGTCAGCAGACCGGTCAGCACGAGCGTCATGCGGCGCCGGCCGAAATGGTCGGACAGCATGCCGGTCAGGAAGGCGGCGAAGGACGCGGCGATCGCGGCGGCCAGCTGCACCGGCGGGATGAAATGGGTGTCCACGCCCACCACGCTCACCAGATAGGTGATCATGAAGACCTGATAGATGTAGGACTGCGTCGACACGCCCCAGTTCATCAGGATCACCTTGACGACGTTCTTCTTGCCGTGCTTGGCGACGACCTTGAGCGGGGCCTGGTTCTTGACGTCCACCTTCTTCTTCAGCTCGATGAAGATCGGGCTCTCGGCGAGCTTCAGCCGGATGACGAAGGCGGCGATGGTGACGAGGATGCTGCTCCAGAAGATGGCGCGCCAGCCCCAGCTCATCAGCATCTCGTTGGGAAGCTGCTGGGCCCCGATCCAGGCGATGGCGCCCAGCGCCGTGCCGAAGGCCGCACCCACCATGATCAGCGACGAGAGCCGGCCGCGCTGGCCGAGGGGGGCCGTCTCGGTCAGCAGCGTGGCGCCGCCCGACTGCTCGGCGCCCGCGCCGAAGCCCTGCAGGAAGCGGCAGAGAACCAGCAGGAGCGGCGCCCAGATGCCGGCCGTCTCATAGGTCGGCAGGCAGCCGATGGCGAAGGTCGCCCCGCCCATCAGGAACAGCGTCGTGACCAGCACCCATTTGCGGCCGTACTTCTCGCCGTAATGCGCGAAGAAAAGCCCCCCGAGCGGTCGCGCCAGGAAGCCGATCGCGTAGGCGCCGAAGCTGGCGATGATTCCCGCCGCCGGCGAGATCGTCGGGAAGAACAGTTTGCTGAAGATCAGGGCGGACGCCGTGCCGTAGATCACGAAGTCGAAGTTTTCGAGCATCGTGCCGATCAGGCCGGCAAGGGCGGCCCGTCGGACGTTGGCGGCGTCGGCGGGGGCCGTGTCCTTGGTGGCCGTGTCCTGGGCATGGGAGCCCGGTTGGGCGATGGAGCTGGATATCTCGGTCATAGGCTGCTTCCTTCACGAACCACCGGAAGGGTGGAGTGATGATGGCACGCGACGCGCGGCACGCGGTCGTGGGGCGCCCCACGGGGGGGACGGGTCCGGCCGCGCGGCGTCGAGGAAAGGGGGCGTTGCGGGTCGTCCCCGGTCCGCCGGAAGGTCGGCGAACCGGTCCGGCCGGGACGGGCGGTCCTAGCGGGGGAAGACCACGTTGCGCAGCGGTTCGCCGGCCGCGAGGCGACCGATGTTCGCGGCGATGTCCTGCACCCGGCCTTCGAAGGTCTGGCGGGTGACGCCGGAGATGTGCGGCGTCATCAGGACGTTGTCGAGCGAGGCGAAGGGCAGCGGCGACGGCTGGGCGTGGGCGCCGCCGGCCGGGTACTGGTACCAGACGTCGATGACGGCGCCGCCGATGCGGCGCTCCTTGAGGGCGTCGTACAGCGCTTCGGGATCGACCAGCGGGCCGCGGCTGACGTTGACGAGCAGGGCGTCGGGCTTCATCGCGGCCAGCCGCGCGGCGTCGATCATGTGGCGGGTGTCCGGCCGCAGCGGCAGGCACAGCACGACGACGTCGCTCTCGGCCAGCAGCCGGCCGAGCCCGTCGATGCCGGCCGCCCAGCGCAGCCCTTCACGCTCCACATCGACCGGACGCGGCGTGACCGTGACGCCCGTCGCGCCGAACGCGCGCATGAGCTGCCAGGTGCGCGACCCGATGTGCCCATAGCCGACGATTCCGACGGTGGCCCCGGCCAGGGAGTTCAGCTGACAGCGCTGCGATTCATAGACCGACGAATCCCAATGCCCGGTGCGCAACGCGCGATCCTGTTGCAGGAACTGGCGGCGCATGACGACGCTGGTCGCCGCCACATATTCGGCGATCGAGGATTCATGGCAGAAGGTGTTGGCGCAGACGACGCCGTCGGGCAGGGCTCCGGTGTCGATGCCGTCATAGCCGGCGCCGCCGACATGGACGAGGCGCAGGGAGTCGGCCGCGGCCCCCATCGCGGCGGTGAAGCGCGGGCCGACGAAGACGTCGGCGCCCGCCAGATCGGCCGCGACCGCCGCTTCGTCGAAGGCCGGATGCCAGGAGACGACGCTGCCCGCCGGAAGCCGCGCCTCCATCAGCGCGCGGTGAGGCACGAAGTTGGCGTCGGCGATGACGACGCGCAATGGGTGTGGCGGTGGTGCGATGCCGTCGCGCTCGCCGGCCTGTGATGTCCCGTTGGGCATGGCGCAGATGACTCCCTCTAGAAATTATTCACTCGGCATCGTTGGGTGACGGCGCAGCGCCGTCGGTGAAACCGATTGTCCGACCCGTTTCCCCGCCGCCCGGCCCTGACCGTTCCGCGTTCGGGAAGCCATGCGTCGCGGGGACCGCCACAGCGGCCCCGCGAGGCCTCCCAACTCCCGGCGGTTCCCGCAGGACCGCGATGCCGACGTTTCTGGGATATTGGTACACTGGTCTTCTGTTTCATTGGATAGGGCAACGCGTCGGCGCCTGTCAACAGCATAACGCTGGGCCTGCGAAATGTTGCGACGGCGTGCGGCCAACGGTCGCAGGCTGTTCCGGCAAAAAGCCCTTTTTCCCCGGCCTGCGTGCATCTCGTCGACGTGACGAACGGGTGGCCGGCGCCGGGCATCGCGCTCCACCGGACTCGCGGGCGCATTACCAAGACCAAAGCAAGTCTCTGATAGGGCTTGATAAATGGATCGTCGGTCCGGAGTGGAGTGCGCCTTGCGCGCATGGCCGAGCCCCGCAAACCCCGGGACGATGCCCGTGATCCGCACTCTTCGTGTTGACAAGCCGGCGCGCCGGCCGTAGCTATTAAACCAGTAGACCAATTTGCTGTTTGGTTCTCTGGAGCCACGGCAACGGATTTTGCCGGGACCGGACGGGCCCGGGGCCCGCCGTTCCCCTCGATCAACATTCTCACGCGGTTCCAGGCGCGACGACGCGCCGGACCGCCTTCAGGAGACATCAGATGCGCGGCTGTGTTCTGCACGGACAAAAGGATCTCCGCCTCGAAGCGCTGGACGAGCCGTCCCTGCGTCCCGGCGAGGTCCGGGTCAAGATCGCCGCGGGCGGAATCTGCGGGTCCGATCTGCACTACTTCTTCGAGGGGCGCGTCGGCGACTTCAACGTCCGGGAGCCCATGGTGCTGGGCCACGAAATCAGCGGCGACGTCGTCGAGGTCGGGCCGGAGGTCACCCGGACCAAGGTCGGCGACCGCGTCGCCGTCAATCCCGGCAAGCCCTGCCGCGCCTGCCCGCACTGTCTGGGCGGCCGGGAGAACCTGTGCGCCAACATGATCTTCTTCGGCAGCGCCTCGCGGTTTCCCCACGTTCAGGGCGCCTTCCGCGAAACGCTGGTGGTGCGCGACTTCCAGTGCTTCCCGGTCCCGCAGGACACGCGCCACAGCAATCTGGTCTTCGCCGAGCCCTTCGCCGTCGCCCTGCACGCGGTGGCGCAGGCCGGCAGCCTGCTCGGCCGGCGCGTCCTGATCACCGGCGCCGGGCCGATCGGCTGCCTGATCGCGGTCGCCGCGCGCCGGGCGGGCGCCGCGCACGTCACCATCACCGACCTGTCCGACAACGCCCTGGAGATCGCCGCCCAGGTCGGCGCCCACGAGACGGTCAACGTCCTGTCCGACAGCGAGACGCCCAACCGCTGGCAGGCCGACCGCGGCTGCTTCGACGTCAGCTTCGAGGCGTCGGGCAGCGCCAGGGCGGTGGAGACCTGCGTCCTCAGCACGCGGCCCGGCGGCGTGGTCGTCCAGGTCGGCATGCTGGCGCCGGGCCTCACCCCGATCCCGCTCAACCGCCTCCTCGCCAAGGAGGTGACGCTGAAAAGCTCCTTCCGCTTCCACGAGGAGTTCGCCTGGGCCGTCGCCGCCCTGACGACGGGCGGTGTCGACCTGTCGCCGCTGGCCACCGCGCAGTTCCCGTTCGAATCCGCCGCGGAGGCGTTCGACGCCGCGCACGACCGCAGCCGGAACATGAAGGTGCAGATCGTCTTCGGGTGATCCCCCGGACCGAGCCCTTCCGACGGACCCGCCCGCTCCGGCGGGTCCCTCCCTGGAACCGACCGCTTGCGGACATCCGCAAGAGCTTTGCGAGCGACCCATGAAAATCACGCAACTGGAAACCTTGAGGACCGAGGAGTTCTCCAACGTCGTTTGGGTCCGCGTCCACACCGACGCCGGAATCGTCGGGCTGGGCGAGACCTTCTACGGGGCGGGCGCGGTCGAGGCGCACATCCACGACGTCCTGGCGGCGCGCCTGCTCGGCAAGGACCCGCTGCGCATCGAGGCCCACGCCCGCGAGCTGGTGAACCTGCCGATGGCGCAATCCTCGACCGGCGCCGAGTACCGCGCCGCGTCGGCCATCGACCTCGCGCTGTGGGACATCCTCGGCAAGGTGTGCGGCCAGCCGGTGCACCAGATGCTCGGCGGCCTCTGCCACGACCGGGTGCCCGTCTACAACACCTGCGCCGGCTACGGCTACGTGCGATCCAACAAGATCAAGCCGGTCGACACCTGGAACCTGGGCTCCAGCGAGGGTCCCTACGAGGATCTCAATGGCTTCATGACCGACGCCGGCCGGCTCGCCGAGAGCCTGCTGGAGCAGGGCATCACCGGCATGAAGATCTGGCCGTTCGACCCCGCGGCCATCGCCAACGACGGGCGCTTCATCACCGCCGAGCAGATGAAGCGCGCGGTCGAGCCCTTCGAGAAGATCCGCAAGGCCGTCGGCGACCGGATGCAGATCATGGTCGAGTTCCACTGCCTGTGGAACCTGCCGACCGTCAAGAAGATCGCCCGTGTCCTCGAGGACTATGAGCCGACCTGGTACGAGGACCCGATCCGCATGAACTCGGTCAACGCGCTGGCCGAGCTGGCCGGCTCGACGAGCGTGCCGATCTGCGCGTCGGAGACGCTGGGCTCGCGCTTCCCCTACAAGGACATGCTGGAAGCCGGGGCGATCGGCGTGGTGATGACCGATCTGGTGTGGACCGGCGGCCTGACCGAAGGGCGCAAGATCGCCGCGCTCGCCGACACCTACCATCGCCCCTACGCGCCGCACGACTGCACCGGGCCGGTGGCCTACGTCGCCGCCGTGCACTCCTCGCTGTCCAACCCGAACACGCTGATCCAGGAGTCGGTCCGCGCCTTCTACACGGGCTGGTACACCGAGCTGGTGACCGAGGTCCCGCGCATCGTCGACGGCCATGTCCTGCCGATGGACGGGCCGGGCCTCGGCACGGAACTCCTGCCCGCCGTCTTCGAGCGCCCCGACCTGAGCGTCCGCCGCAGCAGCCTCTGACCGGCCAGCCTCCAAACGAAAGACTCTCCATCATGACGACCATGTTTGACCTGACCGGCAAGACCGCGCTTGTGACCGGATCGGCCCGCGGCCTTGGCAACGCCATCGCCGAAGGGCTGGCCGAGGCCGGCGCCGCGATCATCCTCAGCGACATCAACCCCACCGCCCTGGCCGACGCCGCGGCGCGGGCGCGCGACAAGGGCCACACCGTCCATGAGTCGGCTTTCGACGTGACGGACGAGGACGCGGTGGCGAAGGCCTTCGCCGACCTCGACGCGCAGGGGATCGCCGTCGACATCCTGGTGAACAACGCCGGCATCCAGATCCGCAGCCCGCTGGTCGATTTCCCGGTGGCGGATTTTCGCAAGGTCATCGACACCAACCTGACCAGCGCCTTCCTCGTCGGCCGCGAGGCGGGCCGCCGCATGGTCGCGCGGCGGGCGGGCAAGATCATCAACATTGGCTCCCTGACCAGCGAGCAGGCCCGCGTCACCGTGGCGCCCTACGCAGCGGCCAAGGGCGGCATCCGCCTCCTGACCAAGTCGATGACCGCGGAGTGGGCGGAGTTCAACGTCCAGGTCAACGCCATCGGCCCGGGCTACATCGTGACCGAGATGAACAAGCCCCTGATCGAGAACGAGGAGTTCGATTCCTGGGTGAAGAAGCGCACGCCGGCGCGCCGTTGGGGGAACCCGACGGATCTGGTCGGCACCGCGGTGTTCCTGGCCTCCCCGGCCTCCGACTTCGTCAACGGCCAGCTGATCTTCGTCGATGGCGGCTTCATGGCCATCTACTGAACGCGCAACGGCGCTCTCCCCATCCGCTCCCAAGCTGCGGGCGGAAGGGGAGAGCCGGTCCCATCGGAACAGGTCCGACCAAAATGAAGCCGATTCCGTCGCGGCCGTGGCATGCCGACTCCCGCATGATCCACCGGGATCTGCGCAGCGCCATCGTCTCGCTCCGCCGCAGGCCGGGCGAGACGCTCGCCGAGCGTTCCCTTGCCGAGGCTTATGGCGCCAGCCGCCCGAAGGTTCGGCAGGCGATCGACCGGCTGGCCGACGAACAGCTGGCCGAGCGCCACCCGCAGCATCGGGGGATGCGGGTGGCGCGCATTCCCCTGCGGGCGTTGCCGGAGGCCGGGGAAATGCGCAAGGCCCTGGAAATCCGCGTCGTCCGCTACGCGGCCCGCCGGGCGACGCCCGATCAGATCGAGCGTCTGCGCGCGTCCGTCGAACGGCAGCGTGCCTGCCAGACGGTGGGTGATGTCGACGGCTTCCACGCGGCGGACGAGGCGTTTCACTCCCTGCTGTCCGAGGTTGCCGGCCATCCGGGTTTCTGGGACACCGTTGAACGGATCAAGGCGCAGATCGACCGCTGCCGCCGCCTCGGTCTGCTGGTCTTCGGGAGCATGGGCCCGGCGATCGACGAGCATGATGCCATGGTCGCAGCCATCGCCGCGGGGGAGCCCGACCGGGCCGCCGCCCTGATGGCCACCCACCTCGATGGTGTGGCCGGAACGATCGCCACCTTGCGCCGGGTGGTCCCATGCTATTTTTACGAACCCGATGACCTGCCGTCTTCTCGCTGAGACACGCGTGGCGAGGGCCGGTGCCATGCTGCCGATGGGTGACGGCGTCCCCTTTCCGCCCAGGCGTGCGGTTGACTTGTCCGCCGTTGATGCCTAAAGAACTGGAGCGACATCGTACCAGAGAACCAGTTCAGTCACCGGAGAGCGGCATGGATGACCCCGATTTCGACGTCTCCCGCCACCTGCAGAAAATCAAGGTCCGACGCCCTCCCGACATCATCATCGAGCAGATCAGCGACCTGATCGCCCGTCGGATCATCAAGGCGGGCCAGAAGCTGCCCGCGGAACGGGTGCTCGCCGAGCGCTTCGACGTCAGCCGCGGCACGGTGCGCGAGGCGCTCCGCCGTCTGGAATTCTTCGGGATCGTCCGCACCTCGCCGCAGAGCGGCACGGTGGTGGAAAATCTCAGCGAACATGTGCTGCTCGGCCTCATCAACAACATCCTCAACGCCGACGACACCAGCCCGGAGATGCTGATCGAGGTGCGCGGCGCCCTGGAGGCCCTGTCCGCCCGCCTGGCGACCGAGCGCGCGCACAGCGGCCAGATCGCCGAGATCCGCAAGGCCCAGCAGCGGATGCGCGAGCAGGCCGAAGCCAACGCCTACACCCTGGAGGAGGACCTTCTGTTCCACCTCAAGGTCGCGGAGGCGACCAACAACAACCTGCTTCGCTCGCTGATCGCCTTGATGGGGCCGGACGTGCTCCGCTTCTCGCACCAGCACGCCACCTACAAGGATGGTCGCATGCATGCCGCCGCGAACGAGCATGACGCGATCATCGAAGCGATCGAGCGTCGTCAGCCGGAGGAAGCGGAACGGCTGATGAAGCAGCACATCGACAAGTCCTACGAGCATTACCGCCGGACCGGCGATCATCCGGAGGACGACCGGGAGGAAAACGACGGGGCCAAGCGTGGCAAGCCGACGCGCGCCCGACGCGCCAAGGCATCACAATCCATGCGGGAGACGGAGTGAGGGGGGCTCCCGCGGTTTGCGCGGACCAGGCTGCGAGGAGGACACGACGGCGCAGCGGATCGAAGCTGGCGCGTCCGTGCATCTGACGCTTGATCAGCGTCAGCTCGTTGATCTGCCCCTCCGCCTGCCCGCCGCTCCATACAGGAGAGCCACTCTCGCGCGGGACGCTCGGGTTTCTGAACCATCCGATCGTCGGGGTGCGCCGCCGACCACTCAGTCCCGCCCGCAATCCAGCCTGAACGGGCCGAAGGCGGTGGTGATGTCCCGGCTTTCCACCCGCGCGAAGCCCGCAGCGGACAGCGCTCCGGCGATGGCCCCCCGGTCGAACGAGCGGTCCTGACCGCGCAGGGCCGCCACCAGCCGTCCGACGACATGGGTTTCCGGTCGCGTGCGCTCCGCCGTCAGCCCCTCGTGCAGGCTAACGAAGACGCCGCCCGGCGCCAGCGCCCGCCGGACCTTCGCCAGCAGCGCGACGAGATCGCGGGCGTAATAGAGGGTCAGCGACGCCCAGATCACATCGTACCCGCCGCCCAGGTCCGCGTCGTTGAAGTCGCCGGCGATCACCGCGACGCGCTGGCCCGCCGGCCCGGCAACCGCCAACCGCCCGGAGATCCGGGCGGCCATCGGCGGCAGGTCGACCAATGCCACCCTCATGTCCGGCCGCCGCTCCGCGACCGTCAGCGCCAGCGTCTCCGATCCGGCCCCGATGTCGAGGAAGCTCCGGGCGGAGGGCCATTCCGGCAGATCGTCCAGCACGGCCGCCATCGCCGCCGTTCCCATGCCGCGATGGAAGGCGCGCAGGCTGAAGGCCGAGCGGTCCCAGAACTCCGGTGCCGCCATGTCGAGAGGGGCGTCGCCGGTCTCCGCGCGCAGCAGCGCCGACACGTCGCCGTGGCGCACCCGGGGCAGGGTGGTGAGCAGGTCGCGCAGGCTCCGCTCGCCATCGGAAAGCAGATAGGGCGCGGCCTCCTCCGTCAGGCGGTAGCGGCCCTCGCTCTTGACCAGAAGATCCATCGCGGTCAGCGCGTCGAGCACATGGCCGAGCCGTCCGGCGTCGAGGGACAGGCTGGCCGCCAGGTCCGCCGCCGTCGCGGGCTCCGCCAGCCGGTCGAACAGGCCGAACTCCAACCCCGCCGCCAGAAGCTGCCAGCGCAGCGGGGCCTGGATCAGGTCGAACAGCCGGGCCGGGAGCGGGGCGTTGCGGGTCGCAGGGTGTTCAGGGGGATGCATGGTCATGGCCATCACCACACCGCCTTGACGCGCAGGCCGACCTCGCGCGCCGCCCCGTCCTCCGCCAGCACGCCGAGGGGCGCCCGCACGGCGCGGGCGTAGACGTTGCGGTTGAACAGGTTGCTGGCCCACACCCCCAGCTCCACCGCGGCGAAGCGGTAACCGACCTGGGCGTCGACCAGGGCGAAGGCCGATTGCCGCAGCGTGTTCTCCGAATCGAAGTGGTAGGGACCGGAGCCGTTCACGCCCACCTGCCCGAACCAGCCCCTCTCCCCCTCGTCATAGCCCACGCCCAGCGCGTAGGTGGCGTGCGCCGCCATGGGCAGGCGGTTGCCCGAAAGGTCGGCGGGCACCAGCGCGCCGTTGCGGCTGACATGGACGGTGTAGGAGGTCGCCTTGGCCCGTTGCAGGCCGCCGCTGCCGAACAGCGTCCAATGCGCGCTCAGACGCCCGGTCAAGGACAGTTCGGCGCCGACGATCTCGGCCTCGGCGGCGTTGCTGACCTTCTGGGTGCCGCCGGGGACCAGATCGACGATCTGCTTGTCGGTCGTGCGCGTGTGGAAGACCGCCAGCCCGGCCTCGCCGCGACCGGCGGCGAAGCGGCTCTTGACGCCGGCCTCGGCGGTCCAGCTGTGCTCGGGCGCGTAGGTCAGCGTGCCGCGGTTCACCGCCGTGCCGTAATTGTAGCCGCCGGGCAGATAGCCGCGCGCGTAGGAGGCGTAGACGGTCGCGTCCGGTCCGGCCTCGTAGGACAGACTGATGCGCGGCAACAGCGTCGTGTGGTGGAGATCCTGCCCGTAGGCGGCGCGCCCGGCCGGGCTGGAGAGCGTCTGATGGCCGCTCTGGCCGATCCATTCGAGTCTGCCGCCCAGCCCGAGGCGCAGGGCGTCGGTCAGGCCGACCTCCACCTGTCCGAAGCCGGCCAACCCGGTCTGGTCGATGGTGGTCTCGCGGCGGACGCGCGGGGTGCCGATCTGGAAATCCAGATCCGTCCATTCCCGGTGGGCATAGAACCCGGCCAGCCAGCGCAGCCGCGCTTGCGGATCGGCGGACGTCAGGCGAATCTCCTGCGACAGCGCGTCATCGCGATGGGTCGACAGGGTCGGCAGGGTGGCGAGCGGCGAGCCGTCGAGATCCATCTGGAAATCGCGCCTGTAATGGGTCCAGCCGGTGACGCTCGTCAGGTCGAGCCCGTCTCCGCGGTGGTCGATCCGCAAGGACTGCACGGCGCTGGTGGAATCGTCCCAGGAGGGGGTGTTGTAGTTGGTGGTGAAACGGCCGGTGGCGTAGGGGCCCGACAGATAGCGCATCCGCGCCTTGCCCAGTTCAGCCCGTTCGACGATGCTTTTCAGGCGGATGTCGGTGTCGTCGTCGGGCCGCGCCTCCAAGCCGCCGGACAGGGTCCAGCGGCCGGTCTCGGTGCCATTCTTCGATCCGTCGAAGCGGTTGAGGCCGGTGCCCCGGGCGTCCTCCGCGCGGAAGGCCAGCGAGCCGGCCACCGAGTCATCCTTCAATGGCCCGGACACCCGCCCGGCCGCCGTGACGGTGGGACGCCAGCCGTCGGGGCCGTCCTGAAAGCCGGTGTACAGGCTGCCCCACCCCGAGGACGTCCAGTCGGGATCGGCGGTGACGGCCTTGATGGCGCCGGCCTCGGTGTTGCGCCCGTAAAGGCTGCCCTGCGGCCCCTTGAGGATCTCCAGCGCCGCGGGGTCCGGGAGCCGGGGCGCCTGGGTGGCGCCGTGCGGCAGGGCGACGTCGTTCACGAAGAACCCCAACGGGTCCTGGAGGGCGGTGTTGGCGCTGGTCATGCCGCGCAGGACGATCCGCGTCTGGACCGTCGACTGCTCGATCTGGACGTTGGGCGTGCGCTTGGCGATGGCCGCCGGCAATCCCCCCGACAGCGGATTGTCCAGGTCCAGCGGGGTCAGCACCTCGACCGATCCGGGGGTGCGCTGGACATCCTCCTTCCATTGGCGGGCCTCGACCGTCACCGGAGCCAGCACGACGGGGGCGGTTGCGACGACGTCCGGCGGATCGGCAGCCAGCGCCGGACCGGCCATCGCCAGAAGGAGCGGGGCGGAGGGAAGAAGGCGTGCGTGCGGCGGCGCGCGGAACGATGGGTGGGGCATGGAAACGGCTTTCCTCGCTGAAATCCGCGGCGAGGCTAGAGGAAGCGCCCGGGACGGTCGCCCAATCGCCGAACGCTTCCCATCATCGGGCGAACGGGCCGGTCAGCGCCGGGCGAACGCCAGCGCGCACACCGCGCACAGGATCGCGGCGGCCGCCCAGTAGGGCGCCACCGGCGAGAACTGGTGCAGCGCCGCGCCCAGCAGCGGGCCGGCGGCCATGCCCAGCCCCTGGCCGATGCCGTTGAGGCCGGCGGTCCGGGCCTGCGCGTCCGTCGCCGTGCGCAAGCTGAGCATGGCGAGATTGCCCGGCAGCAGCAGGCCCAACCCGCCGCCCACTCCGGCCATCGCCGCCATCAGAAGGGCGGGCGAGGGCGCCAGCGCCGCCGCCGCCATGGCGAGCGCCGCGATGCCGGCTCCGGCGCGCAGCAGGCGGATGGGGGACCAGTCCAGCCAACGCACCGCCAGCCCCTGCGTCGCCACCATCACCGCCATGGTGAGCGCGAGGATCGCGCCGCCGCGCTGGACCGAGTCCACCGGCGGCAGGCCGAAGCTGTCCTGCAGGCGCAGCGCCGTGACCTGCTGCAGCAGGCTGTAGGCCGTCAGCCCACACAGCGTGATCGCCAGGAATCGGCGGATGTCCGCCAGACGGGGCCATCCCCCCGCCCGGACCGCGGCCGGGCCGTCCGGCCGCGCCGCTCCACGGTCCGGCTCTCCGACGCGGAGCCAGACCGCCAGCGTTCCGGCGGCGATCAGCGCGGCGATGATCAGCAGCGCCGCGATGGGGTCGGTTCCTCCCATCCGCCAAGCGAAGGCCCCACCGAGGATGGCGCCCATCCCGAAGGCGGCGCCCATCATTCCCATGCCGCCGGCCCGCCGATCGGCGCTGGTCAGGTCGGCGAGGACGGCCTGGGCGGCCGGCATGATCCCGGCCGACAGCGCCGACTGGACCAGCCGCGCGGCCAGCAGCAGGGCGAACGCCGCCTCGCCCGACAAGGCGCCATCGGCGTGGCCGGCCAGGATCGAGGCCATCGCCGCCGGAAACAGGGCGGCGGCGCCCAACCCGGCCACCAGAACGCGGCGCCGGCCCCAGCGGTCGCAGACATGCCCCCAGGCCGGTCCGGCGACGACCAGCAACAGGGCGGAGAGGCTGAGCAGCAGCCCTGTCCGCACGTCTCCGAAGCCGAGACCGCGTCCAAGCGGCGGAAGAACGATCAGCAGGAACGAGTGGCCGGCGCCGTTCGCCAGCAAGCCGCCGAGCAGGGCGGCCATGGTGGATGCCGTGCGGTCGGTCGGCTTGCGGGCCGGCTTTGCGGTCATCGCGGTCGTCGTGTTCGTCATGGGAGGTCCGGAGCCGGAGGGAGGGCCGGCCACCCTACGCCCGCCGTTCCGCGGCCGCCGTCATCGGCGGAACGGTGCGGGACAGACGCCGAACGGCCGGGCCCGACGGCTTCAGCAGCGCCGGCCTCAGCAGCGCCGGCGGAACTCGGCCGGGCTGCACCCATGCCGCTCGCGGAAGGCGGACGCGAAATGGCTGGAACTGCTGAAACCGCAGAGGAAAGCGATCTCGGTGACGCTCTGGCCTCCGCTCCTCAGGCAGTGTTCTGCGCGCTCCAGCCGCCGGTCGCGCAGCCACGCAAAGACCGTCTGTCCGTAGGCCTTGCGGAAGCAGCGGTTGAGCCGCGCATGGCTCATCCCCGCCGTCTCCGCCAGCCGGTCCAGCGACGGCGGGTGGCAAAGGTCCGACAGCAGCAGGTCCGCCACCCGGGCCAGACCGCGCCGCTCCCCGTCGTCCAGCACGCCTTCCCTCATCGCACGGTCGGTGAGGGAGCCGTCGTTCGACAGCGGCGCCAGCCAATGCGCCAGCATCCCGAGCGCCGCGCTCTCCGCCATCAGCCGGTCGAGCGGCGAGGTGAGGTCGTTGTCCAGCAGCGGGCGCAGCCGACCGGCGCCGGCCTCCGATCGTCCCAGCCGGACGGCGCGGGTTCCGCCCGGCATCCGGTCCAGGCCGGCGCCGACCAGCGCCTCGCCGACGCGGTCCAGGTCGAACTTGACCGCCAGCATCCCGGCCCGTTCCTGCGCCGGCGTCACACGGGTGATCGGCGCGTCGTCAAGACGGAACAGCCAGACGTCTCCGGCGCGCACCGTGTGGCGTGGGGCCGCGTCGCCGCATCCGAACAGGCTGATGCCTGACAGGCCGAAGGCCAGCACCCCGACCGCCCCGCCATGGTCTATCCGTGACCGGTAATCGCCGCGCAGGCGGCAGTCGCTCCTGGTCAGGCTGATGCCCGACCCGATCCGTCCAATGCGGAATTGCACGGAGCCATCGCGGCAGGGCAGCGCATGGTCGCGCCAACCGGATCCCGGTCCGGCGAGACGGGCCAGCAAGGACGGGTCGACCTGGAACACATCCTGTCTGGTCTCACAAAGACAGTCCATGACATCCACCGGAAAAGGCTGGGGGAATGATGAGGAACAGTGGGCGCGGCGGGAAGGGCGACGACGCAGACGAAAATGCTATTGATAATCATTATCACTTCTTACCGAACGGCGCCAGCCTCGAAATCCTCCAAACATATGCGCTCTGCCCGTCTGGCGTTCATGCCATGAACCAGAAGGAGCTGCGCCGCCGCGTCCTTCTCGCAGCCTGATCCACGCAAAGTGCGGGAGAACCGGGGAACGGGGACCACCTCAGCGGCGGCCTGTTGGCGTCGGATCTCTACTTTGCGCGCTTCGCCGACAACCTTCATCTGCGTTTCCGTGGGCGGTCGGACGAGGTGACCCCATTCCGCTCTGCTCTCTGTCCGGGAACTCATCGTCGACAAAGGTGACGGACAGGCCGGCGGCGATCCGAAAAAGGGCGGTTGACGAGCATCGTTCATCCCCTCCAGTGGCAATATGTCTCACCGTAATTCTCTTTTTAATAGAAGTTCTGTGACGGTCATCACATCGTTATGTATGCGCTCGTGACAGTGTATTCCCGGTTGAGTGGCGCTGTGCAAGGCAGTCCATGCAGCGGAGAATGGGCGGAATATGCATTGTTTCTGGACCGGAGGGATAGGAAGCGCAGCTGGGAAGCCTCAACGCGGGCAGCCGACAGGGCGCTGATTTTGAGAAGGGCTGCGGATCTTGTCCCTTCTTAGTGAAATAAGTCCCTTGGGTTGTCGTGAATTACCAAATGTTCAGGAAGTGATCTTCCTTTCAGGAGATTTGTGATTGCAAATAAATCTTTTGAGAAAACACATGCCAGGAACGCATGACATGGAAGATGGCGAATGGTGATTTTCGCGCAAAAATTCTCTGTTTTCGCAACAGCCCTGCGAATGATTGGGCGGCAGACGATGATCGGATTTGCTGACTGGCTGGGCTCATCGTTGGACGCTCCGGCCCAGCGGGGTCCGCTCAATGGAAAGCGCGCCTCTCAGCCGGTGCGCGTGGGCGCGGGCAGGGCCATCGGATGCCTTGCCCTAGCCTTGGCCTTGTCATTTACCTGGAGAGTGGGCATGGCGTCTCCTGTGCTGGCTTACATGGGCATCGAACGGATCGTGGTGATTTGCCGGGTCGATCCGGCCGATGCCGGTGCCTTGACCGCGGCTGCGATGGGTGAGCAAGCGCGCGGAATCATTGCCGAAGGATTGCCGCAAGCGCGCCGGCCGGTGGCCGTGGTTTCGGCGGGCGACCCGGCAATCATCGATCCGGCGGCCCTGGTCGTGACGATCCATGCCAACGCGGCGGCGGACCCGGCGCGTCCCGGACTGGCCGCGGTCGCGGTTTCCGTGCACCGGCCGGGGCAGGTGAGCGACGCGATCCCTTTGTTTCTCGCCGCACCGGCGGCCTTCGAGGCCGGCTCCGGCGACGCCGCAATGAAGCGGGCGTTGCGAGCGCTTCTTCTGCCGGCGGTCGTCGAACCGCTGATGTCCATGCCTAACGCGCGTTGAATGAACTCGTGGGAGCGCTGACCATGCCATACGACCAACTGGACACCACGTCATCCTCCGACACCGGATCGGCCTCCGACCAGTTTGCACCGCATTACGCGCAATGTGGCTGCGCCCAATGCCAATCGGCGCTTGGGGAACTGTCGTCGTTCACCGCCGCTTCCCTGGATCCGGTTTCGGCGGTCATTCCTTCGGGCAACACGAACATCGACGCGCTGCTTGCGGGCAACGTGTACCGTTGGAATTACGGTTCAGCGCTCGGCAGCGCCGTGAACCTTACCTACAGCTTCCTGACGAGCGTGCCGAGCTACTACGGTTCCTCCGCGGCCGAGCGGACCGGATTCCAGGCGGTGACGGCGGCCATGCAGACGGGCATCCAGAACGCCCTGGCCTTTTACGAGCAGGTCGCCAACGTCAAGTTCACCTACGACGCGTCGGGCAACGGCAACCTGACCTTCGGGCAGTGCGCCATGGGCTCCAGTTCGTCAGCCTACGCCTACTACCCGATGACAGGCGGGCAAAGTGTGGCCGGCGACGTCTGGTACAATGTGAACTACGCTCCCAACCAGACGCAGACGGCCGGCAGCTTTGGCTACATGACCACGCTGCACGAGATCGGCCATGCCCTGGGGCTGAAGCACCCTGGCAACTACAACGCCGGTGGCGGCGGCACCGCTGGTCCCTATCTGCCGTCTTCGACCGACAACGTCAAATACACGGTGATGTCCTATTACGGCGGGACCCTTTCGCTCGCCAACCCGCAGACGCTGCAACTGTACGACATCCAGGCGATCCAATATCTGTATGGGGCGAACACGTCCTGGCACAGCGGCGATGACACCTACACCGTCTCGAACTCGTCGCCGCTGGTGATGACGATCTGGGACGGCGGCGGCACCGACACGATCGACGCCTCCAACCAGTCCCACGCCGTTGCGATCAACCTGAACGCCGGCGCTTTCAGTTCGATCGGTGTCAACGCCAGCGGCGCCGCGGCCAGCCAGAACATCGCCATCGCCTACAACGTCACCGTCGAGAACGCCATCGGCGGCAGCGGGAACGACACCCTGATCGGCAACGCGGCGGACAACACGCTGACGGGCGGCAGCGGCAACGACACGATCAACGGCGGCGGCGGTTCCGACACCGCCGTCTTCACCGGCAACCGGTCCGAATATGGCACCACCCTGTACAACGGCACGGTAACGGTCTCCGACCGGACCGGCGGGCGGGATGGAGTCGACACCCTGACGAACATTCAGTTTCTGAAGTTCGCCGACCAGACGGTGTCGACCGATACGCTGCAGCCGAACAGGGCTCCAATCGCGACCGGCCTGTCGCAGACGGTGCTCATCGGCCAGACGGTTGCTCTGTCTATGCTGGTCAGCGCCACCGACGCCGACGGCGACGCGCTGAGCTATTACATCACCGATCCTTCGGGGGCCGGACGGCTCAACCTGAACGGCGCCGTCAACGTGCTGGGCGCGACCCAGCAGGCGGCCGGCAATTACCAAGTCTCCGCCGCCGATTTCGTCAAGCTGACCTACACCGGCAATGGCGCTGAACAGCTGAAAATCTGGGCCTACGACGGGATGCAGTGGAGCGCCGCGACGGCGGCGACGGTGATCAACAGCGCTCCCACGGCGACCGCGACGCCGCGCGGTGTGGCGCTCGGCCAGACGGTGGCCGTGTCCACGCTGGTCAGCGCCACCGACGCCGACGGCGACGCGCTGAGCTACTACATCAGCGACCCGTCGGGGGCCGGACGACTCAACCTGAACGGTGCCGTCAACGTGCTGAGCGCGACCCAGCAGGCAGCCGGCAATTACCAAGTCTCCGCCGCCGACTTCGCCAAGCTGACCTACACCGGCAACGGCGCCGAGGCTCTGACCGTCTGGGTTTACGACGGAGCGCATTGGAGCGCCGCGACGACGGTTTCGGTGTTCAACCGCGCACCCACCGTGACCGCGACGCCGCGCGGCGTGGGCCTCGGCCAGACGGTGGCCGTGTCCACGCTGGTCAGCGCCACCGACGCCGAGGGCGACGCGCTGAGCTATTACATCACCGACCCGTCGGGGGGCGGGCGGCTGAACCTGAACGGCGCCGTCAACGTGCTGACCGCGACCCAGCAGGCGGCGGGCAATTACCAGGTCTCCGCCGCCGACTTCGCCAAGCTGACCTACACTGGCGGCGGTGCCGAAGCGTTGACCGTCTGGGCCTACGACGGGGCACAATGGAGCGCCGCCACAACGGTGTCGGTGAGCAACCGCGCGCCCACCGTCACCGCGACGCCGCGCGGCGTGGGCCTCGGCCAGACGGTGGCGATGTCCACGCTGGTCAGCGCCGCCGACGCCGACGGCGACGCGTTGAGCTACTACATCACCGACCCGTCGGGGGCCGGGCGGCTGAACCTGAACGGCGCCGTCAACGTGCTGACCGCGACCCAGCAGGCGGCGGGCAATTACCAGGTCTCCGCCGCCGACTTCGCCAAGCTGACCTACACTGGCGGCGGTGCCGAAGCGTTGACCGTCTGGGCCTACGACGGGGCGCAATGGAGCGCCGCCACAACGGTGTCGGTGAGCAACCGCGCGCCCACTGTCACCGCGACGCCGCGCGGCGTGGGGCTTGGCCAGACGGTGGCCGTGTCCACGCTGGTCAGCGCCACCGACGCCGACGGCGACGCGTTGAGCTACTACATCACCGACCCGTCGGGGGCCGGCCGGATCAACCTGAACGGCGCGGTCAACCAGCTGACCGCGACCCAGCAGGCGGCCGGCAACTATCAGGTTTCCGCTGCCGACTTCGCCAAACTGACCTACACCGGCAACGGCGCCGAGGCGCTGACCGTCTGGGCCTACGACGGGGCGCAATGGAGCGCCGCAACGACGGTGTCGGTGAGCAACCGCGCGCCCACCGTCACCGCAACACCAACGGCGCTGGGCCTCGGCCAGACGGTGGCGATGTCCACCCTGGTCAGCGCCACCGACGCCGAGGGCGACGCGCTGAGCTACTACATCACCGACCCGTCGGGGGGCGGGCGGCTGAACCTGAACGGCGCGGTCAACCAGCTGACCACGACCCAGCAGGCGGCCGGCAACTATCAGGTTTCCGCCGCCGACTTCGCCAAGCTGACCTACACCGGCGGCGGCAGCGAGGCACTGACCGTCTGGGCCTACGACGGGTTGCAGTGGAGCGCCGCCACGGGAGTGTCGGTAACAGTGATCAACAGCGCCCCCGTCATCACAGGGTCGTCGAATGCGTTGGGCCTTGGCCAGACGGTGGCGATGTCCACGCTGGTCAGCGCTTCGGACGCCGACGGTCAGGCGCTGAGCTACTACATCACCGACCCGTCGGGGGCCGGCCGGCTGAACCTGAACGGCGCCGTCAACCAGCTGACCGCGACCCAGCAGGCGGCCGGCAACTATCAGGTCTCCGCCACCGACTTCGCCAAGCTGACCTACACCGGCGGCGGCGGCGAGCAACTCAAGGTCTGGGTCTATGATGGGTTGCAGTGGAGCGATGCTGCGGCGGTGACGGTGACCAACAGCGCGCCCACCGTCACCGCGGTGTCGCGGATGCTGAATATCGGTCAGACGGTGGCCGTGTCCACGCTGTTCAGCGCCACCGACGCCGAGGGCGACGCGCTGGTCTATTACATCTCCGACCCGTCGGGGGCTGGCCAGCTCAACCTGAACGGCGCGGTCAACCAGCTGAGCGCGACCCAGCAGGCGGCCGGCAACTACCAGGTTTCCGCCGCCGACTTCGCCAAGTTGACCTACACCGGCGGCGGCACCGAGCAATTGAAGGTCTGGGCCTACGACGGGTTGCAGTGGAGCGCTGCGGTGACGGCGGCGGTGACCTACAGTGCCCCCATCGTTACCGCGACGCAACTGGCCTTGGCCGTTGGCCAGACGGTGGCTGTTTCCACGCTGGTCACCGTCGCCGGCGCCGACGGCGACGCGCTGAGCTACTACATCACCGACCCGTCGGGGGAAGGGTGGATCAACCTGAACGGCGCGGTCAACCAGCTGAACGCGACCCAGCAGGCGGGGGGCAATTATCAGGTCTCCGCCGCCGACTTCGCCAAACTGACCTACACCGCCGACGGAAACGAAGAGTTGAAGATTTGGGCCTATGATGGATTGAGGTCGGGAGAACCGGTAACGGCGAAAATCACCAACAACGTTTCCGTGTTCAACCGCCGGCCCATCGTGACACCCAATGCGCCGTTGCGGACAAAGATCGGGGAGGAGGTGTACCTCTCCAGCTTGTTCAGCGTCATCGATCCTGATGGCGATCCGATAACGAACTATTACGTCCGTGATCGTGATTCGATCGACCAGGGGGTCCTGAACCTGAACGGTGCCATCAACATGTTGAGTCAAGCTGAGCAAAACAAAGGTTACTATCAGTTTTCCGCTGAAGACTTTGCCAAGGTCACATTTAGAAACCCCGGTGGTGCCTTTCTGAATGTCAAAGCCTCTGATGAACAGGGCTGGAGCAAGTTGGAACTCCTCACGCTGATCAACGCCTCGCCAGTCATCAAGGCGCTTCCGCGGTCGGTCAAGGTTGGCGAGACGATCAGTCTCGCTTCCCTGTTCACCGATATCCCGGACTACGAAGGCGACCCGGTGGTCAGTTACCTCATCAGAGGCCCGTACGGCAGCGATAATCTCGTAAACCTGGACGGCACCGATGGCCGGATCAACCTGAACGGCGCTGTAAATCTGCTTACTTGGGACAGTGCCCCATATGGCCAGTATCGCGTTTCTGCGGCCGACATCCATAAGGTTACGTACACGGGCGCCGGCGGCGAAACCATGATAACCATAGCTCCGTACGATGAGCAATCGAGTGGCTATGGAGAGTTCATACATCTGACCAACGCCGCACCGTTTGTCGAAGCGCTGCCGCAGACGCTCGCGAACAATCAGAGGGTCAGTGCTTCCACCCTGTTCAGCGTGATCGATGCGGACGGGGACGTGATGACGCGTTACGCCATCAGGGATCCGGCGGGTGCTGGCTCGGTCAACTTGAACGGTGCCACCAATCTGGCGAGTGTGGCCGACCAGGCGCTTGGCGTCTACGAGTTCTCCGCCGCCGACCTCGCAAGGGTCACCTACACAAGCGGTGGCCGCGAGGCACTGCGCATCCGGGCTTATGACGGGGGGCAGTGGAGCGACGAGGCGGCGGTGCTGATGAACAATGGCGCCCCGGTTCTGACGTCGGTGCCTCATACGCTGAAGGCCGGGCAGACCGTCGGCATGTCCACCCTGTTCAAGGTCGCCGATACGGGCGTGAACCCGGTCACGCGCTACGCCATCCAAGACCCGGCGGGCGGCGGTACGGTGAACCTGAACGGGGCCATCAACATGGCAAGCGCGGGGGATCAAGCCGCCGGCATTTCCTGGATTTCGCAGGCCGACATCGGGAAGGTGACCTATACGGGCGGTGCGACCGAACAGGTTAAGGTTTCAGCCTATGATGGCGTCCAGTGGGGCGCCACGACGACGGTGTCACTGATCAATCAAGCGCCGGTGGCGACCATGAAGACCGGGGTGGATAACTCCTTCTCCGGCCTCTACGTCTATAGTGGTGAACCCTTCCTCCTCACCGGCGCATTCTACGTCTTTGATCCGGAGGGCGATGATATAACCCACTATCGGATCGACGCTCCGTCCGTACTCGGCACCATGAATCTGAACGGCGCCACCAATTTGGCGAGTGCGGCTGACCAGGCTTTGGACAGATACATAGTGTCCGCCGATGATATCGGAAAAGTGGAGTTTGCTTTTTTCTCTGACATATCTGTGATCGGAAGCCCTCTTCCATCCGGAAGATACATGGATTTTTACGCTTACGACGGCGCGCAATGGAGCCAGGCGACCGGTATTGGATTGGCGCATCTCTTCTGACCAGATTGAGAATGCGGCCAGCCCACAACATGGAATAGAACTTTCCTTCCGCATTTCTGGGGTTCGACAGAGCGGACTATGGGATTGCGGTCTCTGTCGAGGCGCGGTTCAAGGGCCGCCGCCCGGCCAAGCCAGAGCGCGCTGCAAGCTCCATTACGTCATCCGACGCTCGGCCGCGGGGCCCGTGCGCCTCGGCAGATCGACGACGACGGAGGTGCCGTCCGCCTGCGTGTCGATGGCAAGGCGGGCACCGATGGCCTGGGCCCGCCGCCTCATGTTGGCAAGGCCGTAGCCGCCGGGGCGGTCGGCCGCGCCGCCGGATCCGTCGTCGGCGACCACCACGCGCACCCCGTCGTCTGTCGGCAGGATCTCGATCGTCACCCGGTCGGCCCCCGAATGTCGGGCGGCGTTGATGGTCGCCTCCTGGAGCAGGCGGAACAGCTCCAGCGCCGTCGAGGACGACCAGCCGGACGCCTCGGGCAGGGCGTGCATCCGCCAATCCAAGGTGATGCCGAGAGCGCGAAGCTGGGGTTCGATGTGATCCCGGAAGTTCGCCAGCATCATGCCGGGGTCGTCGCCCACCTCGGCCATCGAGGCGATGACCAGACGCAGGTCGATCAGCGCCTGGCGCGCCGCGCTGCCGAGGTCGCGGGCGTCGGCGCCTGTCCGGCCGCTGAGCGCCACCATCGACACCAGCTGGCCGGCGAGACCGTCGTGAAGGTCGCGGGTGAGGCGCGAGCGTTCCGCCTCGAGCGCGATGGCCCTCTCCTGGGCCTGCTCGCGGGTCAGGCTGACACGCAAGGCCGCCTCCGCGTCGGCGATTTCCCGGCGCAGCTTGGCGTTGAACTGGTCCACCGCGTTGAGGGCCGTCGCGAAACGCCACATCAGAACGGTGCTGGTGACGCTGAGGACCATCAGCACGGGGATCGAAAACGGGCTGATGAACAGGGGCTCTCCGGTGGCGCCGTAGAGGGATGCCGCCTGATGAACGAGCGTCAGCACCGCCAGCAGCGTGGCGCCCAGGATCACATGGGCCGCGTCGTTGTGGTGCCGGATCGCGGCGTGGACGAGCACCGCGACGGCGATGGCGCTCAGGACCATGGCGATCGGCAAGGCAATGAACCAGATCAGCGTCTGGAGCTGCTCAGGCGGCAGGAGGAAGAATCCCGCGGTCGTCCCGAACGGCAACACGGCCAGCAGAAGGGTGGCGGGCGGCAACCGGCGGCCGGCGAAGCTGAGGGCGAACGGAATCAGCAGCGCCGTCACCCAGGAGAAGGACAGGTTGGACAGCCACATGACCGAGGGCAGGACAAGCGAGTCCGGCAGGACCAGCGCCAGATGGCTTATGGAGTTGAAGAACAGAATACCGGCGAACACGATGTAGAACAATTCGGACCGGCGGGCGGCCCAGACGATCACCAGCAACACCCCGAAGGCGATCTCCCAGGCGAACAGAAGCTGGGGCAGCGTAATCAGGAGAAAGTTGTGCCACTGGTACACCGGCCGCAGCAGGCCGTCCGGCCCGGCATGGATGCGGCCCAGATAGCTTTTCTTGCCGAACGCCATCACCGTGCGGATCTCCACGGTGTTGACGCCGTCCTTCAGCAGAGGCGCCGGAATCGGGATGATGGCCGGCCAGATCAGGGTGACGATCTGGCCGGAATGCCTCCACTCGCTGTCGTACAGCAGGACGTCGTTGAGCCGGACGAGGATGCGGCCGGAATAGCGCGACACCAGAACGGACCATGGGGTTTCGCCGTCGGGAGAGCGGCCTTCCGGAGAGCGATCCTCCGGGGAATGAACAAAGTCCATCCGGTAAAGACCGCCGCCGAAGCGGCCCGCGCCGGGCACCGCCATGCTGTGGGGCAGCGAGACGGCGGTTTCCGGACCATCCACCGGCCGGTCGAGGTCCACCAGCGGTTTGAACAGGGCGCGATCGAGGGCAACGCCGCCCTCGGGTGGCGGCAATTGAAAGAAGCGGACGGCGATGCCCAGCGCGAGAATGGTCAGGTAGAAGAGGGCGAGAGCGCCGCGCCGCCGCGCCAGCGATCCCGCCATCCCATCCCGGCGGACCCCTGCGAGACCGGCGCTCACCGCCTCACTCTCCGAGCCGGATCAGCTTGCGCTCGATCGCTTCGAAGATCGCCTCGGAGCGCGAATTGACCTCGAGTTTGCGGTAGATGTTCTTGATGTAGGAGGGCACGGTCTGCCGCGACAGGCCCAGCCGGTCGGCGATGTCGTTGTAGGTGAATCCCTTGGCGATGCCCCACAGGATGTCGGTCTCGCGCGGCGTCAGCAGCGGCGCCGGCTTCTTCGCCGGGCTGAACGAGCCGTCCTGGACCCGCCGGATGATGTAACGGGCGATGGAGGCCGAGATGGGCGACCGACCCTCGATCAGGTCATGGACCGCCTCGACCATGTCCACGGGCTGGGAATCCTTGAGGATGTAGCCCGACGCCCCGGCGCGGATCGCCGTCACCACGCTGTCCTCGTCGCCCAGCACCGAGATCACCATGATCTCGGTGGCCGGGTAACGCTCCCGCACCTCGCGGATCAGTGCGGCGCCGTGGCCGTCGGGCAACCGCAGGTCGGTGACCAGGACGGTCGGGAGAAACCGTTCGCAGGCGGTCCGGGCCTCCGCCAGCGTGCCGGCGACCGCCTGCAGCTCGATGCCGCGCCCGGCCATCAGGGTCTCCGCCAGATGATCGCGCGTCGGCGGATCGTCCTCGACCAGAACGACCGTGACGTGGCGGGAACCGGAAAGCGGTTCGTCGGCCGGGCGCGATGCCATGGACTGTCTGCGATCCTCGAACGGCATGGCTCGGACCGGCTGCCGCCGCCGCCATCATGCGTGAAACCTGGGGTATCCGCCGGAGACGATAATCGGCGCTCACCGCGCCAACAACCCCCTATCGAGGGTGGCGAGGCCGCTCCCCCTATTCATGGGGGGCTCCGGACGGAGAGCGGAAGGGACGTTTACCCCCCTATTCATGGGGTGCCGGTCCTTTGACTACCCCCGTATGGTCTATAACCATTGAGTGTTCCGACAGGACGCGCCGCAACTTTTTCCTGGATCGCCCCGCATCGTCGCGGTGAGCGGTCCGGGAGTGCCCGCGTCGGCGGAGCGCCGGCACGCGGAACGACAGGGGTGCGCTGTGAACGGAAAGACGTGTCCTGCCAAGACGGCTCCGGCCAAATCTGCTCCGGCCAAGTCTGCTCCAGCCAAGTCTGCTCCAGTTGCGCCCGCCGGCGCCCCTAAGGCGAAGCGGCGCCATGCTTTCCCCTCCGCACTCGCGGTCTGGCCTGTCCCGCGTTGCTTCTCCGGACCGTCCCCGAACGGGCGGCCGCTGGCCAGACTGTCGCTGGGGCTGATGACCAGCGTCGCCCTGATGGCCAGCGCCATCGTGCCGGTCGCGGCGCAGTCCCTGCCGTCCGGCCCGTCGGTCGCCGCCGGGGCGGTGTCCATCGCCACGCCCTCGGGCACCAGCGTCATCATCGACCAGTCCTCCAAGAACGCGGTCATCAACTGGAACAGCTTCTCCATCGGCAAGGGGAACAGCGTCGCCATCAACAACGGCGGCGGCGCGACGCTGAACCGGGTCACCGGCAACATCCCGTCGCGCATCGACGGTTCCCTGACGGCCACCGGCTCGGTCTATCTGGTCAACCCCGCCGGCGTGGCGGTCGGGCCGACCGGCAAGGTCCTCGCCGGCGGGTCCTTCACCGCCTCCACCCTCGACGTTTCGGACACGGCGTTCCTGAAAGGCGGGGACAAGACCTTCTCCGGCACGTCCAAGGCGACGGTGACCAACGCCGGCTCGATCGGTTCGCTGGGCGGTGACGTGGCGCTGATCGCGCGCGAGGTCGGCAACAGCGGCACCATCACCGCCCCCAACGGCACGGTGGGCCTCGCCGCCGGCTACGAGGTGCTGGTGAAGGATGGTGCGGTCGAGGGCGGCAAGTTCCACGTCAAGGTCGGCGGGGCCGACACCGCGGCGGCGACCTCCGGTCGGATCACCGCGGCGGCGGCGGAGATCCGCGCCAACGGCGGCAACGTCTACGCCCTGGCCGGCAACACCGGCGGCGTGATCGCCGCCACCGGAACCGCCAGCGTCGGAGGGCGCGTCTTCCTGACGGCCGGCGACAGCGGCACGGTCGAGGCCGGGGGCAGCATCACCGCGACCCGGACGGCGGAGAACGGCGCCGTCCAGGGCGGCGACATCCGGGTGTCCGGCGGCAAGACCACGGTCAGCGGAGCGCTGTCGGCAAAGGGCGCTGCCGGCAAGGGCGGCACCGCAGGCAAGGGCGGCACGGTGGCGGTGACCGGCGCGGCGGTGACGCTGACCGGCACGGCTTCGCTGGACGCCTCGGGCGGCCGTGGCGGCGCGGTGGTGGTCGGCGGCGACTACCAGGGCGGCAAGGACGCGGCCAGGAAGACGCTCAAGGAGACGGTGGCGAACGCGAAGACGACCACCGTCGCCGCCGGGGCGCGGCTGTCCGCCGATGGCATCGCCGGGGATGGCGGCAGCGTCGTGGTGTGGTCGGACGAGCGCACGGACTTCGCCGGCACGATCGCGGCGCGGGGCGCCGGGACGGGCGGCAACGGGGGCAGTGTCGAGGTGTCGGGCAAGGCGCTGCTGTCCTTCACCGGAACCGCCGATCTGAGGGCGGCGTCGGGAAAGACCGGGACGCTGCTGCTCGACCCCTACAACCTGACGATCTCCGCCGCGGCGGACGGCAACGTCTCGGGTCTGTCCGCCAACGGCGACGACAGCGTGCTGAGCGTTGCCACCCTGACGGCGGCCCTGGCCTCGGCCAACGTCACCGTGACCACCGGCTCCGGCGGCAGCCAGGCCGGCACCATCACCGTGGCGGCGCCGGTGGCGTGGTCCGCCGACACGGTGCTGACCCTGGCCGCGGACGGCGACATCGTCGTCAACGCCCCGATCACTGCGACGGGAAGCGCCGCCGGGCTGGTCCTCCAATACGGTGCGGGCAAGGGATACAGCTTCGGCAGCGCCGGATCGGTGACGCTGTCGGGCGCCAACGCCACGCTGCGGATCGGCGAGACCGGGGCGCTCCAGTCCTACACCCTGATCCACGACATGGCGGCGCTCGACGACATCGAGACCACCGGACCGTCGGGGCGTTACGCGCTGGCACAAAGCCTGGACGCGGCGGGAACGACCTACACCGCCGCGGTGGTGGCCGGCACCTTCACCGGAACCTTCACCGGTCTGGGCAACAGCATCGCCAACCTGACGATCAACGCCCCCGACACCGATGACGTCGGCCTGTTCGGGACACTCGGCAGCGGCAGCAGCCTTCGCGACATCGGCCTCGTCAACGCCACCGTGATCGGCAAGAGCAGAGTCGGCGGGCTTGCCGGCGCCACCCTCGGCACCGTGGCGCAGGCCTACGTCGCGGGGGGAAGCGTGACGGGAAGCGAGTGGGTCGGCGGCCTCATCGGCGCCAACGACCATGGCGTCATCGGGCAGTCCTACGCCACGGGCAACGTGACGGGAAGCGGGTCTTACGTCGGTGGGCTCGTCGGCGGGTCCTCGAACGCAACCTACGAAACCGTCCACGCGACCGGCACGGTCGTCGGCTCCGAATCGGTTGGCGGTCTCATCGGCGACAGCGACAGCGACAGCATCACCAAGGCCTTCGCGACCGGGAGCGTGAGCGGCGCGTCCACCGTCGGTGGCCTGATCGGCGCCCTGCGCGGAGGGGCGGGATCGCTTTCGGAGAGCTATGCGATCGGTGACGTCACGGCGACGGTGAACAAGGCCGGAGGGCTGCTCGGCGGGGCCGAGGACGCCTCCGTGAGCAAGGTCTACGCCACCGGATCGGTCACCGGCACCATCAGCGCCGACGATGGCGAGCATTTCATCGGCGGTCTCGTGGGCGACAGCTTCTACGCCTCGATCAGCGACGCCTACGCCACGGGACGGGTGACGCTGAGCGCCACCTGCACGTCGAGCAACTGCAAGGCGGGCGGGCTCGCCGGCCGGCAAGCCAACGGCACCATCCGCGACAGCTATTGGGACAAGGGCACGACGGGCCAAGCCGGCGACATCGGCGACGGCAGCGGCTCCAACAACGTCGGCATCGAAACGGACGACGCCTTCTCCGCCGTGTCCTACGCCTCCTTCAACTTCGCCAACGCTTGGTACATGGTCGAAGGCCAGACACGGCCCTTCCTGCGCTCCGAACAGTCCACCACGATTTTCAACGCCCACCAGCTTCAGCTGATGCAACTCGATCTGTCGGCCGCCTACACGCTGGCGGCTGACATCGACGCCGGCGAGACCGGCGGCAGCAACGCCTCCGGCATGTGGCGCATCGGCGGAAACCGGCACGGGTTCCTGCCGGTCGGGGACGGCTCGGCGGCGTTCACCGGCTCGCTCGACGGCCAGGGCCACGTCATCCGGGGGCTGACGATCGCTCCCGCCGATTACAGCGCGAACCACGGGCTGTTCGGCGTCGTCGGCGCGGCCGGCTCGATCCATAACCTCGGCCTGCTTGATGTTTCCATAACGGGTAACGGAATCACGGTCGGCGGGCTCGTCGGCGAGAACAACGGCACCATCACCAACGCCCACGTGACGGGGAGCGTCCAGGGGCTTTCCGTCGGGGGCCTCGTCGGCAGGAACACCGGGACCATCGCCCAGTCCTATTCCACGGCGAGCGTGGAGGCGCCCGCGCTCGGCGGTGACGAGATCGGCGGCCTGGTCAGTGAAAACGCCGGCACGATCACCCAATCCTACGCGACCGGGAACGTGACGGGGCGGAGCACGGTCGGCGGCTTCGTCGCCAAGAACTCCGGCGCCATCAGCCAGTCCTACGCGACCGGAGCGGTGACGGCGACCATCGGCACCGACACCGGTGGTTTCGCCGGCCTGAATTCGGGCAGCATCTCCCAATCCTACGCGACCGGCGGCGCCGTTTCCGGCAACATGTCGGTCGGCGGCCTTGTCGGAATGAACAGCGGTTCGATCGACCAGTCCTACACCACGAAGGCCGTATCGGGCTCATCGCTCATCGGTGGCTTCGCGGGATATTACGTCGGCGGCACCATCACCTCCTCCTACTTCGACACCACCACCAGCGGGACGACCGAGCACGCCGGCTCCCAATCCACCCTGGTGGGGGTGACCGGCCTGACGACGGCGCTGTTCCAGGATACAGCGTCCTTCATGGCGGGAGCGACCGGCTGGGACTTCGACACCGTGTGGGCGCCGCCGAGCGGCGGCTACTATCCCGTGCTCTACAGCATGGTCCCGGTGACCTGGGTCAAGGCGGTGTCGGCGACCTCGGTCTACGGCAGCAGTTCGGGCACGATCAGCGCGGTGGGCGCGCACAGCGCCCCCGGCGCGTATGTCTTCGGCAAGGCGGACGACAGCCTGTCGCTGGTGGGCGGGACGATCACCGTCGATGCGACCACCGGCGTTTCGGCAACACCGACCATCACCAGCCTGACCACGGCGAACGTCATGGTCACCAGCGCCAAAGGCGCGGCGTATCGTGTCTTCTATTACGGAGATGTTGCCCAGACCGTAACCCCGGCGGCGTTGACCATCACGGCCGATGCGGCGAGCAAGACCTACGGCGATGCCGCAACTCTGACCGGCTTCACCACGTCCGGCCTGAAGAACAGCGACGGCGTGACGGGTGTGACGCTGACCAGTGCCGGCACGGCAGCCACCGCCGGGGTGGGCGGCTACGCCATCACGGCATCGTCGGCCCAGGGCAGCGGCCTGTCGAACTACACGATCACCTACGCTGGCGGGACGCTGACGGTCGATCCGGC
>NZ_QLKQ01000057.1 GCF_003349955.1 Azospirillum brasilense
CCCTTCCCATGCTCCGCATGGGCCCCTTCCCTCCCCCGCCTTCGGCAAGGGAGGGATTTATTCCCTCCCCTGCGAAGCGGGGGAGGGTTAGGGAGGGGGCAAGACTCCGCACACCCCGAACGCCCTAAAATCACAGAGCACACCCATGCACACCCCCACCCTGTTCGACAGCGTCTTCCTCGGCGGCTTCGAATGCTCGACGCACCGGCGGCACGACGGGCGCCGGCTCGACCTGATCGCGGCGACCGGCCACGACCGGCTGGCCACGCAGGACTATCAACGCATGGCCGCGCACGGCCTGCGCAGCGTGCGCGACGGCGTGCGCTGGCACCTGATCGAGACCACGCCGGGGCACTACGACTGGTCCAGCCTGCTGCCCATGGTCCGGGCGGCGCGGGAGGCCAGGGTCCAGGTGATCTGGGACCTTTGCCATTACGGCTGGCCGGACGACATCGACATCTGGCGCCCCGCCTTCGTGGAGCGCTTCGCCCGCTTCGCCGGAGCGACCGCGGCCCTGCTGCGCGACGAGGGCGTTGGCGGGGGCGTGGAGGCGCCCGCCTATTGCCCGGTCAATGAGATCTCCTACTGGGCCTGGGCCGGCGGCGACATGAAGCGCTTCAACCCGATGGCCGAGCGCCGCGGGGCCGAACTCAAGCACCAGCTCGTCCGCGCCAGCATTGCGGCCATCGACGCGATCCGCGCCGCCGATCCGCGCGCCCGCATCGTCCAGGTCGATCCGGTCATCAACGTGCTGCCCCGCCCCGACCGCAAGGGCGACGCCGGGGCTGCGGAGGAGGCCCGGCTGGCCCAGTACGAGGCGTGGGACATGATCGGCGGCCACGCCTGGCCGGGGCTGGGCGGCAAGCCGGAGTATCTGGACGTGATCGGGGTCAACTACTACTCCGACAACCAATGGTTCCTGAAGGGCGGCACCATCGGGCGCGACGACCCGCGCTACCGCCCCTTCGCCGACATCCTGGCGGAGGTGCACCGGCGCTACGACCGCCCGGTCCTGGTGGCCGAGACCGGCGCCGAGGGCGACGCCCGCGTGTCCTGGCTCGACTATGTGACGGGAGAAGTGATCGCGGCCCTGAAGGCCGATGTGCCGGTGGAGGGCGTCTGCCTCTACCCGATCCTCGACTATCCCGGCTGGGCCAACGACCGCCATTGCGAGACCGGCCTCTACGGCCTGTGCGACGAGGACGGCGGGCGTTGCCTGTATCAACCGCTGGCCGCCGCCCTGGAGCGCGCGGAGGCCCGCGTCGGCGCGCTGCTGGGTGAGCCCCAGTATCAGGCGGCTCAATGAGCGGTTCCCACACGGACACCATCCCGGACCGCCCAGGCCGCTTCCTGCTGCGCTACATCCGGCGGCGGCCCTGGTCGTTCGGCGGGCTGTTCTCGGTGATCGTGGCGGCGGCGGGCTGCGCGGTCGCCGTTCAGTACGGCATGAAGCTGCTGATCGACGCCATGGCCTCCCCCGACCGGGCGGTGGCGGACGTCTGGACGCCGCTCGGCCTGTTCCTGGGCTTCATCGCGGCGGAGAACGTGCTGTGGCGGCTGGGCGGCTGGCTCGGCTGCCGGACGGTGCTGGCGACCGGCGTGGACATGCGGCTGGACCTGTTCCGGCACCTGACCGGCCATTCGATGCGCTACTTCTCGGAGCATCTGGCCGGGTCGCTGGGCAACCGCATCGCCGCCACCGAGAACGCCGCCACAACCATCTTCCGCACCCTGACCTGGAGCATCGTCCCGCCGGTCACCGACTTCCTGGGGGCGGTGCTGGTGCTGCTGACCATCCATTGGGGCATGGCGGCGGCGCTGGTGATGTTCGCCGTGGTGGTCGCCGTCGCCATCGTCGGGCTGGGGCTGCGCGGGCGGACGGTGCACCACGCCTTCGCCGAGCAATCCGCCCGCACCAACGGCGAGCTGGTCGACGTGGTGTCCAACGTCTGGACGGTGAAGGCCTTCTCCGCCCGCGGGCGGGAGCGCGAGCGCCTCCGGCAGGCCTTCACGGTGGAGGCCGGGGCGCACCGACGGAGCTGGATGCATCTGGAGAAGACCCGCGTCGTCCATGACATCTGCCTGTGGGTGATGGCCGGGTCGATGCTGCTGTGGGCGCTGCTGCTGTGGCGGGACGGCACGATCACCACCGGCGACGTGGTGATCGTCAGCGCGCTGACCTTCCGCATCCTGCACGGCTCTCGCGACCTCGCCTTCGCGCTGGTCACCGCCACCCAGCAGGTCAGCGCCATCGACGAGAGCCTGCGGGTGATCGCCCGCCCCCACGACGTGCTCGACCCGGTGCCGGCCGAGCCCGCCAAGCCCGGTGGCGGGGCCATCGCCTTCGAGCGGGTGTCCTACCGCTATCCCGAAGGGCGCAAGGTGCTGGAGGATTTCAGCCTGACCATCCCGGCCGGGCAGAAGGTCGGGCTGGTCGGCCCGTCGGGGGCCGGCAAGTCCACCATCATCAGCCTGATCCAGCGTCTGGACGACGTGCAGCGCGGCGACATCCTCATCGACGGCCAGCCGCTGACCGCGCTCGCCCAGGACGACCTGCGGGCCAAGATCGCCGTGGTGCCCCAGGACATCGCGCTGTTCCACCGCCCGATCCTGGAGAACATCCGCTACGGCCGCCCCGACGCCAGCGACGAGGAGGTGTTCGAAGCGGCGCGCCACGCCTTCTGCGACGGCTTCATCCGCCAGTTGCCGGAGGGCTACGGCACGCTGGTCGGCGAACGCGGCGTGCGGCTGTCGGGCGGGCAGCGGCAGCGGCTGGGCATCGCCCGCGCCTTCCTGAAGAACGCGCCGATCCTGATCCTCGACGAGGCGACCTCGGCCCTCGACACCCAGTCGGAGCAGGAGATCCAGGCGGCGCTGGCCGATCTGGCCCAGGGACGGACGGTGGTCGCGGTGGCGCACCGCCTGTCCACCGTGTCGGCCTTCGACCGCGTGCTGGTCCTGGTGGACGGCCGCATCGCCGAGGACGGCAACCCGACGGAGTTGCGGCGGCGCGGCGGCTTGTTCAACTCCTTGTGGCAACTTCAGGCGCAGGGCTTCGCGGCGGAATAGCCGGAGCCTGCCCGGCGGCCCCCGACCGTTGCACGGGAGTCGCATCGGCCGGAACGGTTACGGAAAACGGACCTTCGACGAGCTATCTTTCCGGGCGTCGTGTGTTAAGACACCAGACGCAACCTCGCCTCGGCCCGAAAGCTCGATGAAAGCCACGACCGACGACAGCATCCTTGGAATTCAAGCGTTTGTTCCGTGCACGAACCACGGAGCCGGTGCATGACGGATCTGCCGGTGATGGGTGGCCCCGCGATTGGTGAGCGGACGACGGGGGGCGATCTGGATTTCCTGTCCGGCGGGGGCGAGATGGGGGAGCGGATGCGTTCCCACGACTGGGCGTCCACGACGCTTGGTCCGCCGGAGGGCTGGCCGCAAAGCCTGCGCACCATCGTCAGCGTCGTGCTGTCCTCCCGGCAGGCGATGTTCGTGGCCTGGGGGCCGGAGCTGGCCTTCCTCTACAACGACGGCTACATGCCGATCTTCGGGTCCAAGCACCCGGAGGCGCTCGGCCGCCCCTTCGCCGAGGTGTGGTGGGACATCTGGGACCAGATCAAGCCGCTGGTCGACCGCACGCTGGCCGGCGAGGCGTCCTGGTACGAGGACCTGCTCATCCCGATGGAGCGCCGGGGCTTCCGCGAGGACGCCTGGTTCACCTTCTCCTACACCCCGGTGCGCGGCGAGGACGGGCGCATCCCCGGCATGTTCTGCGCCGCCATCGAGACGACCGCGCAGGTGCTCGCCGCCCGGCGCACCGATTTCCACCTGAAGCTGGAGGCCCGGCTGCGCCAGCTCTCCAATCCGTTCGCCGTTGCCGCGGCGGCGGAAGAGGCTCTGGGCCGTCACCTGGGGGTCAGCCGCGTCGGTTACGGCGTGATGGACGAAACCACCCGCTTCTTCACGACCGAGCGGAACTGGACAGACGGCAGCGTCGACCATCAGGCCGGCACCCATGACCTGCTGAGCTTCGGGCCGGAGCTTCTCGACACGCTGCGCAGCGGCGGGACGCTGACCATCCACGACGCCGCGGCGGACCCGCGCTTCGCCACGCCGGACCGGCAGGCCGCCTTGGCCGCGCTGAACATCGCCTCCGCCATCACCACCAGCCTCGTGAAGAACGGGCGGATGGTCGCCCTCCTCTACGTCCACGACCGGAAGCCCCGGCACTGGCACCCCGACGAGGTCCGTCTGGTGGAGGAGGTGGCGGAGCGCACATGGTCGGCGCTGGAGCGCGCCCAGGCGGAGGAATCGCTGCACCGCGCCAACGCCCGTCTGGCCGCGGAGGGTGAGCAGATGCGCAACCTTTTCCGGCAGTCGCCCAACTTCATGTGCGTGCTGCGCGGCCCCGACCACGTGTTCGAACTGGCCAACGACTCCTACCGCCAACTGGTCGGCGACCGCGCCCTGCTCGGCAAGACCGTGCACGAGGCCATGCCGGAGGTCGCCGGCCAGGGCTTCTTCGAGCTGCTGGGCCGCGTCTACGACAGCGGGGAGCCCTTCGTCGGCCACGCCCTGCCGGTGCGGGTCGCCCGCCACCCCGGCGCGCCGGTCGAGGAACGCTTCATCACCTTCATCTACCAGCCGATCAAGGACGCCGACGGGCGGGTGACCGGGATCTTCTGCGAAGGCAGCGACGTCACCGAGGCCAAGCACGCCGAGAACGCGCTGCGCGACCTGAACGCCACGCTGGAGCAGCGCGTCGCCGAGCGCACCGCCGACCGCGACCGCATGTGGCGCCTGTCCACCGACGTCATGCTGGTGGCGCGCTTCGACGGCACCATCAGCGCCGTCAACCCGGCCTGGACCAGCCTGCTGGGCTGGGCGGAGGAGGAGCTGGCGGCGCACAGCTTCCTCGACTTCGTGCATCCGGACGATCTGGAGCGCACGCGGGCCGAGGCGGCGCGGCTGAGCGCCGGGCACACCACGCCGCGCTTCGAGAACCGCTACCGCCACAAGGACGGGCGTTATCTCTGGCTGTCCTGGGTCGCCGTGCCGGACGACCGCTTCATCCACGCCGTGGGCCGCGACATCACCGCCCAGAAGGAGGCCGACGCCGCCCTGCGGCAGACCGAGGACCAGCTTCGCCAGGCCCAGAAGATGGAGGCGGTCGGCCAGTTGACCGGCGGCGTGGCCCACGACTTCAACAACCTGCTCCAGGCGCTGGAAGGCTGCCTGTCGATGATCGGGCGCCGCACCGGGGAGCCGCAGGTCCACGCCCTGCTCGACGCCGGACAGCAGGCGGTGGGGCGCGGGGCGAAGCTGGTGCAGCAGCTCATGGCCTTCGCCCGGCGCAGCAGCCTGCGCCCGGAATCCATCGACGTGCGCGACCGGGTGCTCGCCATGTCGGCCCTGCTGGAACGGGCACTGCGCGCCGACATCGCGTTGGACCTGCGCCTCGGCGACGATCTCTGGCCCGTCGAGGTGGACCCGACCCAGTTCGAGCTGGCGGTCATCAACCTCGCCGTCAACGCGCGCGACGCCATGCCGGCCGGCGGACGGCTGACGGTGGAGGCGGTCAACACGCTGTTCGCGCCGGGCGATCCGCGGGGTGTGGAGGGGGAGTTTCTGCGCCTGTCGGTGTCGGACACCGGCTGCGGGATGCCCGCCGCAGTGGCCGCCCGCGCCTTCGAGCCCTTCTTCACGACCAAGGACCTGGGCAAGGGGACCGGGCTGGGGCTGGCCCAGGTCTACGGCCTCGCCCGGCAGTCCGGCGGCACCGCCTGGATCGACAGCGCGCCGGACCGGGGCACGGCGGTGCATCTTCTGCTCCGCCGTTCCGGCGTGGCTCCGGCGGAGGAGCCCGCCCTTCCCGCGGCCTGCGTCCCGCCGCCGGACGGGGCGCGGCGCTACGGACGGGTCCTGGTGGTGGAGGACGACCCCATCGTCGCCATGACCGTCAGCACCGCGTTGGAGGATGCCGGGTTCGCCGTGCTGTCCGCCGCCAACGCCGAGGAGGCGCTGCCCCACCTGACGGACGACGGGGTCGACGTGCTGCTCAGCGACGTGGTGATGCCCGGCGGGATGAGCGGAATCGACCTCGCCCGCGAGGCCCGCGAGCGGCGGCCCGGCCTGCCGGTCATCCTGGCGACCGGCTACAGCGAGGACATCGCCCGCGCCACCGGCATCCCGGTGCTGACCAAGCCCTACCGGATCGACGATCTGGTCGGGCGGATCGACGCGATCCTGATGGGCCAAGCGAAGGAATAAAGAAGTCGCGGAATAAAAAAAGCGGAGCCCCCGGGGGGACTCCGCCTTGGCCGGCCGCGTTCCGGTCCTCAGATGTGGTCGGAGGACAGGATGGCCTCGGCGTCGCCGCCGGTGCCGCGGCCTGGCAGGACCGCGTTCAGGACGACGCCCATCAGCGCCGACAGCGCCATCGAGGAGACGACGAAGCCGCCGTCGCCGAACTTCAGCGACGCCCCGCCGATGCCGATGACCAGGATGGTCGAGGAGATCAGCAGGTTGCGCTTGTCGCCCAGATCCACCTTGCCCTCGATCAGCGTGCGGATTCCCGAGGAGGCGATGACGCCGAACAGGGCGATGGACACGCCGCCCATCACCGCCGTGGGGATGCTCGACAGGAAGGCCGACAGCTTGCCCACGAAGCCCAGGATGATGGCGAGCGTCGCCGCGCCGCCGATCACCCACACGCTGAACACGCGGGTCACCGCCAGAACGCCGATGTTCTCGCCGTAGGTGGTCGCCGGGGGACCGCCCAGCGCGCCCGCCACCATGGTCGCCACGCCGTCGCCGAACACCGAGCGGTGCAGGCCCGGATCGGCGATGAAGTTGCGGCCGACGACGCGGCTCAGCACGATCTGCCCGCCGATGTGCTCGGCGATGGTGACCAACGCCACCGGCGCCACCAGCAGGATCATCGCCCAGGCCGAGACGCCCTCCTTCATGCCGGAGAACAGCAGGTGGAAGTCGGGCATCCGCAGGAAGGGCGCGGCGGCGACCGGTCCGAAATCGACCATGCCGAAGACCACGCCCAGGACGTAGCCGGTCAGGATGCCCAGCAGGATCGGCACCACCGTGAAGAAGCCGCGCAGCACGATCGAGTAGAGGAAGATGCTGCCCAGTGTCGCCAGCGCCAGCAGGAAGTGCGGCAGGCTGTACTCGCCGCCGCCCGCGGTGTTCTGCGCCATGCCCACGGCGACCGAGGCGAGGCCGAGGCCGATCACCACGATCACCGGCCCGACGACGATGGGCGGCAGGATGGCCAGCAGCCAGCGCACGCCGAAGGCGCGGATCAGCAGGGCGACCGCCACATAGACGGCACCCGCCGCGCAGGCCCCGACCAGCGCGCCGCCGGTCCCGCCGATCTGGGTGGCGGCGACGATCGGGCCGATGAAGGCGAAGGAGGAGCCCAGATAGGCGGGCAGCCGCCATTTGGTGAAGGCCAGATAGATCAGGGTGCCCAGACCGCTGGTGACGAGCGCCACCGACGGGTCGAGGCCGGTGAGGATCGGCACCAGCACGTTGGCGCCGAACATGGCGAACAGGTGCTGGAGGCTGAGCAGGAGGAAGGTGGCCGGGGGCGGACGGTCGTGGACGTCCAGCACCCGGTCGCGCGGGGCTGTCATGAACTGCGGTTCCCGTGTCGGTGGTTGCGCGGCAAGGGTTACTCCGCGACGGCCTGCCCGGTCAAACGCCACCATGCGGAATTTTTCGGCACAAGGCCCCTTAGAGCCCGACGGCACCGTCATAGGCGTGAAATTATTCAACCGTTGCCTAAGCCATAGACCATTCGTTAGTATGTCGCTTAACAAAATTCCCGTGAATGGACATGACATTGCGTTCCTGCACGCGATGCGGGTTTGAACACTTGCTTTTAGAGTGATTGAAGGCATGGCCGACGAACTGTTTGCACAACTTACAGACACCCTTTCGTCGGCGAAGACGGTGGAGGAGCTGACGCGTCCCCTGCTGTCGCTTCTGGAACTGGTGACGGAGCTGGAGGCCACCTACCTCACCCGGATCGAGCTGGAACACGGCATCCAGCGCATTCTCTTCTCCTGCAACACCAAGACCCTGACCATTCCCGAAGGGCTGGCAGTTCCGTGGGAGGGCACGCTGTGCAAGCGGGCGCTCGACGAGGGGAAGCTCTACACCGACGACGTGCCCAGCTGCTGGGGCGACTCCGAGGCGGCGGCGGCGCTGGGCATCCGCACCTATGTCAGCACGCCCGTCCATCTCGACGACGGCAGCCTGTTCGGCACGCTCTGCGCCGCCAGTTCGGAGCGCAAGCCGCTGACGCCCAAGGGGGAGCAGGTGCTGCGCCTGTTCGCCTCGCTGATCGCCCTTCATGTGCAGCGTGAACAGCTTCTCTCCCAGTTCCGCGACCTGAACGCGGCGCTGGAGTCCTATTCCTACACCGACGCGCTGACCGGCCTGCCGAACCGGCGCGCCGTCGTCGCCGAACTGCACCGGCTGTTCGCCATGGCCGAACGGGCCGAACAGAGCGTGCTGATCGGCTTCATCGACCTGGACGGATTCAAGGCCATCAACGACACCCACGGGCACGAGGCCGGCGACGAATTCCTGACCGAGGTGGGGCGGCGCATCGGCGCGGGGCTGCGGGCCGGCGACACGCTGGGCCGGCTGGGCGGCGACGAGTTCATCGTCGTCGGCATGGGCGCCACGCCCGGCGCCGAGGGGGATGACGCCGCCGACGCACTGCGCGAGCGGGTGGTGCCGCTGATCCGCGGCGCCTATCGTCTGGGCGGCTGCGCCTTCGACTATCCGGGTGCCAGCGTCGGGGTGGTCAGCGCCGACCCCGGCACCACGACGCCCGACGACGCGCTGCGCGCCGCCGACGCCGCCATGTATGTGCAGAAGAGGATCCGGCGGGCCGCCCGGGCCTGACGCCGTTTCGGCGACGGTCCCTTACGGACCGCCGGCCGCGCTCCACGGATCGGGAGCGGTCACTTCATAGGGCTGGGCGACGCCGCCCATCGACATCGCGTGGACGGAGTTGCTGCTGAAACCGCAGGCCTGCTCCGGGTTCACGCCGCTGTTGGGGCGGAAGGCATAGGGGCGCGGGGCATCGGGCGACACCGAGGTCGCCTTGGTGCGCACGACCAGCCCGTGGCCCGACGGAACGCTCTGCTCCACCCAGACCCACAGGACGTCCGGGTTGTCGCGGAAGCGGGCCAGCAGGGTGGACAGCGCTTCCGTGCAGGCGGCGTGGTCGAGCTGGTGGGCGCCGCGGTCGATGATCGCCGAGGCGGGTCCGGACGAGGACGCGTCCGCAGGGTTCCAGGTAAACGCCATGAGACCGGACAGCGCGATGCCAGCGATGGAGGTTCCCCAGAGGACACCGGAGTCGAAACCGGAATCGTCGTGACGGCTCGAATGATCGCGCATCGTGGTCCCTCTACAAAACACTCAACCGCTGCAACCGGCGTCTGCGTGTCCCCATCTTTTTGACAGGAAGGCAGGCCCGTGACGTTGATCCAGGACAAGCACCTCACGGCCTCGCCCAGTTCGTTGTTTATTGTGCACCGCAACATCGGCCCGTCAACACCCGCCGCAAGCATGGCAGGGCTGATTCCGCGCGCTTTCACGCCCGCGTGGCGATGAACGCGGCAATTTGCCGCTCCTCCGTGCCGGAGCACCGTGACGACCGGCGGATACGCCGTCGGCCGGTAGGTCCCCAGACAACGGGACCGGCGGCGTCATGGTTCCCCGCCGCCGTCCGATTCGCCAACAAAGTCAGTTGGTTATATTTACGCACATTCAGGATTACAAACGAATGGGGTCCTTCAATCCCACGCCCGGCCCACGCCCGGCGGATCGATTGCGGACGCGTTGATGCCATTCCCTTTCACCCGCGCCGGCGCCGCGCGCTATGGTGCGCCCGGCGACCGGCGGACCGGCAAGAGTCCGGGGCGCCCACAAGACGAGCACGAAGACAAAGAGCACGAGAACCGGAAGGGACGAGCATGAGTGACGAGACCCCCAGCCGCCGCGCCGCCGCGGCCTTCGCCCAGACCGCGGAATCCGGAACACCGGTCCCCTTCGCCGATCTGGTGGCGCTGCTGGAGCGCATCTTCCTGCGCCACGGCACGTCGGAGCGGGTGGCGGCGATCCTGGCGGAGAACTGCGCGTCCTGCGAGCGCGACGGCTCGACCAGCCACGGCGTGTTCCGCATTCCCGGCTATGTCGGCTCGCTGAAGAGCGGCTGGGTGGACGGGCGGGCCGAACCGACGGTGGAGGAGGCCGGTCCCGCCTTCCTACGCGTCGACGCCGCCAACGGCTTCACCCAGCCCGCCTTCCTGGCCGCCCGCGACCGCTTCCTGGCGATGGTGCGCGACAACGGCGTCGCCGTGATGGCGATCCGCAACTCCCACCATTTCAGCGCCCTGTGGCCGGATGTCGAGCCCTTCGCGCGGGAAGGGCTGGTGGCGCTCTCCTTCGTCAACAGCTTCGCCTGCGTCGTGCCGCCGGGCGG
Organism: Azospirillum brasilense; assembly: GCF_003349955.1. Taxonomy (GTDB): domain Bacteria; phylum Pseudomonadota; class Alphaproteobacteria; order Azospirillales; family Azospirillaceae; genus Azospirillum; species Azospirillum brasilense_B. Next base: position 10,523 of record NZ_QLKQ01000057.1, read on the forward strand.
CAAGGCCGCCGTCTACGGCACCAACCCGATGGCCTTCGCCACCCCGGTGGCCGGCGGCGACCCGATGGTGTTCGATCAGGCGGCCAGCTCCATGGCCAACGGCGACGTGCGCATCGCGGCGCGCGAGGGGCACAGCATCCCCGCCGGCTCCGGCGTGGACCGCGACGGCAAGCCGACCACCGACCCCAAGGCCGTTCTCGACGGCGGCGCCTTGCTGCCCTTCGGCGGCCACAAGGGCGGCTCCATCGCCTTCATGATCGAGGTGCTGGCGGCGGCGCTGACCGGCGGCAAATACTCGCGCGAGGTCGACTGGTCGGCCCATCCCGGCGCCGAGACGCCCTGCACCGGACAACTCTTCATCGTCATCGACCCGGAGCGCGGCGGAACCGGAGCCTTCGCCGACCGCGTCGCCGGCCTCATCGGGAACGTCAAGGAAGCGGGGCAGGACCGCATGCCGGGCGAGCGCCGCTACGCCCGCCGCGCCCGCACCCTGCGCGACGGCATCCCGCTGGCCCCCGCCCGGCTGGCCGAGCTGCGCGCCCTGGCCGGCGACGCCTGATATCCCCTCGCTCCTTCACATCCGGTCGGTTCCCGCCATGACGACGCCCACCATCGCCACCCTGTCCCGCCAGCTCGACGATGGCGCCACCACCAGCCGCCAGCTCGTCGATTCCGCCCTCGCCGCCATCGCGGCCGGGGGCGAGGAGGCGCGCAAGACCTACACCGCCCTGCACGCCGATCAGGCCCGCGCGGCGGCGGACGCCCAGGACCTGCTGCGCCGGGCCGGGCAGCACCTCTCGCCGCTGGCCGGCCTGCCGATCTCGGTCAAGGACCTGTTCGACGAGGCCGGGCACGTCACGCGGGCCGGGTCGCGGGCACTGGAGGGCGCCGCCCCCGCCGCCCGCGACGCCGACGCGGTGGCCCGGCTGCGCGCCGCCGGGGCGGTGGTCGTGGGACGGACCAACATGACGGAGTTCGCCTTCTCCGGCGTCGGCATCAACCCCCATTACGGCACCCCCGGCAACCCCACCGATCCCGCGCGCATCCCCGGCGGCTCGTCGTCGGGCGCCGGGGTGTCGGTGGCGGCGGGCCATGTCCCGCTGGCGCTGGGCACCGACACGGGGGGCTCGATCCGCATTCCGGCGGCGCTCTGCGGCATCGTCGGCTTCAAGCCGACGCAGCGCCGGGTGTCGCTGCGCGGCGCCCTGCCGCTGTCCTGGTCGCTGGATTCCATCGGGCCGCTCGCCCACACGGTGGAATGCTGCGCCATCGCCGACGCCGTCCTGGCCGGCGAGGCGGAGTGGGTGCCGCCGCCGGTCGGGCTGGCCGGGCTGCGCTTCGCCGTGCCGCAGACGGTGGTCCTCGACGGCATGGAGGATGCGGTGGCGGGCGCCTTCGACGCCGCCTGCCGCCGCCTGTCCGAGGCCGGGGCGCGCATCGTCGAGATTCCCATGGCGGAGCTGGCGGAGATCGGCCCGGCCAACGCCAAGGGCGGTCTGCCCGCGGCGGAGGCGGCCCACTGGCACCGCGACCTGCTGGCCGAGAAGGGCGACCTCTACGACCCGCGCGTCCGCGTCCGCATCGAGCGCGGCCGGACCATGAGCGCCGTCGATTACATCGAGGTGGCGCAGCGCCGCGCCGACCTGATCGCCCGAACCGACCGGACCACGGCGGACTACGACGCGCTGCTGATGCCGACCGTGCCGCTGCTGGCGCCGCGCATCGACGCCTTCGCCGAGGACGCCGACTTCGCGCGTCTGAACCTGCTGCTGCTGCGCAACTGCGCCCTGTTCAACTTCCTGGACCGCTGCGCCATCAGCCTGCCGATGCAGCGGGCCGGCGAGCTGCCCAGCGGCCTGATGCTGGTGGGTGCGGCCGGTGCCGACCGCCGCCTGCTGTCCATTGCCGCCGCGGTGGAGCCGGTGGTGGGCGCCTGAAAAAACGGGGGCGGTGCCCTCGGCCCGCCCCCATCAGAATCCCAGGGCGCAGCCGTCCTTGCGATGGTCCGAGCCGGCGATCAGCAGGCCGGCGGCGTGGTCGATCCAGATCGCCTGCCCGCCGCCCATCGGCTCGTCCCGGCGGACCACCGCGTGGCCGCGGCGCGCCAGCTCCGCCGCGGTGTCCTCGGCCACGGTGGGCTCGATCTCCAACACGCCGTTGAAGGCGAAGCTGCGTGGCTGGTCGATGGCGGTCTGGACGTCCAGCCCGCGGTCGAGCACCGCTGACACGAAGGCGCCGTGCCCGGCCGCCTGATAATGGCCGCCCATCACGCCGAAGGGGCAGACCGCGCGCCCGTCCTTGCGGATCAGGCCGGGGATGATGGTGTGCAGCGGGCGGCGGCGCGGCGCCAGGGCGTTGGGGTGCCCCTCGGTCAGGCGGAAGGAGGTGCCGCGGCTGTGCAAGAGGACGCCGGTCGCCGGGTCGAGCTGGACGCTGCCGAAGCTGTGGAAGATCGAGTTGATGAAGGAGATGGCGTTGCCGTCGCGGTCGACCACGCTGAGGCAGACCGTGTCCTTGTGCTCCGCCTCCGTCCACAGCGCAGGGGTCCGGGCGCAGGCCGGGTCGATGCGGCGGCGCAGGGCCGCCGTCGCCTCCGCCGACAGCAGCGCCGTAACGGCCTCCGACCCGCCCTCTCCCACAAGGACGTCGCGGTGGTGGTAGGCGAGCTTGGTCGCCTCGGCGTGCAGATGGTGGCGGTCGGCGTCGCCGACCGAGGGCGACAGGTCGAAGCCGCCCAGCGCGTTCAGGATCATCAGCGCGGCGAGGCCCTGGCCGTTCGGCGGGCATTCCAGGATCTCGTAGCCGCGGTAGTCGGTGGCGATGGGCGTCACATACGCCGCCCCGTCCTGCGCCGCCGCGAAGTCGTCCAGCGTGTGCAGCCCGCCGCGGGCGCGCAGGAAGCCGACCAGCGAGTCCGCCGTAGCCCCCGTATAGAAGGCGGCCGCCCCGTGCGCTGCGATGTCCCGCAGCCGTTGGCCGAGCCGCGGCTGGGTATGGCGTTCCCCGGCGCGCGGCGCGCGGCCGCCGGGCAGGAAGACGGCGCGGCAGCCCTCGTCCGCCGCCAGCAGGGGGACCGCCGCCGCCCAGTCCTGGGCGACCCGCGGAGAGACGCCGTAGCCCTCCTCGGCGTAGCGGATGGCGCGATGGAAGACCCGGTCGAGCGGCAGCCGCCCATGGTCGGCGTGCAGCCGTGTCCAGGCGGCGACGGCACCCGGCACGGTGACCGCGTGGGCGCCGTGGCGCGGGATCTCGCCGGTGACGCCCAGCCCGGCCAGACGCTCCACGCTCGCGGCGGCGGGAGCGCGCCCGCTGCCGTTCAGGGCGACCACCGGCCCATTCGCCGGAGCGTAGAGGGCGAAGGCATCGCCGCCGATGCCGGTCATGTGCGGCTCGACCACGCATTGCACCGCGACGGCGGCGATGGCCGCGTCCACGGCGTTGCCGCCCGTCGCCAGGATGTCCAGGGCCGCCGCGCTCGCCAGCGGGTGCGAGGTGGCCACCGCGGCCTCCGTCGCCACCAGCGCCGACCGCCCGGGCCGGCAGAAGTCACGCATCACGATGGGGCGCCCTCCGGGACGGGAAACGGGTCAGTGCGGGTCGCGGCGCAGGGGAATGACGCGGCGGTTCCGGACCTCCGGCTCCTTCGCGGCGTGGATCTGCACCTTCTTGAGCTGGATGACGTACCGCTCCGCGCCGTTGACCATCACGGCGATGACCGTCGGCCCGTTCGCCCAGTCGCTGGGCACGAGATGAAGTTCCTTGATGCGGGCGGTTCCGGCGGTCAGCTCCGCAAGGTCGAGAACCTCGTCCCCGGCGCGGAACCCCAGATATTCATCGACGATCATGGTGTCCGGCGGCAGTGTCTTGGCGGCAGTGACCCCAAGCCTATCAGCACGGCGGGCGGCGGGCCACCGTGCAGGCCGCCGCCCGGCGCTTTTTCATAGGGGACTTACGGACGGCGCCTCAGGTGATGAAGCGAGTCATATGGCGAAACGAGTCATATGATTGTCCCAGCGGAAGTCGGCCAGCCGTAGACCGTCGCCCGGCAGGTCCGGCGCCGCGCCGACCGTCCGGAGAGTGCCCAGCCCGCTGCTCGCCAGAAAACCGTCGCCGTCCGGGGCGATGCCGCAGCCGTCGGGCAGCGCCGCCGACCCCAGCCACGCGCCGGTGGCGTCGTCCCACAGCCCGATGATGCCGCCCTTGGGCGAGCTGGCCGCGACCTTGCCCTTGTCGGCGGCGACGCTGCCGATGTAGCCCTCGAAGCGGGACAGCTCGTCGTCCGGAGTCTCGAACAGGCGCACCGCGCCGCCGCCCGGACGGTGCGTGCCGGTCAGCGGCTGGAGCATGCCGACGGGCCGTTCGTCCTGCGCGCCGAAGGCGATGCCGCCGTCGGCCAGGGCGGCGATGTGGCGGATGCCGAGGTTGGCGTGCTCCTCCGGCAGGCGGACCTGATCGAGCAGCTTCCCGCTCGCCACCTCGACGTAGGTGATCGAGGAGTCCATCTCGTCCAGGTTCAGCTTGGCCCGGCCGGTGTCCGGGTGGGTGATGACGCCGCCGTTGCCGACCGCCAGCACCGTGCCGTCCGCGATCATCAGAAGCTCGTGCGGCCCCAGCCCGTGGGTCGGCATCGCGCCGACGCGGCGGTAGCCGTCCATGGCGTCGTAGATGCCGATCGACCCGGTCTCGCGCGGCACGTCGTCCTCCGCCACGTAGAGCAGCCGCCCGTCGGTGGAGAAGGCGCCGTGGCCGGTGAAGCGGCGGTCTTCCGGCGCGCGGACCACCGGCCCCGGGCGCCCGTCAACCAACGACAGCGGCATGAACCAGCGGCCCGGACGGCGGGCGAAGGCGACCGCCTCGGCCCGCGTCGGGTGAACGACGATGCCGTGGGCGCGGCCCGGCGTCGGGGTGGTGAAGCGCACGCTGCCGACCCCGTCCAGCGCCGCCACGCCATAGTCCGGCGATGCCGCCGCGGTGGCGTAGGCGTTGAGGAACAGGGTGCCCCCCGCGGTCTCCGCCCGCGCCGGCCCCAGGAGGGCGCCCAGCAGACCGCCACCAAGCAGGCCGCCACCGATTAAGAGCAGGGTGCCCCGGCGGGTCGCGTCCATCGCTCAGTCTCCATCCAGTTCGTTGAAGCCGATGCTAATGTCCAGCAGCGGCGCGACGGTGCCGGTCAGCAGGTTGCGCAGGTCCTTGGCCCGTTGCAGGGTGGCCTCCACGGTCTTGCGCTTGGCCGGATCGGCGACGGCGACGTTGATCGGCGCGGGGATCGCCTCGGCGGCGCGGATCGCGGCGGTGAAGCCGTCCTCCAGCGCGCGGCGGGCCTGGGCGCCGGGGTCGCCGGCGGGCAGCAGGGCGGTCAGGCCGGGACCGCCGCCCTCGCCCAGCAGCAGGGCGCGCAGGGCCTCCAGGTTGATGCGGACGTTGCGGGCCGACTGGCCGCTGCGCAGCGCCTCGGCCACCGCCGGCTTGGCCTCCCCGGCGTTGGGGCCGAGCGGCGCCAGAAGCTTCTGGTCGGCGACCACCTGAAGGGCGGTGAGCGACCCGGTGAACAGGACGTTGACCGCCGACCCGGCGTCGGGGCCGAGCGCGGTCGGCTCCCCGGCGGTCAGCGGCGCCTCCAGTGCCTTCCAGCCGTCGCGGACCTCGCGGGCGATGGCGAGGACGTTCTGCGCCACCGCGGCGGCCAGCGCGCCGCGGAAGCGCCCGGCCTCGTCCCCTTGGAACGACGCGGCGGTGACGCCCTCGTCGAACAGCAGCCGCTCCAGCGCGGTCAGCCCCTGCACCGCGGCGCTCTGGCGGGCCAGCCCGCCCGGCTCCAGCAGCTTCGGATCGCGGGCCTTCAGCATGGCGAGGATCTGGCGCTGCACCACCCCGGCCCGCTCCGGCCAGAAGGCGATGCGGTCGGCCCGCAGCTCCATCGACAGCGGCCCGGCGCGCAGGTGCTGGACGCCGGCCCAGGCGTCGTAGACGGCGCGGTGGGCGGCGCGGCAGCTCTCCAGCCCGTCCGCGGTCGGCGCCGCGGCGAACTGGGCCAGCCGCTCCGCGTAGATGCCGGCGGCGGCGGCCAGCGCGTCGAAGCGTGGCAGGGCATGGGTTCGGACCAGACCGCCCAGCACGGCGGCGTCTCCCGCCGGCTCCCACGCCGCCAGGGCGACGCGGCCCGGCAGGAGGATCGACAGGGCGGCGGCCGACATCAGGCCGATCATGCGGCGGCGTTGCATCTCATCACCTATGCCATTCAAACCGTGTGGACTTTAGAGCCCCAGAACGAAACGCACCAACTTTTCGCGGTCGCCGCGCGGCAGCGCCATGAAGGCGCCGCGCGCCTTGCCGGCCTCGCCGCCGTGCCACAGGATGGCCTCGGTCACGCTGCGTGCCCGCCCGTCGTGGAGGAGGGCAAGCTTGCCGTCGGACTCCGCCAGCCGCTTCATCCCCCACAGCGGCGTCGTGCGCCAGTCGCGGCCCCGCGCCTCGCCCATCGCCACGCCGTCGGCCAGATCCTCGCCGAGGTCATGGAGCAGCAGGTCGCTGTAGGGGAAGATCGTCCGGCGGGACAGCGCGGGATGCGCCGCGTCCTCCGCCGTGGTGAAGGAGGGGCGGTGGCAGGACGCGCAGCCGGTGGCGGCGAACATCGCGCTTCCAGCCCTGTCGCGCGGCGCCTCCAGCCCGCCGTCGGGCGGCAGGGTGCGCAGATAGCCGTCGATCAGCCCGATCACCGTGGAGGGAATCTCCAGCCCCTCATACTGCGGGGAGTCGCCGTGCGGGGCGTTCCGGCATTCGGTCTGCGCCGGGGTGCAGTCGCCCCAGGGCTCGGGATAGGCCGGGGTGGACATGCCGATGTCGAGGCTGAAGGCCTCCGAATTCTGGCGGTGCAGCGTCGGGTGGACGGCCTTCCAGCCGAAGCGGCCGAGCTGCCGCGTGCCCTCCGGCGCCACCCAGTTGGGGCGTCCGGCGATGCCGTCGCCGTCGCGGTCCTCCGGATCGGCGCCGTCCAGAATGTCGGCCTCCGGGATGCGCTCCAGCAGGCCCATGCCGCGCACGGACGGGGCGATGCGGGCTGAGATGGCCGTCGCCTCGGCCAGCGGCCCGTAATTGAGGTCGGTGACGGTCACCACCGGCCGACGCAGCGTCGCCGTGTCGCCGTCGGGGAAACGCACCGTCTCCTCGCGGTAGCTCAGGGACGGCTTGCCCTCGACGGCGAAGCCGAGCACCGCGTTGGTCTGGATCTGCCGGCCATAGACAGGGTCGCCGCTGAGCTTCAGCGCGTAGCCGACGCCACGGTCGTCGGGCGTGTCCGGGTCAGGCGGGCGCCCCTGGCGGGCCGCCGGGTGGCAGGCGGCGCAGGAGCGGGCGTCGTAGAGCGGACCCAGCCCGTCGTTGGCGTGCGTCACCGTGGGGGCGCTGACCCACATCCGCCGGAACAGCTTCTCGCCGATCCGGGTGTCGAGGTCGCCCGCCACCGCCGGCAGGGCCGGCAGCAGGGCGAGCAGGAAGGCCAAGCGGGCTTTCATCGATCGGGTGGGCATCGGTCGGGCGGGCATCGGTCGGGCGGAGTGCCCCATCTCATGAGGACGAAAAAAACAGGGGTGCGGCCCCTCCTCCCGCGCGGGCGGTCGGTGGGGAGCGGACAACGCCGCCCCACGCGGGAAGAAGGGTCGCAACCCATGGTCACCGGCTTGCTTGCGGCCGGCTTGCTTGCCGACGCCTTACTTACCGACGGCCGACGGGTTGTCGAGGCTGTCGGAACCGGCCAGCTCGACCGAGACGCCCAGGGCGGCGACGACGCTCTCCAGGGCCTTCTTCTGGTCGACCAGACGGTCCACCGCGGTCGAAATGATCGCGTTGCCCTCGGCGTTGTCGGTGCCGATCATCTGGTCGTAGGCCATCTTGCCGCTGTCGGCGGTGTCCTTCATGACCTTCATGGCGGCGGTGGTGGCGGTCATCGCCTCCTTCACCTTGGCGTCGGCCTCCGGCGCGGTGGCGGCGACATACTGCGACAGCGACGGGCCGGTCACGACCTTGCCGTCCACGCGGGTGTAGCGCCCGTTGTAGACGTTCACCATGCCGACCTGGTCGTAATAGTGCGAGTTGTGGGTGTTGTCGGAGAAGCAGTCATGCTCCTCCTCCGGGTCGTGCAGCATGAGGCCGAGCTTCATGCGCTCGCCGGCCAGCTCGCCGTAGCTGAGGCTGCCGAGGCCGGTCAGGATGCGGGCGACGCCCTCCGACTCCTTGGCCTTGGCGATGGAGGCGCGGGCCTTGCCCTTGGCGCCCCAGGCCTTGGCCATCTCCTCAAGATCCTCGACCAGCATCTGGGTGGCGACGGTCAGGAACTGGGCGCGGCGGTCGCAGTTGCCGTTGGTGCAGTCCTTGCCCTTGGCGTAGTCGGTCGCCTTGCGGGCGCCGGCGCCCGGGCCCGTGCCGTTCAGGTCCTGGCCCCACAGCAGGAATTCGACGGCGTGGTAGCCGGTCGCCACGTTGGCCTCGACCTTGCCGGCCTCGTGCAGCTTGTCGGCCAGCAGTTCCTTGGTGATCTTGCGGGCGTCGATGGTCTTGTCGCCGGCCTTGATCTTCGGGTTGGCGATCACGTTGGCCTTGGCGAACGGGTTGCTGTCGCCGCCGGCGTAGCTGTCGTCCACATAGTCGATCAGGCCCTCGTCGAGCGGCCAGGCGTTGACCTTGCCTTCCCACTCGTCGACGATCGGGTTGCCGAAGCGGAAGGCCTCGGTCTGCATGTAGGGGACGCGGGCGTTCAGCCACGCCGTGCGGGCGGCGGCCAGCGTCGCGTCCGACGGGTTGGCCACCAGCGCGTCGATGGCCTTCTTCAGCGCCTTGGCGGTGCTGGCGGAGTCCTCGTAGCTGGCCTGGGCGATGTCGGCGTAGGTCTTCACCACGTCCTTGTAGGCAGGCTTGGACGACTGGGCGTCGGCGGCGAGCGGCGCCAGCGCGATGAGAGCCGCGGCGGCAAGGCCGGAGGCGTGCTTGAACATGAAGGTCTCCTCAAGCGTCGGTGATCGTTGGCGTGAGAGCCATGAAAGTGCGAAGCATTCTCAACATGCGCCGCTAATCACTCTCATTGTCAAGATGCAATCGTGATGCGGGCGGTGCGCGGTCGATTTTGCGGCGGGCGGCGGGGCCATGGCGGCGGCCCCGCCCGTCCACACTCACTTCACCAGCGGTTCGTAACGGGCGTCGGTCAGCGTCTTCATGAAGGCGACCAGAGCCTTGATTCGGCGGTCGTCGAGCGCCGGGCCCTCCTCCAGCTCCTTGATGGAGACGGTGGCGGCGATTTCCGGATTGCCCCAAGGCTTGCCGGTCTCCGGGTTGATCTGGTCGGCCGGCTTGCGGCTGTTGTACTTGTTGTAGAAGCGGACAACGGTCTCCAGGTCCTTGAAGACGCCGTTGTGCATGTAGGGGCCGGTCACCGCGACGTTGCGCAGGGTCGGCGTCTTGAACCTCCCCTCATAAGCCTTCAGGTCTTGAGCCTTCTGGCCCTTCACGGCCGGATTCTCAGCCAGCCCGCGATCGATGTGCGTCGGCGCCACCCCGTTGGCCGCCCGCAGCTCCGCGTTCACCGGCACGCCGATGTTGTGGTACTCGTAGTTGGTGAAGACCTCGTTCTTCGCCGCCGGCATGGCGTTCAGCTTGTGGCAGACGTTGCAGTTGGTGAACTGCTGCGAGAAGAACAGGGTCATCCCCAGCTCCTCCTCGCCAGTCATCTTGTACTCGCCGCGCAGATAGCGGTCGTACTTGGAATCGAAGGGCGAGAAGACGTCGGTCTTCTCGAAAGCGGCGATGCTGTCGGTCATCGCGTCGTAGGCGCGGTCGGCGTCGTCCAGCACGCCCGCGCCGTAGAGGGCGACGAAGCTCCGCGCGTAGTCGGCGTTCTCCTTCAGCCGCCCCTGCACCTCCGCCTTGGAGGCCATGGCCATCTCGGCGGGGTTCAGCGGCGGTCCGCCGGCCTGCTCCTGGAGGGTGGCGGCGCGGCCGTCGTGGAACTGCCCGCCGAAGGGAACCCCGTTGGCCTTGAAGCCGAAGCGCGGGGAAAGATGGGCGTAGGCGGCGGTCGGCGCGTTGCGGTCGCCCAGCGACTTGCCGTCCGCGCCCAGCGACGCCGCACCGCGCGGGTCGGCGAAGCCGAATTCCGGGTTGTGGCAGGTCGCGCAGGACTGGCTGCGGGTGGAGGACAGGTTGTTGTCGAAGAACAGCGCCTTGCCCAACTCGGCCTTCGCCTTCTGCATCTCCGCCGGATCGGCCGCCAAGCCGGAGCCACCAGCGATCAAAAGGCCAGCGATCAACAGGGAGGACAGCGCCGCGGCCGGCGCGACATATTTGCCGAACAATGACATCCTGACTCTCGCTCCTTGACGGCGGTGGTCCATGGCCGCAATCCATGGCGGGGGGACCGCCGGCAGTATCCATGCCCTTCGGCCTGGATGATAGTTATTCTCATTATCACGAACGTGCGACCTATTGCCACTGGTCGTAGAACCGGCGGGATTAACTCCCCGCCCCGTTCGTCCGGCTCCGCTCCCGGACGGTCGATCCGGTCCGGGCGCTTCGGCCCGACGGAAAAGGGTACCCCGACCCGGCTACCGACTCTGCTTCGCCATCCGGAGAGCGCGCCGCCATTCCGGAGAACGCGACACCACCGTCGGAACTCCAAATGTTCCGCGCGTCGCGAAGGGAGCGGCGGCCCCGGCGCCGGCACAATCCCGCCACAACCCGACAATCACTTCAATTTCTAACGATTTCCTTTCAAAGCAATCCGACCGTCATTCACCTCTCCGCACGGCGCATTTCTTCCCGTTTCTTTGATACAGCGCCGCCGAGCACGGCGGCCCCCGCGCTTTGCCTGAAGACGGCGCGAAAAGTTGCGTTGCACATCGCGAAGACAACGGCGCCGGCCCGCCGGACTACTCCTATCGATAGGTTTATTAAAATACCGTGTTTCGCCATCCTTCAAATCACAGACGCCGTGCATTCCCCGAAAATCAGTAATCGAACCTCTTCACTTCACCTCCCCGAAGTGAAAACCCTTCGTATCACAATTATCAACGGAGACAATCAATGACCCTGTTCGCCAACATCCGCGCCATCATTTCTCCGGTCCACGCCGCCACCAAGGACCGCAAGGGCATCACGGCCCTCGAATACGGCCTGGCGGCGGCGCTCGTGGCGCTGGTGATCATCGGCGGCGCCCGCACCTTCGGCACCAACGTCAGCACCCTGTTCACCGGCATTGGCACCACGGTCAGTGGCACCTCGACGACCATTCCGAAGTAAACGCCGCAAGCCCCCTCCCACGCGAAGCTCCCGCCATGGATACGATCGCCCTCTTCGATCCCCTCTCCCTGGCACCGCCCATGGCGGGGCTTGCGCTGGGATGGGCGGCGGCGGAGGACCTGTGCCGGCGCATCATCCCGGACACGGTGTCGATCCTCCTCGCCACCCTCGGCCTCGCGCTTCCGCTGTGGCAGGGCGCGCCCTTTCCCTGGGCCAGCCTTGCCGCCGCCGCCACGCTCTTCCTCGCCCTGTGCGCCCTGCACGGCCGGGGCTGGCTGGGCGGCGGGGACGTGAAGCTGGCCTCGGCCATCCTGCTGCTGGTCGGGGTGGAGCGGGCCGCGCCCTTCGCGACCGCGACCGCGCTGGCCGGCGGGGCGCTCTCACTCCTCTATCTCGCCGGGTGGCTGGCCCTGCGCAAGGCGCGCCCGGCGCGCCGGCTGCTGCGCCGCCGCGGCGGACGCTCCACGCCGGCCCGCCTTCTCGCCCATTTCCTGGCGGCCGAGGCGCACCGCGTCGCCACCCGCCATTCCGTGCCCTACGGCGTCGCCCTGGCCGCCGGCGGGCTGCTCACCCTCTCCAACCCCACCGGAGGAGCGGCATGGTTCTGAGAGTGCTATTCCTGTCCCTGCTGCTCGTCGGGCTGTCGCTGGTGGGCTACGTGTCCTTCTCGATGCTGCCGGCCCCGACCGCCGCCGTCGCGGTCCCGGCGCCCGCGGCGCCCATGGACTCCGTGCTGGTCGCCGCCCGCCCGATCTCCACCGGCATGCTGCTGCGCGCCGAGGATCTGCGCTGGGAGCCCTGGCCGCCGGGCCGCCTCGGCGACGGCTACATGGTGCGGGGCCGCGTCGCCGAAAGCGCCTACAGCGGCGCCGTCACCCGCCGGTCCTTCGCGGCGGGCGAGCCGATCATGGCCGGCCACATCGTCGCGCCGGGGGAGCGCGGCTTCCTCGCCGCCGTTCTGTCGCCGGGCAGCCGCGCCGTCTCGGTGGCGGTGGACGCGGTCAGCGCGACCGGCGGGCTGATCTGGCCCGGCGACCGCGTGGACCTGATCCTGACCCAGAATTTCGAATCCCAGGCGGGGCGCGACCTGCGCAGCCGGGCGGTCGGCGAGACCGTCCTGCAGAACCTGCGCGTCATCGCCATCGACCAGCAGCTCGGCGAGGCCGGCATGCTGAAGAACGGGCCGGACGGGCGCGTTCCCCGCACCGTGACGCTGGAGGTCACCGCCCGCCAGAGCGAGACGGTCACCGTCGCCGCGGCCATGGGCAAGCTCTCGCTGGCGCTGCGCAGCCTGCTCGCCGACGAGACCGCCCTTGCCGCCGGGGAAACGGAACCCGCGTCGGCCCCCACCTGGGCCGAGGACGTGTCGCCCGCCCTGCGCCAGCTTCCCGCACCCCACAGCGCGGAGGCGCCCGCCGCCCGCCGCCCGTCGCTGCTCATCATCCGCGGCTCCAAGACGGAAACGCTCGAACGCTGAACCGGCGCGCCGACCCAGGGGGGACGAATTCATGACGACGACCATCACCACCACAAGCCGGGTCGCGGCCCTCAGGATCATGGGGGCGGCCCTCCTGGCCGGGCTGTTCGCGACGCTGGCCGCGGCGCCCGTCCAGGCGCAGCAGCGCCCCCGCGAAATCACCCTGGAGGTCGGCGGCGGGCAGCCGGTCAACCTGCCGGCCCCGGCGGCCAGCGTCTTCACCTCCGCCCCGGAGATCGCCGACGTGCAGGCGTCCGGCCCGCAGGCCTTCTTCATCGTCGCCAAGACGCCGGGCCGGGCCAGCGTCTACGCCCTGTCGGCGGACAACAAGCCGCTCGCCTCCTTCAGCGTCGTCGTCACCATGCCGGTCGGCGACCTGCGGTCCAAGCTCGTCGCCCAGGTCCCCAACGCCGCGATCGACGTGCAGAGCACCGGCAACGGCATCACGCTGACCGGCACCGTCTCCTCCCCCGCCACGGCGCGGCAGATGGTCGAGCTGGCCGAGCGCTACGTCGGGCAGGGACAGACCGTCACCAACCGCCTGACCGTCGCCGCCCCCGCCCAGGTCAACCTGCGCGTCCGCGTCGCCGAGGTATCGCGCCAGGTGACCAAGGAGCTGGGCGTCAACTTCGAGAGCATGTTCAACATCGGCTCCTTCGCCTTCGGGGTCGCCACCGGGCGGACCATCCTGGACGCCGCCGGCAACCTGATCCGCGCCGCCTCCCCGACCAACTCCATCGGCGGCAGCTACCGCTCCAGCAACGGGCGGGTGGACATCAACACGGTGGTGGACGCGCTGGCCGAGGACGGGCTGATCACCGTGCTGGCCGAGCCGAACCTGACCGCCCTGTCCGGCGAGACGGCCAGCTTCCTGGCCGGCGGCGAGTTCCCCATCCCGGTCGCCCAGTACGACCGCACCACCACCATCCAGTTCAAGAAGTATGGCGTCAGCCTGGACTTCACCCCGACCGTTCTGGGCGGCGGCCAGATCAGCATGCGCGTCCGCCCGGAGGTCAGCGAGCTGACCAACAACGGCGCCGTCGTGGTCGACTCCATCCGCATCCCCGGCCTGTCGGTGCGCCGCGCCGAAACGACCATCGAGCTGGCCAGCGGGCAGAGCTTCGCCATCGCCGGCCTGCTCCAGAACAACACCTCGGCGACGCTGGACGCCGTGCCGGGGCTGGGCGACGTGCCGGTGCTGGGGGCGCTGTTCCACTCCAGCAAGTTCCGCCGCAACGAGACGGAGCTGGTCATCGTCGTGACCCCCTACCTCGTCCGCCCGGTCTCCGCCGCCAACGCCCTGTCCGCCCCCACTGACGGCTTCGTGGCGGCGACCGACGTGGAGCGCATCTTCCTGAACCGCGCCCAGAGCCTGCAGCCCCCCGTCGGCGGCAACAGCGCGGCCGGCACCGCCCCGCTCGCTATCGGGCCGGGCGCCGCCCGCCTGCACGGCGACGCCGGCTTCAGCCTCCAATGACCCCTTTCGCGGAGCACAGCGCCATGCCCAAAGCCATGCGAACGCCGATGCTGCTTCTGCCACTCCTCACGGGTCTGCTGGGCGGCTGCGCCGTGCCGCAGACACCCCCGGCGATGCCCGCCGCCCAAGTGCCCGCCGTGAGGGCGCTGAGCAACGCCGTCCCCTTCGCCATCGACCCGCGCAGCGGCGCCATCGCGGCGGAGGAGCGCGCCCGCGTGGTCCGCACGGTGGCCGGGCTCGGCCGCGACACCACCCCCCACGTGACGGTCACCGGCCCGCTGCTGGCCGCCCCGGCGCAGGCCGCCACCGTCTCCCTGCTGGGCGGGGCCGGCGTGCCGGCGGAGAACGTCACCTTCGCTCCCGACCAGACCGGCGCCCCGGCGCTCCAGGTCACCAGCTACGTCGCGCTGGCCCCGGAGTGCGCGGCGTGGAGCGACATCTACAGCGGCTGGTACCAGAACAGCCCGACCGCGGCGCTGGGCTGCAGCAACCAGCGCAACCTCGCTTTGATGCTGGCCGATCCGCGCGACCTGATCCAGGGGCGCGAGACCGTGCCCGCCGACGGCCAGCGCATGGCCGGCGCCGTCCAGCGCTACCGCGCCGACAAGGTGAAGCCCTTCGTGAAGGGCAACAGCACCAGCGCCTTCGTGCTGTCCCCCGCCCTGAACGGAAGCCAGGAGGAGCAATGAGCCTGCTCGCCACCCTTCTCGGCGACGCGCCGTCGCCGGCCGACGCCGCCCGCGGCGCGGGTCCCCGCCTGCTCGCCTACGTCGCCGACGCGGCCAGCGCCGCCCTGCTGAACAGCGCGGCCCCGTCCCTGCTGCCCTGCGAGGTGCGGACCGGCGACATCCGCAGCGCCGTCCGCGATCTCGCTCGCCAGCGCTCGCCCGACCTGCTGCTGGTCGATCTGTCCGGCGTCGCCGAACCGCTGGCCGCCATGGAGGCGCTGGCCGGGGTCTGCGACCCGTCGGTCCGGGTCATCGCGATCGGCGACAGCAACGACATCGGCCTCTACCGCGACCTGCGCCGGATCGGGGTCACCGACTATCTGTTCAAGCCGCTGTCCCGCGACCTGCTGGAAGGAGCGCTGCGCGCCGCCGGCGCCGGTGCCGCGGCGGACGAGGCGCCGGGACGGCTGGGCAAGCTGGTGGCGGTGGTCGGCGCGCGCGGCGGCGTTGGCACGACCACGGTGGCGGTGCATCTCGGCTGCTGGCTGGCCGACGGGGCGCGTGGGCGCACGGCGCTGGTCGATCTCGACCTGCAGAACGGCACGGTGGCGCTGGCCCTCAACCTGCGGCCCGAGCCGGCGCTGCGCGAGGCGGTCGAGGCCCCCGACCGGGTGGACGACGTGTTCATGGAGCGCGCCATGGTCGCCGCCTCCGACCGCCTCTCCGTCCTGGCGGCGGAGGAGCCGGTGGAGGACGTCATAGACATCGCGCCGGCCGCCGCCCTGTCGGTGCTGAACCGTCTCCAGGCCCGTCACAACTATGTCGTCGTTGACGCCGGCCGCGCCCAGGGCGGGGCCGCCCGCGCCACGCTGGAGGCGGCGTCCATCGTGGTCCTGGTCGGCGACGCCAGCGTCGCGGGCCTGCGCGATCTGGTGCGGCTGCGCACCGCCGTCGCGCGCCGGTCCGGCGGCGGGCGTCTCGTCACCGTCCTGAACCGGCGCGGCGCCCCCGGCGAGCTTCCCGCGGCGGACCTGATGCGCACGCTGGGCGAGCCGCCGGAGCACGCCCTGCCCTACCGCCCGGTGCCGCTGGCTGTCGCCGCGGGCGTCGGCGAGCCGGCCTTCCGCCATTGCCGCCGCTTCCGCGAGGCGATGGAGCGGCTGGGAGCCGACGTCGCCGGCCAGCCCGCCGCCCAGGACGGCCTGTTCCGCCGTTGGGTGCGGCGATGAGCACCCTGTTCGGCCGCAAGGCCGCACCCCCCTCCCTAGCGGTCGCCGGCCCGCCGCCCGAGGAGCCGAAACCCGCCCCGGTCCCCGCACCGGCGGCGGTCTCCGTCCCGCCGCTGGCCGCGGTCCGCCCGGTCAACCGCTCGCTCAACGACATCCGGTCGCAGGTGCTGGCCCGCATCGACCCGGCGACCATCGCCGACATGCCGGCGGAGACCCTGCGCCCGCTGGTCGAGCGGCTGATCGACGACATCGCCACCACCAGCCGCAGCCAGTTGAACGGGCGCGAGCAGGCCACGCTGGCGACGGAGCTGGTCCACGACATGATCGGCCTCGGTCCGCTGGAACCGCTGCTGGCCGACGACGCGATCACCGACATCATGGTCAACGGCCCGTCGCGCACCTTCGCCGAGCAGCGCGGCAAGCTGGTCGAGATGCCGGTGCGCTTCCGCGACGCCGGTCACCTGCTGAACATCGCGCAGCGCATCGCCTCGGCGGTCGGGCGGCGGGTGGACGAATCCAGCCCGATGGTCGACGCCCGGCTGGCCGACGGCAGCCGCGTCAACATCGTGGTGCCGCCGCTGGCGCTCGACGGCGCCTGCATCTCCATCCGCAAGTTCGCCCGCCGCACCATCGGCTTCCGCGAGCTGGTGGAGTTCCGCAGCCTGTCGGAGCCGATGGCCCGCGCGCTGGAGATCATCGGGCGCTGCCGGCTGAACGTCATCATCTCCGGCGGCACCGGCTCGGGCAAGACGACGCTGCTCAACGCCATGTCCCGTCCCATCGAGGCGACGGAGCGCGTCATCACCATCGAGGACGCCGCCGAACTCCAGCTCCAGCAGCCCCACGTCGTCCGGCTGGAGACGCGCCCGCCCAACCTGGAGGGCCAGGGGCAGGTGACGCAGCGCGACCTCGTCCGCAACGCGCTGCGCATGCGGCCCGACCGCATCATCATCGGCGAGGTGCGCGGGGCGGAGGCCTTCGACATGCTCCAGGCCATGAACACCGGCCATGACGGGTCGATGTCGACCATCCACGCCAACAACCCGCGCGACGCGCTGAGCCGCGTCGAGAACATGGTGCTGATGGCCGGGATGAGCCTGCCCAGCCGGGCCATCCGCCAGCAGATCGCCGGGGCGGTCAACGTCATCGTCCAGGTCCAGCGCATGCGCGACGGCGTGCGCCGCATCACCCACGTCACCGAGCTGGTCGGCATGGAGGGCGACGTGATCCTGACCCAGGACCTCTTCACCTTCGAGTTCCGCGGCGAGAACCGCGACGGGATCCTGGAGGGGCGCTACGCCGCCACCGGCCTGCGCCCGCGCTTCGCCGAGCGGCTGGCCTATTTCGGGCAGGAGGCGGCCTGGAACGCCGCCACCACCGGCCTGTAGCGGGAGGGGACACGCGATGGACCGCATCCAGGCCCTGCAGCTCGCCACCCTTCTCCTCGGCGTCGGGACGCTGCTGTTCGCCCTGTCCACCCTGCGCGCGTTCCGCCGCCGCAAGGCGCTGCGCCGCCGGCTGGCCGCCCTGTCGGCCGAGGCGCGGGCGGTGGTGGAGGACGGCAGCCCCGACATCACCGGCGCCGGGTCCCCGACCCTCGCCGACCGGGTGAAGCGGCGCATGTCGCGCTTCTACGCGCGGCGCCAGACCGTCTATCTGCCGCCGGGCATCCGGCTGTGGCGGGCCCTGCTCTACGCCGTGGTCGCCGCCGGGCTGTGCTGGTGGCTGGGCGGGCCGGTGATGGGCGACGCGGGCGCCACGACCGCCGCCGCCGTGGCCCTGCTGGTCACCCCGCGCCTCGTCTTCGCTTCCAGCCGCCGCAAGACGCTGGAGGCGCTGATGAACCAGCTTCCCGACGCGATCAGCCTCGTCGTCCGCGCCACCCGCGCCGGCATCCCGGTCTCGGAAAGCCTGCGCATGGTCGGCACCGAGCTGTCCGAGCCGATCGCCCCGCTGTTCCGCCGCATCGTCGACGAGACGGCCATGGGCATCGACCTGGAAACCGTGCTGGCCCGCGCCGCCGCCAACGTCCGCCTGCCGGAGTTCCGCTTCTTCGTCGTCACCCTGCTGCTGCAGCGGGAAACCGGCGGCAACCTGACGGAGCCGCTGGAGAATCTGGCCGACATGATCCGCCAGCGCCGCCGCGTGCAGATGCGCACCCGCGCCCTGACCTCGGAGGCGCGCAGCTCCGCCGCCGTGCTGGCCGCCCTGCCCTTCCTGGCCGGCGGCGGCATGGCGATGCTGAACCCCGACTACGCATGGCGGCTGATCGACGAGCCGAGCGGCCAGACGATGCTGCTGGTGGCGGGCGGGCTGCTGCTGGTCGGCGTCGGCTCCATGCAGCTCCTCATCCGGAAGACCCTGTCATGAGCGGCGGCCTGATGGGCGGACTGATCCCGCAGCCGGTCCTTCTCGGCTTCGGCGTCCTGATGATCCTGACCGGGGTGGCCGGGCTGCGCTCCTGCGCGCTGCGCGAGCGGCTGCTGGCCCGGCTGGAGCGGCTGCGCGCCGGAACCGCGCCGTCGGCCGCCCCGGAGACGGAGCGCCGCAGCCTGCTGAGCCGGATCGGCGCCGCGCTGGCCCGCACGCCGCTCGTCGGCTCCGCCGACCGCGAGCGGATGCGCAAGAGCCTGATCGCCGCCGGCTACAACCAGCCCGGCCACCTCACCTCCCTGCTCGGCATCAAGCTGCTGTGCATCGGCGCCGGGATGGCGCTGGTCCCGGCGGCGGCGGGGGACCTGCTGCCCTCGCTGATCGGCGCGCCCGGTGCGGCGGCGCAGGTGGTGGCCGGCGCCCTGCTCGGCTGGCGGCTGCCCGATCTGGCGCTGGGCCGGATGCGCGACCGCCGCCTGGAGGAGGTGCGCAACGGCCTGCCCGACGCGCTCGACCTGCTGGTGATCTGCGGCGAGGCCGGACTCGGCCTGGAAGCGGCGGTGGACCGCGTGGCCCGCGAGGTGGCGACCGCCTATCCGGCGCTGAGCGCCGAGCTGTCGGCCACCGCGGCGGAGATGCGCGTGCTGTCCGACCGCGGCGGCGCGCTCAACAATCTGGCCGCCCGGCTGGACATGGAGGGCGTGCGCGGCATGGCGACGACGCTGATCCAGGCCATGCGCTACGGCACGCCGCTGGCCCAGGCGCTGCGCGTCCTGGCCGGGGAGATGCGCGCCCAGCGCCTCGCCCGCTTCGAGGAGAAGGCGGCCCGCCTGCCGGTGCTGCTGACCCTGCCCATGGTGGTCTTCATCCTGCCCTGCGTCTTCATCGTCGTCGGCGGCCCCGCCATGCTCGACGTCTCGCGCAGCTTCGACAGCGCCGGCAACAGCCAGCAAACCCATTCCAGCCAGTCCCCTTCCAACCCACCCCGCAGCCAGACCAAGGGAGGTCAGCCATGATCGCCACCCCGTCCCTTCTGTCCTCCAGAAAGCGCCTCTCCGGTCTGGGCCGCGCCGCCGCGGCCGCCCTCCTGCTGCTGTCGGTCAGCGCCTGCGCCTCGGCGCCGGGCGGCGGGCCGGTGGGGTCGAAGAGCGGCCCCACGGCCAACGCCACGCTGGACGACAAGGCGCGCGTGCAGCTCCGCCTCGCCCGCGCCGCGCAGGAGGCGGGCAACACCGGTTCCGCCGTGCGCTTCTACCGGGCGGTGCTGGATCAGGCGCCGGGCCATGTCGGCGCCCTGCTCGGGCTGGGCGAGATCCTGTCGGAGAGCGGGTCCGCCGCCGACGCGGTGGTCGAGCTTCAGAAGGCCGCCGCCGCCGTGCCCGACAATGTGGAGGTGCAGACGGCGCTGGGCCGCGCGCTGGTCCGCGCCAACCGCCCCGCCGACGCGCTGAACCGCTTCGACGCCCTGCTCCGCCGCAACGACGACGACCTGCGCGCCCGCCTGAACCGCGGCGTCGCCCTCGACCTCGCCGGGCGGCACGCGGAGGCCCAGGGCGAATACCGCCACGTCCTGAAGGCCGAACCGAACAACGCGACGGCCATGGCCAACCTCGGCCTGTCGCTGGCGCTGAACGGCAGCGCGGAGGGCGTGGCGATCCTGGAAGGGCTGGTCCAGGGCGGGGTTGATTCTCCCCGCGTGCGCCAGAACCTCGCGCTGGCCTACGGGCTGAAGGGCGACCGGGAGGCGGCGGCCCGCGTGGCCCGGCTCGACCTCGACGACGCCAACGTCCGCTCGAATCTGGCCTTCTACGAGACGGCGCGCCAGTTCGTCGCCTTCAAACCGTGAGGCGGCCCCATGCGCAGCCGCCCCTCTCCCGTTCGCCGCGCCCTGCGTGACCGCCGGGGCCTGACCACGCTGGAGCTGGCGATCGTCTCCCCGGCGCTGATCGCCGGCATGATCGCGCTGGCCGAGGTGTCCTACTCGCTGACCGTGGACGGTCTGCTCAACCACGCCGCCCGCGCCGCCGCCCGCAGCGGCTTCACGGGGGAGCTGGCGAGCGGATTCACCGACCGCCGCGCCCAGGTCTGCGACACGGTGTACCGCTTGACCAGCCGGGTGCTCGACCAGAGCCGCCTGTCGGTGCGCAGCCACAGCTACGCCTCCTTCACCACGCTGGGCCAGATCAACGGCGGGGTTCCGCCCTCCACCTCGCTCACCGACCTGAATTGCGGCTCCACCGACTGGGACGCCAATCAGACCGGGACGGCGCTGGGCGGCAGCGGGCAGGTCGTCGTCTACACGCTGCGCTACACCCAGCCGGTGCTGACCGGGCTGGGCGCCACGGTCCTGGGACGGGCGGAGCTGATCCACGAGGCCCGGCTGGCCGTGCGCAACGAACCCTTCATGGTGGGAGAGTGACCGGCATGATGGAGACACAGGTCCCGAAATCCCGGCGCCGCGCCCTGCCGGACGACCGCCGCGGCGTCGCGGCGCTGGAGATGGCGCTGCTGGCGCCGGTCCTTCTGCTGCTGGTCACCGCCACGGTGGACGTGGTGCGCTATGTCAGCATCACCCTGACCCTGAACCGCACCGCCGCCAACGTCAGCGACATCGCCACCCAGTTCGACAAGCTGCGCGCCGGCATGACCGTGGTGAAGGGGAACGAGGTCGGCGTGCTGTTCCTCGCCGCGACGGAGGTCGCCCAGCCCCTGGACCTGATGGCCGGCGGGCAGGTGATCGTCACCTCGGTCGCCAACATGGGCCAGGGATCGCGGGTGATGTGGCAGGAACGGGCCGGCACCGGCTCCGCCATCAGCCACTACGGCGCCGCGGGCGGGGCGGCCACGCTGCCGCCCGGCTTCACCCAGCAGCCCGGCGACAACGCCATCTTCACCGAGCTGTTCTACCGCTTCACCCCCTATCTGCTGAGCGGACCGTGGCTCGGCGACGCCGGGACCTCCACGACGCTCTACGCCAGCGCCGTCTACCAGCCCCGGCTCGGCACGCTCACCACGCTGGAGACCGGGCCATGAGAACAGCGTTCAACTCTGTGGTCCGCTTGCTCGCTTCCCTAGGCGCGGTGCGGCGGGACCGGCGGGGCGCCACCGCGCTGATGTTCGCCGCCGCCGCGGTCCCACTGCTGGGCATGGTCGGGCTGGCGGTGGATTACGGCCGGGCCTTCCTGGTGCAGTCGCGGCTCCAGACCGCCATCGACGCCGGGGCGCTGGCCGCCGGCAAGATGCTGAACTCCTCGGCGGACGCCCAGAGCGACATCGCCATGTTCGTCGCGGCCAACCTGCCGCCGGGCTTCCTGGGGGCGGCCATCGGCACCCCGGCGGTGACTCTGGACCAGACGAACCAGCGCGTCGGCGTGTCGGTCACCGCCACCCTGCCGACAACCTTCCTGCGGGTCCTGCAGGTGAACGAGCTGACCATCTCCGTCACCAACCAGGTGCAGCGCGCCAACGCCGGGCTGGAGCTGGCGCTGGTGCTCGACGTCACCGGCTCCATGGCGACCAGCAACCGCATCGGGGAGCTGCGCAGCGCCGCCACCGACCTCGTCAACATCCTGTTCGGGCCGGGCAGCACGCCGCCGAAGAATCTGTGGGTCTCCATCGCCCCCTACGCGGCGGAGGTCAACATCGGCAAGACCCGCACCAACTGGCTGGCGGCGGGCAGCTACGACGCCACCAAATGGGCCTCCCAGGGCTGGCGCGGCTGCGTCCTGGCGCGCACCCAGCCGCAGGACCAGACGGACACCCCGCCGGCCTCCGCCCCCTTCAAGCCCTTCTGGTACCCGAACAACCAGTACACCGGGACCAACAACGACAACCCCTGGACCCCCACCAACATCACCGACGACGGCACCTACCGCCAGACCAACGACATGGCCGGACCGAACCTCGGCTGTCCGCCGCCGATCATGGCGCTGACCAACGACCGTTCGGCGCTGCTCGCCAAGATCGCCGGGCTGAAGCCGGTGAACCGCGGCGGCACCATGGCGAACCAGGGGCTTCAGGCCGGATGGTTCACCCTGTCGCCGAAATGGCGCGGCCTGTGGGGCGGTACGACGCCGGACACGCTGCCGCTCGATTACGGGACGCCCGACATGTCCAAGGCGGTCGTTCTGCTGACCGACGGCAACAACGAATGGTTCAAGTACAAGCCGCAGGGCGACTACACCAGCTACCAGCGCCTCGGCGACGGGCTGCTGGGCACCACCAACGCCAACCAGGTGACGACGGCGATCGACAACCGCATGCTGACGCTGTGCAGCAACATGAAGGCGGCGGGGATCACCCTCTTCACCATCACCGTCGGCGACAGCGCCAGCAGCGCCACCAGGACCCTCTACGAAAGCTGCGCCTCGCCCGGCCCGAACCATTATTTCGACAGCCCGACGCCGGCCGACCTGCAGGCGGTGTTCCGCACCATTGCCGGCCAGCTCAGCAACCTGCGCATCATCCGCTGATCGGCCGCCGATCGGCCGCCGATCGGCCTGCGCTGAACGGCCGGTGCTGAACGGCCGGCACCTTGGCCGGGGGCGGTATGGCGGAGACGGCGGTTTATGACCTATTGAGCATTGGTCCGCCGCCGCCCGATGGGCTACAGGAATCGGGACCGTGCAGACAAGAGGCCCGCCCGTCATGTCCCAGACCTTCCCCCAGACCTTTCATGTGATCGTTGCCGAGGACGACCCCGTCGTCGCGGTCACCATTGCCGAAACCCTGGAGGAGCGCGGCTTCCGCGTGACCATCGGGCGCAACGGGTTCGATGCCTTCAAGATCGACCAGAACGATCCCGCCGACATCCTGATCACCGACCTGCGCATGCCGCACTTCGACGGCACCAGCCTGATCGCCCGCATGCAGGAGCAGCGCCCCGAGCTGCCCATCCTGGTCACCACCGGCTACAGCGACAACCTGCCCAAGGAGGAGCCGGGCCAGCTGTCCGTCGTCCAGAAGCCCTTCTCCGAGGACAGCATCGTCCGGGCGGTGCAGAGCCTGCTCGGGGTCGCCTGATCGGACCGCCGCAGGGTGGCCGCCAAAAAACTTCGCCGTCCGGTGAAGTTCCTGCTTGCGCTGTGCCGCTGGGACCCGTATAAGCCGGCCTCCGTTCCGGATTAGCTCAGTCGGTAGAGCAGCGGACTGTTAATCCGCGTGTCGCTGGTTCGAGTCCAGCATCCGGAGCCATATTGCGGGTGTAGCTCAGTTGGTTAGAGCGCCGGCCTGTCACGCCGGAGGCCGCGGGTTCAAGTCCCGTCACTCGCGCCACATTGCGGGCGTAGCTCAGGGGTAGAGCACAACCTTGCCAAGGTTGGGGTCGAGGGTTCGAATCCCTTCGCCCGCTCCAGTTTCGGGGCACGACAGTGTCTGCGGGGGCCGCTTGTCCAGACAAGCGGCCCCTCGTCGTTTCCGGCGCCTTTTGGAACCAGCCGATGAGGCGATGCGGCGGCTTGGCGCCGCACAGGGAGAAGCGACGGCCGATCCGCAGGCCGGCGCTGCGGGTTGTCCTGTGGACTCATGAGGCCGGGCCGTATGGCTGCCATGACGCTCCGCACCGTTGTTCCCAAGCATGATATATCAGTAACCTGACGGTTGACCGGGCCAGAGACCCGGGCCGACCTTCCGCTTGCCGCCCTCCTGCCTGGAAGCGCCCTCCGGCCATGCCCGACTGCTCCCGACCCCCGGAAGAGGTGTCCGCCGCCCAGACCATGCCGTCCCATGGCCGCGAGCGCCGCGACGATCCCGTGCGCGGCATTCTGATGGTCGTCGCCGCGGTCTTCTTCTTCTCCTGTTCCGACGCGACGGCGAAGTATCTGGCCCAGACGCTGCCCTCCATCGAGATCGGATGGATGCGCTATGTCGGCTTCACCACGCTGCTGCTGCCGCTGATGATCCGCGGCGGCCCGCCGGTGATGAAGACCGCCAGCCCCGGCCTCCAGGTTCTGCGCGGGCTGGGCATGCTGGGGTCGGCGCTGTTCTTCATCATGGGCATGCACTACCTGCCCCTGGCCGAGGCGGCGGCGACCAGCTACGTCTCGCCGGTCTTCGTCACCGTGCTGTCGATCCTGGTGCTGGGCGAGAAGATCGGGCCGCGCCGCTGGGCGGCGGTGCTGGTCGGGCTGCTCGGCGTGCTGATCGTCATCCGGCCCGGCGGGGCGGCCTTCCAGCCGGCGGCCATCTTCCCCATCCTGTCGGCGATGAGCTGGGCGACCGGCGTGGTCATCACCCGCAAGATGACCGGGCAGGAGCATCCCACCACCACCCTGATCTGGTCCGCCCTGACCGGGCTCGCCGTGCTGACCGTGCTGCTGCCCTTCAACGTCACCATGCCGACCGCAACGGAGGTGGCGCTGGGCGCCCTGGTCGGGCTGGTCTCGACCATGGGGCAATGGCTGATGGTCCAGGCCTACCGCTTCGGCGAGGCGTCGGTTCTGGCCCCCTGCTCCTACGTGCAGATCGTCTGGTCCACGCTGCTGGGCTTCCTGATCTTCGACGCGCTGCCCGATCATTGGACCTTCCTGGGCACCGGGATCATCATCGCCAGCGGCCTCTACACCGCCCACCGCGAGCGGCTGCGCAAGAGGCAGCAGCAAAACGCCGCATGACCAAGCCATGGCCAGCGCCCGAAAAGCCTTGCCTCGGATATTGATATATTAGTATACTTGCCCTTGGGAGGCACGGGACTAAAAACCCGTGTTGTTCGAACTCTTTAGCACAGACCGGCGGATCGGACCGCCGGACGGGGGATGGCGATGGGTGAGTCCGCGCGCCGGGTTGCGACCCTTGGCGAATGCATGATCGAACTGGTGCGCCGTCCCGACGGGACCTTCACCATGGGCTTCGGCGGCGACACCCTGAACACCGCCGTCTACATGGCGCGGCTGGGCGTGGCAACCGATTACGTGACGGCGCTGGGCGACGACGGCAACAGCGACGCCATGATCGCCACCTGGGAGGCCGAAGGGGTCGGCACCGGCCATGTGCTGCGCGTTCCCAACCGCGTCCCTGGCCTCTACATGATCGAGACGGACGACAGCGGCGAGCGGCGCTTCCTCTACTGGCGCGACTCCGCGCCGGCCCGCGACCTGTTCGTGCTGCCCGACAGCCCGGCGCTGGTCGCCGATCTGGAAGGCTACGACCTGCTCTACATGTCGGGCATCAGCCTGGCGATCTGGGGCGAGCGCGGGCGCGAGGTGCTGTTTCCCATGCTCGACCTCCTGCGCGAGCGCGGCGGACGCGTCGCCTTCGACACCAACTGGCGCCCCCGCCTGTGGCCCGACCGCGAGACGGCGCAGCGCGCCTACGACGCGATGCTGCGGCGCACCGACATCGCCCTGCCGGGCGTCGAGGATCTGCGCGGCCTCTATGGCGACGCCGATGCCGACACCGCCATGGCCCGCGTGTGCGGCGCCGGGGTGACGGAGATCGTCCTCAAGCTTGAGAAGCCGGGCTGCATCGTGTCCGCCCCCGGCGTCGAGGAGATTGTGCCGTCGGAGAAGGTCGCCAAGGTCGTGGACACCACCGCGGCGGGTGACAGCTTCAGCGCCGGATACCTCAGCGCCCGCCTGAAGGGCCTCGGCCCGGTGGAGGCGGCGCGCTCCGCCCACCGCATCGCCGCCGTGGTCATCCAGCACCGCGGCGCCGTGATCCCGCGCGACGCCATGGCGTCCGTGCTGGACGGCTGATCCCCTGACGGAGGGACCCTCCATGCCCCCAGCCCCAACCCTCACAGGCCAAACATCGACCGCCCCGGGAACCATGAAGCCGCCCCGCGCCTCGCAGCGCGGGACCACGGCGGCGGCGGCGATCTACCGCGACCTGCGGGCCGACATCGTGTCGCTGGCCCGCAAGCCGGGCGACCCGATCGTGGAGAAGCTGGTGGCCGAAGCCTTCGGCGTCAGCCGCACCCCGGTGCGCGAGGCCGTCCTGCGGCTGGCCGACGAGGGGCTGGTGGAGGTCTTTCCCCAATCGGGCACCTTCGTGGCCCGCATTCCCATCGCCGACCTGCCGGAAGCCAACCTGATCCGCAAGACGCTGGAGCAGGCGACCGTCCGCTTCGCCGCGGAACGCGCCACCCGCAGCCAGGTCGCCGCGCTGCAGGCCAACCTGGAGCGCCAGCGCGAGGTCGACGCCTCGGGCTGCGCCGACGGGTTCCATCAGGCGGACGAGGCGTTCCACGCGCTGATCGCCGACATCGCCGGCTATCCCGGTTTCTGGCCGATCACCCAGCAGGTGAAGGTGCAGATCGACCGCTGCCGCCACCTGACCCTTCCCTATCCCGGCCGCCTGGCGACCGTCATCGCCGAGCACGAGGCCATCGTCGCCGCCATCGCGGACCATGACCCCGACCGCGCGGTGACGGCGCTCGGCGACCACATCGACGGCCTGCTGCTGACCATCGACGACATGCGGCACGCCACCCCACTCTACTTCTCTCCTGCCGAGGCCCTGACATGACCCACCCGCGTCTTGAACCCTCCCTGTCCGGCCCGCGCATCGTCCCGGTCCTCGTCCTCGACGAGCCGGACACCGCGGTCGCCCTGGCCGAGGCGCTGGTCGCCGGCGGCCTGAACACGCTGGAGGTGACGCTGCGCACCCCGGCCGCGCTGGCCTGCGCGGAGGCCATCGCCGCCCGCGTTCCGGGCGCCCTGGTCGGCCTCGGCACGCTGATCCGGCCGGAACAGTTCGCCCAGGCCCGCGACGCCGGCGCCCACTTCGTCGTCAGCCCCGGCCTGACCGACCGTCTGGCCGAGGCCGCCAAGACCGCCGGCCTGCCCTATCTGCCGGGCATCGCCACGGTGGCCGAGGCGCTGATCGCCATGGAGCACGGCTTCCGCGAGCTGAAGTTCTTCCCGGCGATGCTGAACGGCGGCGCCCCGGCGCTGCGCGGCATGGCGCCGCTGATGCCGGAGATCCGCTTCTGCCCGACCGGCGGCCTCAAGGCCGAGCATGTGAAGGAGATCCTGTCGCTCCCCAACGTCTTCGCGCTGGGCGGCACCTGGCTGACCCCGGCCGACGCCGTGAAGGAGCGCCGCTGGTCCGAGATCGAGCGGCTGGCCCGCGAGGCCTCCGCCCTGGCCCAGGGCTGAGCCGGATGCGGCGGCGCGTCGGCGTGATCGGGCTGGGCATGGCGGCGACGCCGCACGCCCAGAGCCTGCTGGATCTGGCGGACCGCGTCGAGGTGGCGGGCTGTTTCAGCCCGTCCGCCGAGCGCCGGGCCGCCTTCGCGGCGCGCTTCGGCCTGCCGGCGGTGGACCGGGCGGAGGCGATCCTCGACGATCCCACCGTCTCCGCCGTCCTGCTGCTGACCCCGCCGGACACCCACGCCGACCTCGTCGCCCGCTGCGCCGCCGCCGGCAAGCATGTCCTGCTGGAAAAGCCGCTGGACGCCACCCCGGCCGGCTGCCGCGCGGTGGTGGAGAGCATGGAGCGCGCCGGGCTGACGCTCGGCGTCATGCTCCAGCACCGCTTCCGCGCCGCCGCCGAACGGCTGGCGGAGCTGCTGCGCACCGGCACGCTGGGCCGCCCGCTGTCGGCCTCCGTCGTGGTGCGCTGGTGGCGCGACGACGCCTATTACGCCCAGCCGGGGCGCGGCATGAAGGCGCGCGACGGCGGCGGCGTGCTGCTCACCCAGGCCATCCACACGCTGGACCTCTATGTCAGCCTGCTCGGCCTGCCGCGGGAGGTGGCCGCCTTCGCCAACACCAGCGGCCTGCGCCCCATCGATACCGAGGACGTGGTGTGCGCCGCCCTGCGCTACGATGGCGGGCTGCTCGCCACGGTGGACGCCACCACCGCGGCCTATCCCGGCTATCCGGAGCGCATCGAGATCGCCGGGACCGCCGGCTCCGCCCTGCTGACCGGCGACCGGCTGGAGGTGCAGCTGCGCTCCGGCGAGACGGTCCAGGCGGGGGAGACGGCCGGCACGCTGGGCGGCGGGGCCGATCCCATGGCCTTCTCCAACGCCCACCACCGCGCCGTGCTGGCCGATTTCCTCGACGCGCTCGACCACGGCACCCAGCCGCGCGTGTCCGGCCGGGAGGCGCTGAAGGTCCACCGGCTGATCGAGGCGATCCTGCAATCCTCGGAAAGCGGCGCCGTCACGGCGGTTCCGGAAGACTGACCTCACTTCACGCTCACGAACTCGTGTCCCGCGCTTGATTTGCCGGGAGCGGCGACCAAGGCTAGATGAGGGATGGGGGGCGCTGTCGCCTCCCGGCGGCTTTCCTGTGGAGAGTGTTCATGCTCATCAAAGTCCGGAGCGCGTCGCAAGCCAGCGAGAGTGAGGTGACGCCCCGCGGCCTGTTCCTGTCCCGGCGCTCGATCATGGCCGGCGGCGCTGCCGCCCTGGCGCTCGGCGGCACGGGGGTCCTGTCGGGTCCGGCGCTGGCCGCGCCCTTCCAGGCCCCGCTGACGGTCAGCCCGAAGGACCCCAAGATGGACGCCCAGACTCCGATGAAGTCGGCGACCAGCTACAACAATTTCTACGAGTTCGGGACGGACAAGACCGACCCGTCGGAGAACGCCGGCACGCTGCGCACCCGCCCGTGGGAGATCGCGGTGGATGGTGATGTCGGCAAGCCGACCACCTTCGGCATCGAGGACCTGCTGGCCTTCCCGCTGGAGGAGCGCGTCTACCGCCTGCGCTGCGTCGAGGGCTGGTCGATGGTCATCCCCTGGGTCGGCTTCCCGCTGGCCGAGCTGCTGAAGCGCGTCGACCCGACCGGCAACGCCAAGTACGTCGCCTTCCAGACGCTGGCCGACCGCTCGCAGATGCCCGGCCTGAAGTACCCCGTGCTGCAATGGCCGTATGTCGAGGGGTTGCGCATGGACGAGGCCATGCACCCGCTGACCCTCCTGGCGGTCGGCATGTACGGCGAGACGCTGCCCAACCAGAACGGCGCGCCGGTGCGGCTGGTCGTGCCGTGGAAGTACGGCTTCAAGTCGATCAAGTCGATCGTCCGCATCACCCTGACGCAGGACCAGCCGCCGACCTCCTGGAACCGCTCGCAGCCGCGCGAGTACGGATTCTATTCGAACGTGAACCCGGAGGTCGACCACCCGCGCTGGAGCCAGGCGACGGAGCGCCGCGTCGGCGAGTTCTCCCGCCGCAAGACGCTGCCCTTCAACGGCTACGGCGAGGAGGTGGCGTCGCTCTACGCCGGCATGGATCTGCGGAAGAACTACTGAGATGGCCGCAGCCCAAAAAAATGTGTCGAAAGGACCGGTCGCCCAGGCGCTGTCCTCGCGCTGGGCGAAGCCGGCGGTGTTCGCCCTGGGCCTCCTCCCACTCGGCTGGATGGTCTGGCTGGGGCTGAGCGGCGGGCTGGGGGCGGAGCCGGTGGCCGAGGCGGTGCGGCAGAGCGGTCTGTGGGCGCTGCGCCTGCTGCTCGTCGCACTGGCCGTCACGCCGCTGCGCATCCTGACGGGGTTGGCGGGACTGGCGCGCTTCCGCCGGATGATCGGGCTGTTCGCCTTCTTCTACGCGCTGCTGCACGTCTCCGTCTATGTGGGGGTGGACCAGTTCTTCGACTGGGCGGCGGTGTGGAAGGACATCGTGAAGCGGCCTTACATCACTGTCGGCATGGGCGCCTTCGTGATCCTGACGGCGCTGGCCGCGACCTCGACCAACGGCATGGTGCGGCGGCTCGGCGGACGGCGCTGGAAGGCGCTGCACAAGGCGGTGTTCGTCGCCGGGGCGGCGGGCTGCGTCCATTACGTGATGCTGGTCAAGGGCTGGCAGTACCCGCCCTTCGTCTACGCGGCGATCCTCCTGGGGCTGGTCGCGCTGCGCTACGCGAAGTCGCCGGCGGCCGGGCGGCTCTCCCCATCCTACCGGACCTGAGCCCGCCTCAGCCCGGCCTTTTGAGCCCAACCGGCAAACACACCCGCATCCCGTCCGCCCCCACGGCCACCACCTCGACCTCCGTCCCGTAGACCTCGCGCATCATCGCGGCGGTGATGACCTCGTCCGGCGTGCCGAAACGGGCCAGCCGCCCGCCGTGCAGCAGCGCCACCCGGTCGGCGATGGCGAAGGCCTGCTCCGGGTGGTGGGTGGAGAAGACGACCGTCAGCCCCTCCCCGCCCTCGCCGTCGGCCAGCCGCCGCACCTGCTCCAGCACGCGGACCTGATTGCCGAAGTCCAGGCTGGCGGTCGGCTCGTCGAGCACCAGGACGCGCGGCGCCTGGGCCAGCGCGCGGGCGATCAGGGCCATCTGCCGCTCGCCGCCGCTGATGCGCAGCCAGTCGCGCTCGGCCAGATGCCCGATGCCCAGCCGTTCCAGCGCGGCCTCGGCGGCAGCGTGGTCGGACGCGGCGGGGGCACTGAAGGCGCCGCGGTGGGCGGTGCGGCCCATCAGCACCATCTCGCGCACGGTGAAGGGAAACTGCCCCGCCCCCGCCTGCGGGACATAGCCGAAGGCCAGCGCCCGGCGGCGCGGCGACCAGCCGGCGGTGTCCTCGCCATCGACCCGCACCCGCCCACCGCGCGGCGGCAGCAGGCCGAGCAACGTCTTGAACAGCGTCGTCTTGCCGCCACCGTTGGGGCCGAGCAGGCACAGCACCTCCCCCGCCGCCACGGCGAAGCCAACCCCGGCGCCGACCACCCGCTCGCCGTAGCCGAAGGCGAGATCCTCCACCGACAGCCGCGCGCTCATGACCAGCCGCGCTTTCCGAAGGCGAGCAGCCAGAGGAAGACCGGCGTGCCGATCAGCGCGGTCAGCACGCCCAGCGGCAGCTCCACCGGCCCCAGGCTGCGCGCCAGCGTGTCCACCGCCAGCAGATAGGCCGCCCCCAGCAGCACCGCCGTGGGCAGCAGCCGGACGAAGGCCGGGCCGACCATCAGCCGGGCGAGGTGCGGCACCAGCAGCCCGACCCAGCCGACGATCCCGCTGACCGACACGGCGGCGGCGGTCATCAGCGTCGCCGCCACGATCACCACGATCCGCACCACCCGCACCGGCACGCCGAGCGCCGTCGCCTCCTCGTCGCCCAGCGTCATCACGTCGAGCCGCCAGCGCAGCAGCACCAGCGGCAGCAGCGCCACCGCCACCGGCGGGACCAGCGCCGCGAGATCGCCGCGGTTGACCGCCGACAGGCTGCCGAGCAGCCAGAAGGTGATCGCCGGCAACTGGTTGTAGGGGTCGGCCAGATACTTCAGCAGCGCCACGCCGGAGCCCAGCAGCGCCCCGATCACCACGCCGCCCAGCACCAGGACCAGCACCGGGTCCCGCCCGCGGATGGCCGAGGCGACGGCCAGCACCACCCCGACCGCCAGCAGCCCGCCCGCGAAGGCCATGCCCTGGATGGCGAGGACCGGCAGCGACGCGAAGATGCCCAGCACCGCTCCCAGCGCCGCCCCCGACGACACGCCGAGGATGTCCGGCGAGACCAGCGGGTTGCGGAACAGCCCCTGGTACGCCGCACCCGAGGCGGCCAGCCCCGCCCCGACCAGCATGGCGGTCAGCACGCGCGGGCCACGGATGTCCCAGATCACCGTCTCCACCGCCGGGGCGACGGCGGCGCTGCCGAGCCCCAGCTTGGCCGCGAGCAGCCCGGCCAACTCACCCGGCGCGACGGGATAGGCACCGATGCTGAAGGCGACGCAGACCGCGGCGACCAGCAGCGCGGCCACCCCGCCCAGCGTCAGCGCGAAGGGGACCTCACCCCGGCGGGCGGCTGCCGGCGAGGAGGGCGTCGATCTGCTCCGCGGTGGGCTCCCGGTGGTAGAAGAGGGCATAGAAGCGTCGCGTCTCCTCGCGCAGATCCTCCGGAAACAGCTCCGGATAGAGGACGGCGCCCAGCCAGCGCAGGCCGAGCAGGCGGTTGGCGGCGGGCGGGGAATCGATCCAGGTGAAGGGCAGCCCCGGCGAAAGATAGACGCGCCGGTCGCGCACCGCCTTCACCCCCTGCCACAGCGGGTCGGTCCACACGCTCTCGTAGAAGCCGCGGTCGATGGTGACGATGGCGTCCGGCTGCCAAGCCAGAACCTGCTCCATCGACACGTTGACCAGCCCGCCGTTGCCGAGAGTCTCCGCCGCGACGTTGTGCACCCCGGCGACGTCCAGCGCCTCGACGTTGATGGAGCCGCGGATGCCGGTCTGCAGGCCGCGCGGCCCGCGCGCCATGTAGACCTTCAGCCGCTTGCCCTCCGGCACGTCGTCGAAGCGGCGGCGCACGTCGTTCAGCGTCCGCTCGGCGTAGCGGGCCAGTTCCTCCCCCCGCTCCGCCACGCCCATCAGCGCGCCGAGCGTGCGGAAGGTGCGCGCGGAGTCGGCGAGGTGCCCGTCGATCAGCAGGGTCGGCACCCGCGTCTGCTCCTGCACCCGGTCGGCCAGCGAGACGAAGGTCGGGGCGGTGCTGCCGACATCGACGACGACGTCCGGCTTCGCGGCCACCACGGTTTCCAGATTGACGGTGTTGCCGCGCCCGGTCAGCCGCCCCAGCTCCGGCAGGTCGGCGTAGCGGTCGGGCAGGAAGGGCCGCTCCGGCGGGCTGATCGCCCGCGTCCAGCCCAGCAATTTCTCGGGTGCCAGCATGTAGACGACGACGGAGGCCGGCGGCCCGGCGGGGAACACGCGCTCCACCCGGTCCGGCACGGCGACGCGGCGCCCGGAGGAGTCCGTGACGACCCGCTCCGCCGCCGCCGGGCCGGCCAGCAGGGCGAGCAGCAGCCCGGCTCCCATGCCCGCCATCCATCCGCGTATGCCCACGCCCCT
Organism: Azospirillum brasilense; assembly: GCF_003349955.1. Lineage (GTDB taxonomy): Bacteria > Pseudomonadota > Alphaproteobacteria > Azospirillales > Azospirillaceae > Azospirillum > Azospirillum brasilense_B. The sequence goes on from NZ_QLKQ01000057.1 coordinate 43,753, forward strand.
GTTCACTCCGTCACCCCATGCATCTGCACTCAAAGTCCCCTCTCCCCTCCGGGGAGAGGGTTAGGGTGAGGGGGGTGCGCTTTTGCCGAACGCAGCGACACGCGCATCCCCCTCACCGGCCCTGCGGGCCACCCTCTCCCCGGAGGGGAGAGGGCTGGATCGACTGCCTTGCTACCCAAAGCATGGGGTCTGCGCCCGCCACCGTCCATAGGGCAAGCGCGCCGAACCGCCCCGCGAAGGTCACGCTTTGGCCACGGACGGCCTCCCCATCCGAACGGATAGGGTGCGGCGGTCCGCTCACCACCCCCGTGCCGCCCGATGACCGCATCCGCCCTCCGCCGCGCCGCCCTCGCCACCGCCGCCCTGCTCGCGCTGTCCGGCTGCGCCGGGTTCGGCTCGGCGGTCACCGGGGTGACCTCGGCGGGCGTGGCGGCAACGGTCGGCTCGGCCACCGGCAACCCGGTCCTGGGCGTCATCGCCGGCGCCGGGGTCAGCTACGGCATCGACCAGGGCGTGAAATACGCCGAGCGGCGGATCACCGACAACGTCCACAACGCCGTCGCCCGCGCCGCGGGTCCGCTCGCCGTCGGCCAATCGGCGACCTGGACGGTGGAGGAGAAGCTTCCGCTCAGCGGCAAGACCGGCACCGTGCAGGTGGCGCGCGGCTTCGGCGAGGCGATTCCCTGCAAGGACGTGGTCTTCACGCTGGACGACGCGCCGGACCTCAACGTCACCACGGTCTGCCGGGCCAAGGACGGCCAATGGCGCTGGGCGTTGGCCGAGCCCTCGACGCGGCGCTGGGGCAGCCTGCAATAACGCATGCAGTCGGCCATGTACGCACGGCCCGTGTTGGGGTAAAGCTCCGCGGGCAGTTGCGTCACGGGTTTGCGTCACGGGAGTCCGCGCATGTTCACGGCCAAAATCCTTCTTCTCGGCTCGGGCGAACTCGGGAAGGAGTTCGTCATCGCCGCCAAGCGCCTCGGCTGCGAGGTCATCGCCTGCGACAGCTACGCCAACGCCCCGGCGATGCAGGTCGCCGACGCGGCGGAGGTCTTCTCCATGCTCGACGCGGACGCCCTGCGCGCGGCCATCGCCAAGCACACGCCCGACTTCATCGTGCCGGAGGTCGAGGCCATCCGCACCGAGGTGCTGCACGAGTTCGAGGACGCCGGGCTGACCGTCGTCCCCTCGGCCCGCGCCGCCACCATGACGATGAACCGCGACCGCATCCGCGAGGTCGCCGCGGTGGAGCTGGGCCTGCGCACCTCCAAGTACCGCTACGCCGAAAGCCTGGAGGAGGTGGTCGCCGGGGCGGAGCACACCGGCCTGCCCTGCGTCATCAAGCCGGTCATGTCCTCCTCGGGCAAGGGACAGAGCACCGTCCGCACCGCGGAGGAGCTTGAGGCCGCCTGGACCTACGCCGTCGCCAACATGCGCGGCGACCGTCGCAAGGTCATCGTCGAGGAGTTCGTGCCCTTCGAGTACGAGATCACCCTGCTGACCGTCCGCACCCGCGAGGGCATCCTGTTCTGCGAGCCGATCGGCCACCGGCAGGAGCGCGGCGACTACCAGGAATCCTGGCAGCCGGTGCCGATGCCCGCGGCGCTGCTCAACGACGCCAAGGACATGGCCGCCAAGGTCGTGGACAATCTCGGCGGCTACGGCATCTTCGGCGTCGAGTTCTTCGTCACCAAGGACGAGGTCGTCTTCTCCGAGCTGTCGCCGCGCCCGCACGACACCGGCATGGTGACCCTGTTGTCGCAGAACCTGTCGGAGTTCGACCTGCACGCCCGCGCCATCCTGGGCCTGCCGATCCCGGCGATCCATGTCCGCGGCCCGGCCGCCTCCGCCGTCATCCTGGCCGACCGCGAGGCCGAGCGCTTCGCCATCGAAGGGCTGGCCGACGCCATGCGCGTGGGCAGCCCGGAGCATGACGTGGACGTCCGCCTGTTCGGCAAGCCGACGACCCGCAAGAACCGCCGCATGGGCGTGGCGCTCGCCGCCGGCACAGACACCGACGACGCGCGCGAGCGTGCGCTCAAGGCGGCCTCGGCGATCAGCATCCGCTACGAGTGAGGTTAGGGAGCCGGGCGCGACCGCCGGCCTTCGACGGTCGCGCCCGGCTGTAAACCACCGCTCAGCGCAGAGCCGCGCCGATCATCGGATACAAAACATAGATCCCGAAAAGCATCACCCCCAGCAGGGTGAGCAGCATCCGGAACCCCGCCCGCCAGCCGCCATCCGCGCGGTGAAGGTCCAGGTAGTGGGTGAGAATCCGGTCGGCCTTGACGGTGGCCGCGGCGAGGACCAGCCCAACCCCGAGCGGGCCGAGAGTGCCGCCGCCATGCCCCGCCCACATCGAGACGGCGGTGAGCAGCATCAGCACCATCCAGGTGCGCGTCAGGATCGCCATCGCTCACCTCAGCAGATAGACGATGGGGTAGAGCAGCACCCAGATCAGGTCCACCATGTGCCAGAAGGCGGCCCCGGTCTCCAGGTTCTCCAAGCTGTCCCACCGGGTGACGATGCCCAGGATGACGAACCCCGCGGCGACGTGCATCGCGTGGAAGCCGGTCAGCAGATAATAGAGCTGGAAGAAGCTGTTGGTCTCCAGCGTGAGGCCCCGGCCGATCTTGTCGCCGTACTCGACCGCCTTGACGGCGAGGAACACGCCGCCGAGGGCCATCGCGCCGAGCATCAGCGGGCGATGGGAAAGGCCCGAGGCCCGGCGCCGCAGGGCGACGGCGACCAGCCAGCCGCTCGTCACCAGGACCATGGTGTTCACGCCGCCAAGCAGACGGTCCAGCTGCGCCTGCGAGGCGTCGAAAGTCGCCGGGTCGAGGGCGCGCGTCACCGCGAAGGCGATGAACATCGCCCCAAAGGCCGCCAGCTCCCCCAGGACGAGAATCCACATCATGGGGTTGCCGGGCAGGCTGGAGAGGGGCCCCCAATCGGCGGCGGCCTCCCCGTCCGCAACGCCATCCGCGATGACGACCGTCGCCGGCGCGGCCGTTTCCGTCATGTCCGCTGTCCTTCCGGAAGTGATGACCGAAAGGGACCATGACGCGGGCCAGGGGGCGCCGTCTTTGCCCGGGGGCAAACTCACGGACCTTTGCCGATCAGTTGACGCCGGTCATCAAACGCCGGTCACTGATAACCGCCCTTCTCCGCGCGCTCCCGCGCGGCGTCCTCCTGGGCCTTGGTCATCTCGTCCTTGGTCGCCGCCGGCTGGTCCTCGGGCTTGCCGGTCGCGCGGTCCTTCTCGGCTTGCGGTTGGGAGTCGGTGTTGCGGTTGTCGCCCATCGCGTCATCCTCCGGCATGAGGCGGGCCGCTGCGGCCCGCCGTAAGCCTCACCAACACGCCGGCGCGCCGGTCGTCTCATTCCCCCCGCAAGATCAGGCGACGATGCCGGCGTCGTGCAGGCGGCCGATCTCGGCCGACGGCAGGCCGAGCAGATCGGCCAGAACCGCGTCGGTGTCCTGGCCCAGCACCGGCGCCGGGCGGTGGTCGGTGCGCTCGCCCAGGCCGGGGAAGCCGAGGGGCGAGCCGGGAACCAGCAGCGGACCGACTTCCGGCTGCTCGACCTCGCGGAACAGCGGGTTGGCGGTGGAGCAGCGCGCGTCCTCCGCCACCAGCTGGCCGAAATCCCGGTACGGCCCCCACAGCACGCCCGCCCCGGCGAAGGCGCTCTCCACCTCGGACAGGGTGCGGGCGGCGAACCAGGGGGCGAGCACGGCTGAGATGGCGTCGCGCGCCACGAAACGCCCACCCTCGTCGTTCATGTCCACGTCCATCAGCGGGCCGATCATCGCCAGCCGCTCGGTCAGCCCGGTCGCCTTGCCCAGCGCCTTCCACTGGCGGTTGGAGATGGCGACGACCATCGCCCGCCGCCCGTCGGCGGTGGCGAAGTCGCGCCCGTAGGCGCCGTAGAGGTCGTTGCCCATCGGCGGCCGCACCGCGCCGTTCACCCGGACGTCGGCGAGGTAGCCGAGGTTGCCGACCGTCGCCAGCATGACGTCGGCCAGCGCCACCGTCACCTCCTGCCCGCGCCCGGTACGGCGGCGGTGCCGCTCCGCCGCCAGCAGGCCGGTCGCCAGATAGAGGCCGGCGGCGACGTCCCAGGCCGGCAGCACATGGTTCACCGGCTCGCCGCCGCGGCCAGTCGCCATCGGGAAGCCGCTGGCGCAGTTGACGGTGTAGTCCACCGCCGCCGACCCGTCCGGGTTGCCGGTCAGCCGCAGCATGATCAGGTCGTCGCGCTTGGCCGACAGCGCCTCGTAGCCCATCCAGCCGCTGGCCGGCAGGTTGGTCAGCAGGAAGCCCGCGTTCTCGCCCGAGGCGGTGATGATCGCCTGGGCGATCTCCCGCCCCTCCGGCCGGTCGAGCGCCAGCGTCACCGACCGTTTCGCCTTGTTCAGCGCGGTCCAGTAGAGGCTGGTGCCGTTCGGCGCCACCGGCCAGCGCCGGTAGTCGATGTTGCCGCCGATGGGGTCGATGCGGATCACCTCGGCGCCCAGCTGGGCCAGCGTCATGCCGCCCAGCGGTGCCGCGATGAAGGCCGACACCTCGACGACGCGCAGATCGGAGAGAAGCGAGGACATGGGAGTCTCGATCCAGATGGAAACGACGTGGTGGACGGGGGTGCCCCCACCCTAACCCTCCCCCGCTTCGCAGGGGAGGGGACCATTCTCCCTCCCCTGCGGGAGCGGGGGAGGGCCGGGG
>NZ_QLKQ01000058.1 GCF_003349955.1 Azospirillum brasilense
GGGACGGAGGGACGGGCCCGCCCCCGGGGCCGGAAAGCAAAAAGCCCCCCTCCCGCTGGGGGGAGAGGGGCCGGGGAAGTGGCGTCAGCGCGCCTCTTCCCGCTCCGAATAGGGCGACTCGTCGCCGTAGCCTTCCTCGCCGTCCTGGGCCTCGCGCTCCTCCTGCGACAGAGGGACGCCGCCGCGGCGGACCGCCAGGGCCAGGGCCTCCTCCAGCTCGCGCTGGGTGCACAGGCCGAGCAGCACGGGGTTGCGCGGCTTGATGTTCGGGGCATTCCAGTGCGTGCGGTCGCGGACCGCCGCGATGGTCGGCTTGGTCGTGCCGATCAGGCGGCAGAGCTGGGCGTCCGACAGCTCCGGATGGTGCTTCAGCAGCCAGGCGATGGCGTCCGGCTTGTCGCCGCGCTTGGTGATCGGGGTGTAGCGCGGTCCCTTGGACCGGGCCGCCGGCAGCGGCAGGTCGGGGATCAGCAGCTTCAGGCGCAGATCCTGGTTGCGCTCGCAGCGTTCGATCTCGCCCTTGGTCAACTGACCGTTGGCCACCGGGTCCAGCCCGACCATGCCGACCGCCACCTCGCCATCGGCGATGGCCTGGACCTCCAGGGAATGCAGGCCGCAGAAGGCGGCGATCTGCTCGAAGGTCAAGGATGTGTTCTCGACCAGCCAGACGGCCGTCGCTTTCGGCATCAAGGGCAGTGCCATCGTCCCTCCTGACAACTCCAACCCGACCGCACCCGCTGGCGGGTGGCGCGATCGGCCATAACTATACCGGATGGTCCCGAGCTTCGCCCTCCATATAGGGCCGGAACCGGTCGATGTAAGCGTGCTCGGGCAGGCGGCCGGGAAAACCCGGACACCGATCCTTCTGCTAACCGTCTTGGCGCGCTTTAGCAAGCCCACCCGGCTGTCCGGGAACAAGAATGAAGCGAAAAAATCGCTTGAAAGGGAATTCCCGGCTGTGAATCCGGGGAATTCCCTTCGCAATCCAACGGTTCGCGGGTGCGGCGACGATCAGCGGCCGACCGTCATGACGATCTTGCCGATGTGCGCGCTGGATTCCATCAGGGCGTGCGCCTCGGCCGCCTGCTCCAGCGTGAAGACCTTGTGGATCACCGGCTTGACCGAGCCGCCTTCCAGAAGCGGCCAAACCTTTTCGCGCAGGGCGGCGGCGATGCGGCCCTTCTCCTCGACCGAGCGGGCGCGCAGGGTCGAGCCGGTGAGGGTCAGGCGCTTGGTCATCACCGGGAACATGTTGATGGAGACCTTCGGCCCCTGGAGGAAGGCGATGGAGACGTGCCGCCCGTCGGGGGCCATGATGCCGATGTCGCGGGCGATGTAATCGCCGCCGACCATGTCCAGCACCACGTCGACGCCGCGCCCGCCGGTCTCCTTCTGGATGACGGCGGCGAAGTCCTCGGTCTTGTAGTCGATGGCGCGGTCGGCGCCCAGCTCCTCGCAGGCGCGGCACTTCTCGGCGCTGCCGGCGGTGGTGAAGACCTTCGCCCCGAAGGCCTTGGCGAGCTGGATGGCCGTGGTGCCGATGCCGCTGGAGCCGCCATGGACCAGCAGCGTCTCGCCGGGCTTCAGGGCGCCGCGCTCGAACACGTTGGTCCAGACGGTGAAGAAGGTCTCCGGCACCGCGGCGGCCTCGACCATGCCGTAGCCCTTCGGCACGGGCAGGAGCTGCGGCGCCGGGACCACGCAATACTGGGCGTAGCCGCCGCCGGCGATCAGGGCGCAGACCGCGTCGTCGGCGGCCCACTCCGTGACGCCCTCGCCGATGGCGACGACGCGCCCGGCGATCTCCAGGCCGGGCAGGTCGGAGGCGCCCGGCGGCGGGTCGTAGCGGCCCTGGCGCTGCAGCATGTCCGGGCGGTTGACGCCCGCCGCCTCCACCGCCACCAGCACCTCGCCGGGGCCGGGCACCGGGGCGGGGCGCTGCACGGTGCGCAGGACCTCCGGGCCGCCGGGTTGCGAAATCTCGACGCAGGTCATGCTGTCCGGCAGGGCGATGCCCATGGTGTCTCCCCCATTCCTCGTTGACGCGGTGTCCGCCGATCCGGCCGTCGCCGCTGCGGGCGGCCGGGCCGTTTGTGTCCGCAGGCGTCCAAAGTTAGAATTCCGCACCGGCGCTGACAAGCACGCCCCGCCGGCCTTTCCGACGGGCGGGAAGCGGACGGCGCGGGGCAGGGATGCGCGGAAGCGGGAGGAGAAGCCCTATGGACATCGACGATCTGGAGCCGCGCAAGGCCAAGCCGGCGCTGAAGGACCTGACCGCGCTGGGCGTGGCGGAGCTGAAGGACTACATCGCCGGGCTGGAGGCGGAAATCGCCCGCGCCCGCGCCGCCATCGCCAGCAAGGAGGCGCAGAAGAACGCCGCCGAAGCCTTCTTCAGGAAACCGTCCTGAGAACGCAAAACGCCCCTCTCCCGGATGGGAAGAGGGGCGTCCGGCCGCAACGACGCTCAGTCCGCGCCGACCAGATCGCGGTAGCAGTGCCAGGAGGCGTGACCGATCAGCGGCAGGGCCAGCGCCAATCCCAGGAAGCCGGTGACCATCCCCGCCGCGGTGAACAGCACGATCAGGAAGGCCCAGCCGGCCATGGTCCGCAGATTCTCGCGAAGCACGGCGACGCTGGTCGCCATGGCGGTGAAGCTGTCGGTCTCGCGGTCGAGCAGCATCGGGATCGACACGACGCTGATGGCGAAGACCGCCGTGGCGATGACTCCGCCGACGATGGTGCCGGTCAGCAGGAACGGGATCGTCTGGGCCGAGAAGAAGATACGGTCGACGAGCTGGTCGAAGGCCGGCGGCTCCGTCGCGAAGAACAGCGCGAAGATCAGAAAGGCGATGCGGATCCACGCCAGCATGGCCAGCATCAGCGCCAGACCGATCCCGGCGATCTGCACGCCGTTGCGGCGGTAGGCGCCGGCGACCTTCATCAGCGTCGGCGTCTCCCCCCGCTCCAGCAGGCGGCTGGTCTCGTAGAGGCCGACGGCGAACACCGGCCCCAGCAGCATGAAGCCCGCCGCCATCGGCAGGACGAGATACTGCATGTCCTGCATCGACAGCACCGCCACCAGCGCGAGGCTGGACAGCACCGCCAGCAGGCCGTAGGCGGCGCTGATCGTGGGGCTGGCGCACATGTCGCGCCAGCCGGCGCTCAGCCACACCCAGGGGCGGTCGACGTCGACGCTGCGGATTCGCGGAAGATAGGGTGCCGGCTTGTGGAACTCGGAGGGTTCCTTGCGCCGGACCGGCCGATGGAATTGGGACGCACCGCGGTGAGACGACATGTCGACCATGATGATGGTCCTCCCCTTTGCCCATTGCGCCTCTCGTGAGCGCAACTGTAGCAAAGCGGTCCGCAGTGATCCAGATTGTCTTATGGACGAATTGTTAGAATACCAAATTGTCACAAAAGCGATACCAAAGCACGGGCTCGGCCGTCACTCGTCCCGCTCACCCTCCACCTTCTTGCCATCCAGCTCCGCCGCGCGGCGCTCGGCCTCCTGGCGGTCGCGCAGCGTCTCGGCCTTGGTGCGGCCGAAGCGGATGCGGTTCGCCTCCGCGCTTTTTTCACGCTCTTCCTTCTGGCGCATCTTTCGGAAGCGGTTCAGGTTCACGACATCGGCCATGGGGGACATCTCCGCAGGGCGGGGCATTTCTTCCTCCGGCCAACATGGCCGTTGGAATGCCCAAATTGCTTGTTTTCTTTCGGGACGATAGTTTAGCGGAACCCCGTGCCACCCGGAAGACCGGAGCGGGCGCCAGCGGTTCTCGCGGCTTGTGGCGGCAACACGGCGACTCAACAGCCGAACGGTGGGGAAGGCGCGTCAACCGGTGAAGAGATTCCTGATCGCAGCTCTGATACTCGTCGGTCTGCTGGTGGCCGCGGTGCTGATCGTGCCCAGCGTCGTCGATTGGAACGCCTACAAGGCCCAGATCGCCGAGCGGGTCTCCGCCGCCACGGGGCGCGAGGTGGAGCTGAGGGGCGACATCGGCCTGTCCCTGCTGCCGGCCCCGGCGCTGACGGTGCGCGACGCCCGTCTGGCCAACGCGCCCGGCGGGTCGGAGCAGGACATGGCCCGCCTGAAGGAGCTGGATGTGCGCGTGGCGCTCGGTCCGCTGCTCAGCGGCCACATCCAGGTGCAGAGCATCCGGCTGATCGACCCCACCTTCCTGTTCGAAACGCTGCCCGACGGGCGCTTCAACTGGGACCTGTCCGGGGCCGGGCGTCCGGAGGGCGGTGCGCGGAGCGGGTCCGGCGACGGGCTGGCCTCGGCGGTCAGCTTCGATCAGGTGACGGTGCAGAACGGCACCATCCAGTACCGCGACGCCCGCACCGGCCAGTCGGAGGTGATCGACCGGATCGAGGCGCGCATCGTCGCCGGCAGCTTCACCGGACCGTTCCAGGGGCAGGGCAGCTTCCGGGCGCGCGGCGTGCCGCTGCGCGGGGAGATGTTCGTCAGCCGCCTGATCGACGGCGCCGCCGTCCAGGTTCGGGCGGCGCTGTCGATGGCCGACACCGACGCCACGCTGCGCTTCGCCGGGATCGTGACCAACCCGCCGGGCAGCGGCGGGTCGCGCGCCCAGGGCGACCTGCGCGCCGAGGGCAGCGACCTGTCGCGCGCCCTGGCCCTGGTCGGCAACGCTTCGGCGGACGGCGGGGCCAAAGGGGGCAACGCGCTGCTCGCCCAGTCCTTCGGCATCCGCACGGCGGTCGAAGCGTCCGCGACCACGGCGACCTTCACCAACCTTGAGGCGCAGCTCGGCGACACGCGCGCCACCGGCACGGCAACCCTGCGCAGCGGGACGCCGGCGCGGGCGGAGCTGACCCTGGCCCTGAACCGTCTCGACCTCGACGCCTGGCTGGAGCGCGCCCGGTCGAGCGGCGGCTCGGAGACCGGCACCCCGTCGGCGGCCCGCAATGGAAACGCAGGCAAGGGGGCGCCACCGAACGCTCCGTCTGGTGGCGCGCCATCGGCTGGAGCGGGCCAGCCCGGCGGGTTCGCGCTGCCGGACGCTCTGGACGCCAAGCTCGACCTCGCGGTGGACGGCATCACCTACAACGGCGGGGTGATGCGCCAGGGGCGGGTGGAGGCCAGCCTGGCCGGCGGCACGCTGAACATCGACCGCGTCAGCGCCCTGCTGCCCGGCGGGTCCGACATCGTGGCGGCGGGCGAACTGGCGGCGGCCAACGGTCAGCCGAACCTGAACCTGCGGATGGAGGCGAACGCCGACAACCTGCGCGCCCTGCTGGAATGGCTGCGGGTGGACGTCCGCGCCGTGCCGGCGGACCGCCTGCGCCGGGCCTCCGTCGCCGCGCAGCTGCAAGGGCGGCCGGGGCGGCTGGACGTGAGCGGTCTCGACCTGCGGGTGGACGCCAGCCGGCTGACCGGAGCCGTCGCCTATGTGGACCGCGGGCGGCCCGCCTTTGGGGCGCGGCTCGACCTCGACCGGCTGAATCTCGACGCCTATCTGCCCGCGCCGGACAACGCCCAGACCACCGCCCAGACCACCGCCACCGCTCCGGCGCCGGCGCGCAACGGGACCTCGCCCGCGAATTCATCGGCGACCCCGGCCCGGCTGCTGGCCGGCGTGGACGCCAACCTGGAATTGTCGGTCGGGCAGCTGACCGTGCGCAACACGCCGGTTCAGGGGCTGCGGCTCGACGCCACCGCCGCGGGCGGCACCCTGTCGATCAAGGAGGCGACGGTTCAGGACGCCGCCGGGGTGAAGCTCCGCCTGGACGGGCAGATCGCCGGGCTGGAGCCGCTGCGCGGCGCCCATCTGACGCTGAACGCCGAGGCCGCCAGCCTGGACGGGGTGGCGCGCGCCGTTCCCTGGCCGGAGGGCGCCCCCCCGCCGGAACGGCTGGGCGCGGTGAAGGCGCAGGCCCGCCTGTCCGGCGACGCCGAGCGCCTGGCGGTCGAGCTGGGAGCCGAGGCGGCCGACGGTTCGCTGGAGGCGGGCGGCACGGTGCTGAACGTCGAGAAGAATCCGTCCGTCGATCTGAAGCTGCGCGTCAAGCATCCGGAGCTGGCCCGGCTGGCCAGCCTGTTCGCCGACACCCCGCCCGCCGGCGGCGCGGTATCGGGCTCCTACGGCCCCATGGACCTCTACACGGAGCTGGCGGGCACGCGGAAGGCCTTCACCCTGGGCAACATCCAGGGCGTGCTGGCCGGCGTCACCGTCAAGGGCAAGGCGAGCGCCGATCTGAATGGCAGCAAGCCGCGGGTGGAGGCCGAGCTGCAGACCGGCGATCTCGAGCTGGACCGGCTGGCGGCGCTTCCCGCCGCGGCCTCCCGTCCCTCCGGCGGCTCCTCTCCGGCGGCCGAGGCGTCGCCGGGGGCGCCCGCTGCGACGGGGGATTTCAGCGGGCTGCGCCGCTTCGACGGGCGCTTCGCGCTGACCTCCTCCGCTCTCGTCAAGGGCGGCACGCGGATCGACAATCCGGCCTTGCGCGCCACCGTGACCAACGGCGTGCTGACGGTCGAGCGCTTCGACGGCACCCTGATGGGCGGCCAGCTCGGCGCCACCGGTCGGCTCGCCGCGCCGGGCAGCCAGACGCCGACCGCCGAGGCCACCATCACCCTGTCCAAGGCCAAGCTGGCCGAGGCGGTGGGCGGCGGGCTGGGCGGCGGCGCGCTGGAGATCGCCGGCGGCGTGCTGGACGCCGAGGCCAACCTGACGACCAGCGGGGCCAACGGCGACGCCATGCTCAAGGCGCTGGCCGGCCAGGGCCGCATCAGCGCCCGCGACGGGCTGCTGCGCGGCTTCGACCTCGGCGCCCTGCGCGACCGGCTGACCAAGTTGGAGCGTCCGCAGGAGCTGCTGGGCGCGGTGATGGGCGGGCTTCAGGGCGGGGAGACCCGCTTCGCCCGGCTGGACGGCAGCTTCGCCATCGACAAGGGCGTGGCCCGCACCGAGGACACGCGGCTGACCTCCGACCTGGGCGAGGCGGTGGCGGCGGGGCAGGTCAACCTGCCGGCCCAGACCATCGACATGCGCGTCCGCCTGACCGTGCAGTCCGACCAGTCGCTGCCGCCGTTGACCGTCCGCATGACCGGCGCGCTCGACAAGCCCACCCGCTCCTTCGAGATGCAGGAGGTGCAGGAGTATTTCGCCCGGCGCGCCGCCGAGGGGCTGCTGAACAAGGTGGTGCCGAAGGATCTGCCGCTTCCCGGCGGCGGCAACGCCCCGAAACCCGACGCGCTGCTGAAGGGGCTGATCGACGGGCTGAGGCGGTGAGGGTGAAGGGGGAGCGCGTGACGCATGGCGTCCAAGCCCCGTGACGCGTTGCGTCCAAGCCCCGTGACGCATGGCGTCCAAGCCCCGTGACGCATTGCGTCCAAGCCCGTTGAAGTTCCGTGGGGCGGGTCCCATAATGCGGCAGACAAGAAGCGGATTTTGAGTCGATGCAGGTGGACAATAAGATTCTGGACGATCTGGCCCGTGTCGCGGGTGGCGCGCTCGGCGCGCTGTCGTCCCTGCGCGAGGAAGCTGAGGCGCAGATGCGCCAGCAGTTCGAGCGCGTTTTGTCGCGGATGGATGTGGTGAGCCGCGAGGAGCACGAGGCCGTGCGCGCCATGGCCGCCAAGGCCCGCGAGGAGCAGGAGGCCATGGCCGAGCGGCTTTCCGCGTTGGAGGCCACGGTCGCGGCCCTCCAGGCCGGCGGCGACTCGAAGCCGGATTCGGGCGTCACCGTTCCCCCGGCCGGTCCCATCGCCGGAGGGGGCGGCGGGCCGGTCTGATCCGGCCCTATCACGACACCAATCCTTCACGGATGCCCTGCCGAAAACCAGTTGCGCCGGCCAGACCCTTTTGGCACGGTGCATTGGGTGGTATTCATCCGTCTGCCAGCCACAACATCTCGGGGCTTCCCCTTCTCGCGCGAAGGCGGGCCGGCCCCGGGGCGGTTCCGTCCACCGCGCCTTTACAGGAGGACGCCGACATGTCGGCTGTTGCCGTCGACACCCCCTCATCCGCGCACAATCCCCTGGACATCGTCGAGGAGATCGTCACCGCCAACGAATGGCCCTTCGAGCGGGCCGGCGAGGACGAGCTGATCGTCGAGATCGGCGGGCGCTGGTGCGATTACCGTCTCTACTTCGTCTGGCAGTCCGACGTCAGCGCGATGCAGTTCTCCTGCCAGTTCGACATGAAGGTCCCGGCGGCGCGCCGGTCCTCCGTCAACGACCTGCTGGCGGAGGTGAACGCGCGCATGTGGCTCGGCCATTTCGATGTCTGCTCCGAGGAGCACACGCCGATGTTCCGCCAGACCATGCTGCTGCGTGGATCGCGCGGCGCCACGGTGGAGCAGCTTGAGGACCTCGTCGAGATCGCCTTGTCGGAGTGCGAGCGCTTCTACCCCGCCTTCCAGTTCGTGATCTGGGGCGGCAAGTCCGCGTCGGAGGCGGTGTCCGCCGCCATCCTCGACACCGCCGGGGAGGCGTGACCGCCATGGCGAACGGTGGGGCGCAAGCTGGGACGCAGGGCTGCACGCTGCTGCTGGCCGGCTGCGGCAAGATGGGCGGCGCGATGCTCGACGGCTGGCTGAAGGCCGGCATCGCGTCCAGCGTCGCCGTGGTCGAGCCGTCCGGCCTGCCGGAGTCCCTGCGCGGCAACCCCGCCGTGGTTCTGGCGAGCGGCCCGGATGCGGTTCCCGCCGGCTTCGCGCCCGATGTCGTCGTTCTGGCCGTCAAGCCGCAGGTGATGGACTCGGTCCTTCCGGCCTACCGGGCGCTGGTCCGCCCCGGCACGGTGTTCCTCTCCGTCGCCGCCGGCAAGACCATCGCCTCTTTCGAATCGGCGCTTGGGGAGGGGGCGGCCATCGTCCGCTCCATGCCCAACACGCCCGCCGCCATCGGCCGCGGCATGACCGTCGCCGTCGGCAACCCGGTGGTGACCGAGGCGCAGAAAACGCTGTGCGATTCGCTGCTGCGCGCGGTCGGCGACGTCGCCTGGGTGGAGGACGAGTCGCTTCTCGATGCGGTGACCGCCGTCTCGGGCAGCGGCCCCGCCTACGTCTTCCTGATGGTCGAGGCGATGGCGAAGGCCGGCGAGGCCGCCGGGCTGCCCGCCGAACTTGCCATGCGTCTGGCGCGGGCCACCGTTGCGGGGGCGGGCGAGTTGCTCCACCAGTCCCCGACCGCCGCCGCCGACCTGCGCAAGGCGGTGACCAGCCCCAACGGCACCACCCAGGCGGCGCTCGACGTGCTGATGGCCGGGGACGGCCTGCAGCCGCTGTTCGACCGCGCCATCGCCGCCGCCGCGAACCGTTCCCGCGAACTGGCGAAGTAAGGCGCCATGGCGTTCCTCAGCCCCTCCGCCCAACGGGTCCAGGTCTTGCTGGACGGCTTCGGCCACGGCCACAGCGTGGTCGAGCATGAGGGCAGCACCCGCACCTCGGAAGACGCGGCCAACGCCGTCGGCTGCGCCGTGGCGCAGATCGCCAAGTCCCTGATCTTCCGTGCGAAAGACAGCGGCCGCCCGGTGCTGGTGGTGGCCAGCGGGGCCAACCGGGTGGATGAGAAGGCGGTCGGCCGGCTGATCGGCGAGAAGATCGAGCGGGCCGATCCGGACTTCGTCCGCGAGGCCACCGGCTTCGCCATCGGCGGGGTTCCGCCCATCGGCCACGCCGTGCCGCCGCTGGTCCTCATCGACGCCGACCTGATGGCGCTGGACACCATCTGGGCCGCCGCCGGCACCCCCAACGCGGTGTTCCGCCTGACCCCGGCGCAGCTTGTCGCCATGACCGGCGGGCGGGTCGAAACCGTGCGCAAGGGCTGAGCGCACCCCGCAAGAACCGGTCAAGCGGTCAGGATGCCGCAGCGCGGCATGAGCGCGCATCGCCCGCCCACCCCTCTTCCAAGCCTCTGGATTCTCTGGCAAGACTCTTCCCAACGAGTTCTTGAACAGAGACGCATCAGGGAGGCACCCGTGACCGACGCCCGGCACAACCCGTACGAGACCGACCTCGACCAGAACGCCGCCAACACGGTGCCGCTGTCGCCGCTCTCGTTCCTGCGCCGCACCGCCGCGGTCTATCCGCAGCGCCTCGCGGTGATCCACGGCCCGGTCCGCCGCACCTGGGCGGAAACCTACGAGCGCTGCGTGCGCCTCGCCTCGGCCCTGGCCAAGCGCGGCATCGGGCTGGGCGACACGGTCGCGGTGATGGCCCCCAACACCCCGGAATCCTTCGAGGCGCATTTCGGCGTGCCGATGACCGGCGCGGTCCTCAACGCCCTGAACATCCGCCTGGACGCCGAGGCGCTGTCCTTCATCCTGGAGCATGGCGAGGCGAAGGTCCTGCTGACCGACCGGGAATTCTCTAGCGTCATCGCCAAGGCCGTCCACATGCTGGAGCCGAAGCGCCGCCCCATCGTCATCGACATCGACGATCCGCAGGCCAAGGGCGGCGAACTGATCGGCGAGCAGACCTACGAGCAGTTCCTGGAGACCGGCGACCCGGCCTATGAGTGGCCGATGCCGGCCGACGAGTGGCAGGCCATCGCGCTGAACTACACCAGCGGCACCACCGGCAACCCCAAGGGCGTCGTCTACCATCACCGCGGCGCCTACCTGAACGCCATGGGCAACGTGCTGACATGGGCGATGCCGCACCATCCGGTGTATCTGTGGACCCTGCCGATGTTCCACTGCAACGGCTGGTGCTTCCCCTGGACGGTCACCGCCATGGCCGGCACCAACGTCTGCGTGCGCACCATCACCGCCAAGGGCATCTACGACGCTCTGGCCGACCTCGGCGTCACCCACATGTGCGGCGCTCCCATCATCATGGGCCTGATCGTCAACGCGCCGGAGGACCAGAAGCGCGAGGTCCCGCGCGGCGTGAAGATGATGACCGCGGGCGCCGCCCCGCCCGCTGCGGTGATCGAGAAGATCGAGCGGATGGGCTTCGACGTCACCCACGTCTACGGCCTGACCGAGGTCTACGGCCCGGTCACCATCTGCGCCTGGCACGAGCACTGGAACGACCTGCCGCTGGAGGAGCGCGCGGCGCTGAAGGCGCGCCAGGGCGTGAACTACGCCACGCTGGAAGGGCTGATGGTCGCCGACCCCAACACGCTCCAGCCGACCCGCAAGGACGGCGTGACGATGGGCGAGATCTTCATGCGCGGCAACACCGTCATGAAAGGCTATCTGAAGAACCCGCGGGCCACGCAGGAGGCCTTCTCCGGCGGCTGGTTCCACACCGGCGACCTCGGCGTCTGGCATCCGGACGGCTACATCGAGCTGAAGGACCGCTCGAAGGACATCATCATCTCCGGCGGCGAGAACATCTCGACCATTGAGGTCGAATCGGTCCTCTACAAGCATCCGGACATCGTCGAGGCCGCCGTGGTCGCCCGCCCGGACGAGAAGTGGGGCGAGACGCCCTGCGCCTTCGTCACCGTGAAGGAGGGCAAGCAGCTCACCGAAGCCGAGGTGATCGCCTATTGCCGTCAGCATCTGGCCCATTTCAAGTGCCCGCGCACCGTCGTCTTCACCGCCCTGCCGAAGACCTCGACCGGCAAGATCCAGAAGTACGTGCTGCGCGATCAGGCCCGTGCGCTCAACGAGGAGAAGGCGTGACCGCTGTGACCGGGGGCTTCGGCCCCCTTCCGCCCGAGGAGCGGGCGGACGCCGCGACCCTGGTCCGCCAGGGATTCGGCATTCCCCGCGAGTATTTCGACCGTTCCGTGGAGCTGTTCGGGCCGGACGTGATGCGCGGCCTGCGCGCCGGGGCGGAGGCGGGCCGTGCCGGCCGGCTCGTCGCCTGCGCCGCCGTCTGGCCGATGGACCAATGGTTCGGCGGTCGCCCGGTGCCGTCCTGCGGCGTTGCGGCGGTCGCCGTCGATCCGGCGGAGCGCGGGCGCGGCTATGGCACCGCGCTGATGCGCGGCCTGCTGGAGGAGGCGCGGGCCGGGGGGGCGGCGCTGTCGGTGCTCTACCCGGCAACCCTTCCGGTCTACACCCGCCTCGGCTTCGGGCGGGGCGGGGTGTCCTTCGACTGGAGCGCTCCGCCGGCCGCCCTGTCCGTCGGGCCGCCGTCGGGGGACGGCTGGATCCGCCGGACCGACGCCAGCGACGCCAGCCAGCTTGCGGCGCTACGCCGCAGCCTGCTCACCACCGCCAACGGTCTGGTGGAGCGCAATGAGGGGCTGTGGAGCTTCGCCCTCTGCCCGGACGGGGTTCCGTCCGATGTTTACACTTTCGGTGGTTCTGGCGGCCCCGAGGGGTATGTCGCGGTGGCGCCGCCGGCCGACCGAAAACTCAATGTTGCGGATCTCTGCCTTCCCAGCCCGCGTGCGGTGCGGTTGGCGCAGGGTTTCCTGGCCGGCTACCGGGCGCAGATCGACCGGGTGACGTGGCGCGGCGGACCGGACGATCCGCTGGTTCTGCTGGCACCGGAGCGCGGGGTGCGTGCGGAGGCGTACGATGAATGGTTGTTGCGCATCCTCGACGTGCCGCGCGCCCTGGAAAGCCGCGGATTTCCACCGGGGATTGCGGGAGAGTTGGTTCTCGACGTGTCGGACGCGCTGATTCCGGAGAATTCCGGCGGCTTCCGGTTGCGCCTGTCCGATGGGAGAGCGGCCGTGCACCGGTTGCCGAAGGCGCGGAACGGCGCTGAAAAGGCGGGTGGAGGAACGGATGGAGCGGTGCTGTCGCTGTCCGTCGCCGCGCTCGCCTGCCTCTACAGCGGGCACAAAGATCCTCGCATTCTCCGTCAGGCTGGTCTTCTGCGCGGAGGGGATGAGGCGTTGGCTCTGGCGGCGCTGTTTTTCTCGGGTCCGGCGCCGTGGATGCCGGACCGGTTCTAAAGCGGTGTTACCAGTCGCGTTTATCAAACCAGAAATTAACCCTTTCTGCTGTATCCCTTAGCGACAAAGGCATGACGACGGCCGTCGCACAAGGCCGTACGATCCGGGGGAGCCCGATTTCATGACGATTGGAACGCGGATTGCGCTCGGTTTTG
The DNA here is from genome assembly GCF_003349955.1 of Azospirillum brasilense. Classification (GTDB taxonomy): domain Bacteria; phylum Pseudomonadota; class Alphaproteobacteria; order Azospirillales; family Azospirillaceae; genus Azospirillum; species Azospirillum brasilense_B. The sequence continues at coordinate 12,985 of NZ_QLKQ01000058.1, forward strand.
CGGCGGTCCTACTGATGACGGTTGCCGTGGCGTTCGTTGGTTGGAACAGCCTGCGCACCTACGCCGGACGTGTCGATCTGGCAGCCCACACCGCCGAACTGGACGCCCGGTTGAAAACCGTGCGGATCGAGGAAGCCCGCTTCGTCACCGAGCGTGACTCCAAGGCCGCCGACAACGTGCCCGGCATGCTGGACCGGCTGCGCGACGAGGCCCAGGGGACGCGGTCCGCGCTGGAGGACGCCGGCAGCGTCCGGCTGGTGGACGAGATCCTGGCGGGCATCGCCGGCTACCGCAGCGCCTTCGCCAACTTCGTCGCCCAGGACAAGGAGGCCCGCGCCCGCACCCAGAGCATGGAGACGCGCGCCCAGGCCCTGCGGGAGATCGCGGAGAAGATCGGCACGCAGCAGTCCGACCGCTACGACCAGAACATGATCAGCCTGAAGGACGCGGAGCACGCCGTGCGGCAGAGCCGCGACACCTCCGACCGCGCCGACCGGCTGATCGAGATGGTGCTGGAGGCGCGGCGCCTGCAGTCCGACTTCGCCCACACCCGCAACCCCGCCACGATGACCGCCGCCGGGGAAGCCATCGCGGCGCTGCTGGCCAACGCCGAGGCCATCGAGAAGGATCTCGTCGGCACCAACGACGAGGAGCTGGCCCAGCGGATCGTCACCATCGCCGGCGCCTACCGCATGGTGTTCGACCAGACCCGCGCCGAGAGCGCCGGAGAGCCGGCCAGCGGCCGCATCCAGGCGCTGGACCGCCACGCCCAGGAAATCCAGAATCTCGCCCATGAGATGCAGGAGAACCAGGCGATGGTCTCCAGCGCGCTTCAGGAGGCCGCGAACTTCGCCCAGAGCGAGGTGAACGAGGCCGTCCAGTTGCGCGGCATCGCCATGCGGCTGATCCAGGGCGCGCAGTCCGCGATGCTGGGTCAGCGCGACTTCATCCTGATGAACGGCGAGGAGGCCCGCGCGCGCGTGCATGGCGCGGTGAAGGAGACTCTGGCGCTGGCCACCCAGGCCGGGGCCGTGCTGGTCGATTCGGAGGGGCGCGGGCTGATCGCCGCCATCACCGAGGCCGCCCAGGCCTTCGACCGGGAGTTCGCCGCCCTGGTCAGCACCAGCGAGAATCAGCGCACCGCCTCCACGACCATGGCCAAGGCCGCGGGCGACGTCAGCGAGCAGGTGGCCCGTCTCGTCTCCATCCAGCGCGACGACCGCGAGAACGGGCGCAGCGGGGCGGAGCTGATCATCATCGTCGGCGCCGCCGTGGCGCTGGCGCTCGGCATGCTCATGGCCTGGATCATCGACCGCGCCATCACCCACCCGATGCACGCCATGACCAAGGCGATGGGCCGGCTGGCCGAAGGCGACCTGACGGTGGATATCCCCGCCGGCGACCGCAAGGACGAGCTGCGCGCCATGGCCGAGGCGCTCAGCGTCTTCAAGGAGAACGCCCTGGAGATGCAGCGCATGGAGGGCGAGCGGGAGGAGATGCGCCGGCAGATCGACGCCGACCGCCGCCGCACCATGAACGAGTTCGCCAACGGCTTCGAACAGGCGGTGTCGGGCGTCGTCCAGTCGCTGACCGAGTCCGCCGGCAACCTGGGCCGCGACGCGCAGGAGATGTCGTCGGACGCCGCCCTGACCACCGCCAAGTCGAGCGCCGTCGCCGCCGCGTCGGAGCAGGCGTCGAGCAACGTGCAGACCGTCGCCGCGGCGGCGGAGGAACTGTCCTCCTCCATCGCCGAGATTTCGCGCCAGCTCAACAGCAGCTCGCAGGTGGCGGTTGGTGCGGCGGCCAAGGCGACCGAGACCAACGGGATCGTCGAAGGCCTGGCCGAGGCGGCGCAGCGCATCGGGCAGGTGGTGGATCTGATCGGCGAAATCGCCGAGCAGACCAACCTGCTGGCCCTGAACGCGACCATCGAGGCGGCCCGCGCCGGGGAGGCTGGGAAGGGCTTCGCTGTCGTGGCGACGGAGGTGAAGAACCTCGCCGGGCAGACCGCCAAGGCGACCGAGGAAATCTCCAGCCAGGTGGCGCAGATGCAGGCGGCGACGGGTGGGGCGGTGGGCGCCATCCGCACCATCTCCGACGCCGTCGGCACCATCAGCAGCACGGTCACCGAGATCGCCCGCGCCATGGAGCAGCAGGGTCTCGCCACCCGTGAGATCGCCCAGAACGTCAATCAGGCCGCCGAGGGCACGCAGGAGGTGATGCACCACATCGCCGAGGTGACCAACGCCGCCACCAAGACCGGCGGCGCCGCCGACGCGGTTCTGGACGCCAGCCGCACCTTGACCCGGCAGGCCGAGCATCTGCGGTCCGAGGTGCAGGGCTTCCTCAACAAGGTCCGGACCGCCTGACCGCCTGACTGCGGTCCAACGGAGGGGCCGGGAACCGACACATCCTCCGGCCCGTCCCCGTTGCTTTCGCACGGGGCATCTGTTAAGCCGCGCCGAGCCTCACGGACGCGAGATCCCATGGACTTCCCCTTGTCACAGCGCGATTCCACACGGGGGATTCCCGACGCGGCGCTGGCTGGTCTGGCGGGCGTCGCGGCGGTGGCGCTCGGCCCGCTGGCCTCGATGGTGCCGCGCGGGCTGCCGGTGTGGGCCATCCTGATCGCCCTGATCGGGTTGGCCGGTCTGGCCCGCCGCGGTGCCCTGGGGCGTCTGCGGCGAGCGATGCCCGGCACCATGGTGGTTCTGGCCTTCCTGGCCCTGGCCTCGCTGTCCATCCTGTGGAGCCCGTCGCCGCGCGCCGGCCTGACGGTGGTGGAGATCGGCTACATCGGCCTCGGCGCCCTGGCCGGCGGGGCATGGCTGTCGTCGTTGCCCGGGGTGGAGGCGCGGCGGCTGATCGGCCTGTTCCTGATCGGCGTGTTCGCCGGGGTTCTGCTGTTCGCGATCGAGGCCGCGCTGGATTTCCCGCTGCACCGCTGGTGGAACCATGTGCCGGCGGGGGCCGAGATCGCGGAAACCAACGTGCCCAAGCGCACCGCGGCGCTGCTCTGCCTGCTGGTGTGGCCGGCGGCGATGGCGCTCGACCGGGCGGGGCGGGGCGGGGCGGCGGTCGCTCTGCCGGCGGTCTTCGCCGGCGCCTGCCTGTTGCTGACCAGCCGGTCGGCCATGCTGGGCATCGTCGTGGGCGGTGCGGCCTTCGCGTTGGCGGTGTGGTCGCCGCGGCTGGTGCGCGGGGTGCTGGCGGCGGTCCTCGCGGTGGCCTTCACCTTCGTGCTGCCGCTGGCGCTGTTTCTCGACCGCGTGCTGAACCTGGATGGCGCCGACTGGCTGTTCCATTCCGCCCGGCATCGGGTGGAGATCTGGGGCATGGCGGCCAGCCGGGCTCTGGAGACGCCCGTCTTCGGGCAAGGCATCGACGCCTCCCGCGCGCTTGACCCGGAGGGCGCGGTGTCGCGCTTCGGCACGCTGACCGACAGCCTGCTGCCGCTGCACCCCCACAACGCCTTTCTGCAGGTCTGGCTGGAGCTTGGCGGCGTCGGCGCCGCGCTGGCCCTGGCGGCGACGCTGCTTCTGCTGTTCGGCACGGGGCGGATGGAGCGGCGCCTGCAACCCTTCGCTCTGGCCTTGTTCGCGTCCGGCCTCGCCATGGCGAGCACGGCCTACGGGATCTGGCAGGCGTGGTGGATGGGCGGGATTCTGGCCGCCGGCCTGATGCTCCGGCTGGCCGCGCGCACCCCGGCGGCGGGCGGATGACGGCGCAGAGCGGCACCGGACCCCGCCGTGTCCTGGTCATCAAGCTGGGGGCCTTCGGCGACTTCTTTCTCGCCCAGACCGCGTTTTCGGCCATTCGCCGGCATCATCGCGGCGACCGCCTGACGCTGCTGACCCTGCCGTCCCTGGCCCCGCTCGCCCGCCTCAGCGGCCTGTTCGACGAGGTGCTGGAGGACCCGCGCGGGCGCTCCTTCGGGGCCTATTGGCGCGTCCGCCGGATGCTGCGCGCCGGGCGCTTCGACCGGGTCTACGATCTTCAGGCGCAGTCGCGCACCGACCGCTATTTCTGGCTGCTCGCCCCGGGTCCCTGGCCGGAATGGTCGGGCACCGCCTGGGGCGCCTCGCACCGCGATCACTATCCGGGCCGCCGCAAGGTGCCGGTGATCGAGCGCTACACCCGGCAGTTGGCTCCCTTCGGCATCGTGCCGGACGCGGTCCCGGACCTGTCCTGGCTCGACGCCGACACCGGCGGTTTCGGCATCGCCGCGCCATACGCCCTGCTGATCCCCGGCTCCTCCCCCGGGCGGCCCGACAAGCGCTGGCCGGTGGAGCGCTATGGCGAACTGGCGGGCGCGCTGGCGGCGCGCGGGATCACGCCGGTCGTGCTGGGTACGGCCATCGAGGCGGACCTTGCGCGGGCGATTGCCGACACCTGTCCGGAAACGATCGACCTGACCAACCGCACCAGCGTGCCGGAAATCGCCGGGCTGGCCCGCCGGGCCTGGGCGACGGTGGGCAACGACACCGGTCCCACCCATCTGGTGGCATCCGTCGGCTGTCCCACCCTGGGACTTTTTTGCGACGCCTCCATCCCCATCCACGCCAACGGGCCACGGATGGTCATTCACCACCGGCCATCCTTCGCCGACATGGACGCGGCGGGTGTGCTGGCGGCGATGGACGCTCTTCCACCGAACCGGTAGAGTGCCGGCCGGCTTTTCTCCAGGGGTCATGAAGGATTTGAGCAGCCAGGACGCCAGCGCGATGCCCGCCGAACCGGTCTCCCTGCCCGAGGGCAAGCCGGGCGGACGCCTGATGCTGTTCGCCAAGCTGGCGGTGACCCTGGCGGTTCTCGGCGTGCTGGGCGCCAACGCCGACTGGCCGGCGCTGCTGGCGCGGGTCGCCGGAGCGGACCCCGTCTGGCTGGCGGCCGGCTTCACGGCAAAGCTGCTGGCCGTGGTCTGCGCGGGGGAGCGGTGGCGCGATGCCCTGTGGGCCGCGGGCGAACGGGTGTCGCATGGCTTGGCGATGCGGCTGATGTTCACCGGCCTGTTCTTCGGTCAGGTGTTGCCGGGGGCGCTGGGCGGCGACGTGGTGCGCGGCTGGCTGACCTACCGGGGCGGGGCGTCCTCCGCCGCCGTGGTGCTGGCGCTGGTTCTGGACCGGCTGCTGGCGCTGGTCGGCTGCGTCCTCCTCCTGTTCCTCGGCCTGCCGCATCTCGTCGCCACCGCGCCGCCTGCGGTTGCCTGGGCCGGGCCGGCGGCGGTCCTGTTGCTCGCGGTTGCCATGGTCGTTGGGCTCCAGGCGGACCGCCTCCCGCTGCCGAACCTCCTGCTGCGTCCGCCGGTCCGGGCGCTCCAGGCGCAGGTCGCGCGATTGCGCGCGGCGCTGCTCAGTCGGGCGGCGCTGGCGGGGCTGCTGCACAGCGCGGCGGTGCATCTGTGCACCGTCTTCGCGGTGATCGCCTACGCCCAGGCGCTGGGCATTCCCGTGCGGGTCCTGGACGCGCTGGCCGTCGTGCCGATGACCATCTTCGCGGCGGCGCTGCCCATTTCGCTGAACGGCTGGGGCGTGCGGGAAGGGGCCTTCGTGGCCGGTTTCGCGCTCTACGGCCTGGGCGCCACCGACGCGCTGGCCCTGTCGCTGATGATCGGGCTGTCGGTCACCCTGTCGTCGCTGCCGGGCGGCCTGCTCTGGCTCAGCCTGAAGGGCTCTGCGCGGTCCTGAGGCGGGCCAGCGCCCAGCCTGCGGCGTCGCGCACCACCTCGCTCGGGTCGTCCAGTAGGCGTTCGGCTGCTGTTGCGTGGCGGGAGTCACCGCTGTTGCCCAAGGCAACCAGCACGTTGCGCACGAAGCGGTCGCGGCCGATCCGCTTGATCGGCGAACCGCTGAAGACCTGCCGGAATCCCGCGTCGTCCAACTGCGCCAGATCGGCCAGCCGCGGCGCCGTCAGCTCGGCCCGCGGCAGAAAGGCGGCCTCGCGCGAGCGTTTGGCGAACTTGTTCCACGGGCAGGCGGCCAGACAATCGTCGCAGCCGTAGATGCGGTTGCCCATCAGCGGGCGCAGCTCCTCGGGGATCGGTCCCTTGTGCTCGATGGTGAGGTAGGAGATGCAGCGCCGCGCGTCCAGCTGGTTGGGAGCGGGGAAGGCGGCGGTGGGGCAGGCGTCCAGGCAGCGCCGGCACTGGCCGCAGCGGTCCACCCCCGGCGGGTCGGGCGGCAGTTCCAGCGTCGTGTAGACTTCGCCGAGGAACAGCCAGGAGCCGTGGGTGCGCGAGACAAGGTTGGTGTGCTTGCCCTGCCAGCCCAGCCCGGCCTTCTCGGCCAAAGGCTTCTCCATCACCGGGGCGGTGTCGACGAAGACCTTCAGTTCGGCCTTGTAGCGGTGGGCGATCCATTGGCCCAGCGTCTTCAGCCGGCCCTTGATCAGGTCGTGGTAGTCGCGATTCTTCGCATAGACAGAGATGACGCCGCGGTCGGGATGCGCCAGCAGGGTACGCGGGTCCTCCGCCGGGGCGTAGCTGGTGCCGAGCGCGATGACGGTGCGCGCCTCCGGCCAAAGGGACTGGGGGTGGGCGCGCTGGTTGGCCCGGTCGTCCATCCAACCCATGTCGCCGTGCCGGCCCTGGCGGAGGAACTCGGCCAGCCGCGCCTTGGCCTCTTCCCCCAACTCCGCCCGCGCGAAGCCGACCGCGTCGAAGCCCAGCGACAAGGCGCGGTCGCGGATCGCTTCGCGGGTGGAGGTGGCTGGGTCGGTCATGGTGGTTTTGAACGGCTTAGCCCTCTCCCCTCTGGGGAGAGGGTGGCCCGGAGGGCCGGTGAGGGGGATGCCCATGGCGTGAGGTTCGGCAGAAGCGCACCCCCCTCACCCTGACCCTCTCCCCAGAGGGGAGAGGGGATTTAGGAGGGTTACACTCCCGGATCAGCCGCGGCCACGGTAGGTCTGGACGTCCTGCGACGGAATCCACACGCCCTTCGGCGGCTCGCCGGTGGCGTAGAACACGTCGATGGGGATGCCGCCGCGCGGGTACCAGTAGCCGCCGATGCGCAGCCACACCGGCTTCAGCTCGTCCACCAGACGCTTGCCGATGCCGACCGTGCAGGCCTCGTGGAAGGCGCCGTGGTTGCGGAAGCTGGTCAGGAACAGCTTCAGCGACTTCGACTCCACCAGCCACTCGCCCGGCACGTAGTCGATGACCAGATGGGCGAAGTCGGGCTGGCCGGTGATCGGGCAGAGCGAGGTGAACTCCGGCGCCGTGAAGCGCACGACGTAGGTCTCGCCGGGGTTCGGATTCGGCACGCGCTCCAGCACCGCCTCCTCCGGCGTCTTCGGCTGGACGGTGGCGCCGCCGAGCTGGGTCAGGCCGGAATAGATGGTCTCAGACATCGGCGGATTCCTTCTTCGCGGGTTTCGCCGGCTTGGCTTTCAGGTGGGCCAGCGGGTCTTCGGTGGCCGGGATGTCGCCCTCGTTCAGGCGGGCCTCCAGCGCGCTCGCGACCTCCTCGAAGCGGCCGTCCTCGATGGCCTGCCGAAGCTCGGCCATCAGGTCCTGGTAGTAATGCAGGTTGTGCCAGGTCAGCAGCATCGGCCCCAGCATCTCGCCCGCCTTGAACAGGTGGTGCAGATAGGCGCGGCTGTGGTTGCGGCACGCCGGGCAACCGCACTCCTCGTCGAGCGGTCGCTCGTCGTGGGCGTGGCGGGCGTTGCGGATGTTGATGGTGCCGCGCCGCACGAAGGCCTGGCCGGTGCGGCCCGAGCGGGTGGGCATCACGCAGTCGAACATGTCGACGCCGCGCCGCACCGCTCCGATCAGGTCGCTGGGACGGCCGACGCCCATCAGGTAGCGCGGGCGCTCCTTGACCATCAGCGGCTCGGTGAAGTCGAGCACGGTGAACATCGTCTCCTGGCCCTCGCCCACGGCCAGCCCGCCGATGGCGTAGCCGTCGAAGCCGATCTCGCTCAGGGCCGCCACGCTCTCGGCGCGCAGGTCGGCGTAGACGCCGCCCTGGACGATGCCGAACAGGCCGTAGCCGGGCCGCTCGACGAAGGCGTCCTTGCTGCGCCTGGCCCAGCGCATCGACAGGCGCATGGACGAAGCCGCCTGCGCCTCCGTCGCCGGAAAGGGCGTGCACTCGTCCAGGCACATGGTGATGTTGCTGTCCAGCAGGTGCTGGATCTGGATCGAGCGTTCCGGCGTCAGATGATGCTTGCTGCCGTCGAGGTGGGATTTGAAGGTCACCCCCTCCTCGGTCATGGTGCGCAGGTCCGACAGGGACATGACCTGGAAACCGCCGCTGTCCGTCAGGATCGGCTTGTCCCAGTTCATGAAGCGGTGCAGGCCGCCCAACTGCCCGACGCGCTCCGCCGTGGGGCGCAGCATCAGGTGGTAGGTGTTGCCCAACAGGATTTCCGCACCGGTGGACTTGACCGCATCGCTGGTCATCGCCTTGACGGTGGCGGCGGTGCCCACGGGCATGAAGGCCGGCGTGTTGATGACGCCGTGCGCGGTGGAGACCCGTCCGCGCCGGGCGCGCCTGTCGGTCTTCAGAAGCTCGAACCCGATCCCGGTCATCACACCCTCCGGAGCAGCGACGCGTCGCCGTAGCTGAAGAAACGATAGTTCTGGCCGATGGCGTGCGCGTAGGCCGCCTTCATCCTGTCCATGCCCGCGAAGGCGCAGACCAGCATGAACAGGGTGGAGCGGGGCAGGTGGAAGTTGGTCAACAGCAGATCCACGATCTTGAAGCGGTAGCCGGGGGTGATGAAGATGTCGGTGTCGCCGCTGAAGGCCCGGATGCTGCGGTCGTCCAGCCCCGCCGTCTCCAGGATGCGCAGCGCCGTGGTGCCGACCGAGACGATCCGCCCGCCGGCGGCGCGGGTGGCGTTGATGGCCTCGGCGGTCTCCGTGGAAATCTCGCCCCACTCGCTGTGCATGCGGTGCTCGGCGATGTCGTCCACCTTCACCGGCAGGAAGGTGCCGGCCCCGACATGCAGCGTCACCGGCACGCGGCGGATGCCGCGCGCGTCGAGCGCCGCCAGAAGCTCCGGCGTGAAATGCAGCCCGGCGGTGGGAGCGGCGACGGCGCCCTCGCGGGCGGCGAAGACGGTCTGGTAGTCGGCCGCGTCCTGCTCGTCCGCCTCGCGCCGGATGTAGGGGGGCAGGGGCATCCGGCCGTGGCGGTGCAGCGCCTCCATCAGTTCCGGCCCGGCCTTGGAGAAGCGCAGGCGCACCTCCATCCCGTCCTTGGCGACGACCTCCGCCGCGAAGTCCTCGGCGATGGCGATCACGTCGCCGGGCTTCAGCCGCTTGCCGGGGCGGGCGAAGGTCGCCCACTCCCGCTCGCCCTCGCGCTTGTGGAGCGTGATCTCCACCCGCACTTCGCCGCGCCGGCCGTCCAGCCGGGCGGGGATGACGCGGGTGTCGTTGACGACCATCAGGTCGCCCGGCTCCAGCAGGGCGGGCAGGTCGCGCACGGTGCGGTCGTGCAGACGCTCCGCCACGTCGAGCAGACGGGCGGCGTCACGCGGCTTGGCCGGATGCTCGGCGATGCGGTCCGGCGGAAGGTCGAAGTCGAAATCGGCGGTCTTCATGGGAGCCGCTCGTATAGACCAAAGCGGTGGGACGGGGGAAGCATTACGAGTCGGCGGCTATTCGGGCAAAGGGAGGGCCTGGGCGGTCAGGGCGGCGGTCTGGCGGGCGTGCAGGACGTCCACGTCGAAGCCCTGGATCATCTCCTGGAACAGGCGGTACCAGTTCACCTCGGCCTGGAGATGCAGGAAGACGGAGCCCAGACCGATGGCCGCGCGGTCCATGAAGACGAACTCCCGCGGCACCTCCACACCGCCGACGCGGCGCAGCTCGGCATGGACCTTGGCGGCGGTCTCGCGGCCGTAATGGCCGGAGTTGGTCTCCTCGATGCGGCGGCTGCGGTCGTCCATGATCGGGGCGTAGACGAAGCGCGCCCAGATGTTCAGAACGTCCACCAGCTCCTTGGTCGGGTTGGCGAAGCCCCAGGTGCGGTAGGCCTCCACCGCCTTGTCCTGGTTGCCGGTCTGCAGCGCGTCGTAAAGGTCGATCACCCCTTTCACGAAGCGCGCCGGGAAGACGCGGACGCAGCCGAAATCCAGCAGGTTGATCCCGCGGTCGGGCCGCACCGTGTAGTTCCCCAGATGCGGGTCGCCGTGGATGATCCCGTAGCCGTAGAAGGGTATGTACCAAGCGCGGAACATGTTCATCGCCAGCGCGTCGCGGGCGTCCGGATGGTCCTTGACGAAGTCCAGGATCTTGCGCCCCTCCACCCATTCCAGCGTCAGCAGGCGGCGGGTGGACAGGTCCGGCACCACCGCCGGCACATGGACGCCGGAGGTGTCGGCCAGCATGGCGCGGTAGAGGCGGGCGTGCTTGGCCTCGCGCTCGTAATCCAGCTCCTCGCGCAGCCGTGCGCCGATCTCCGCCTGGATCTGCTTAGTGGAGATGGCGCTGTCGGTGCGCTCGAAGATGGCGAAGATCAGGCCGAGCTGGCGCAGGTCCGCCTCCACCGCGGAGGCCATGTCCGGGTACTGGAGCTTGCAGGCGAGATTCTGCCCGTCCAGCCCGACGGCCCGGTGCACCTGCCCCAGCGAGGCGGCGGCGGCGGCGGTCTGTTCGAAGTGCCGGAAGCGCTTGTGCCAGGCGGGACCCAGCTCGCTCGCCATGCGGCGCTTGACGAAGGGCCAGCCCATCGACGGCGCGTCGGCCTGGAGTTGGGACAGCTCCTGCACATACTCGCGGGGCAGGGCGTCGGGGATGGTGGACAGCAGTTGCGCCACCTTCATCAGCGGCCCTTTCAGCCCGCCCAGCGCAGCGCGCAGTTCGGCGGCGTGGCGATCCCGCTCCAGGGGGATGCCCAGCACCCGTTCTCCGGCGAAACGGGCCGCAAGGCCCCCCACGGCGGTCCCGACCCGCGCATACCGCGCGATCCGGCCGCCAAGCCTGTTCTCATCCGTGTTCGGCATGCCGAATAGGTGGGTGCGGCGGGGCCGAAAGGCGAGTCCCCCGGCGACGTTCCGGCGTCGCGGACCGGTCCGGTCACCGCCATCGGCACCCGGCGCTCGTCGCGCCGAATCTCAGAAACGCGGCGGCGTCTTCTGGTCCCCATTTTCTTTCGTGCTCAAATGGATCCGGGGCATAACAGCGCGCTATCAAAGATTGAGTATTTCCTTTTTCAGTGCCTCGACCTTCGTTTCATTAAATTCAAGCGACAGAGAGTGCGTTTTAATTCTTTCATAATCAATCGGTCCGCATACCGGAGTATGTGGCGCGAAGCCCGGTGCAACGGGGGAACAGATGCGGTTTCAGGACTTCCGGATCGTCAACAAGGTGCTTCTGGTGATCGGCCTGATGGCCATGCTTGCGGTTGCGTTGAGCACCAACGGGCTGGTCCGGATGGGAAACCTTGATCAGAGCTACACCAACCTGATCAACGGCGAGGCCAAGGCGAGCCTGTGGCTCGCCCGCGGCACCTCGACGCTCAACGAGACCGGGCGGCTGCTCTACACCATGATTGCCGAAGCGGACCCGGCGCGCATGCGCAGTCTGGCCGAGGAGATCGTCCGGCAGGAAAAGCTGCTCGACCAGCGACTGGACATGGCCGGGAAGACGCTCCCGTCGCTGGCTGCCGACATCGCCGCCGCGCACCAGCAAACCGGCGTCATGTCCAAGATCGCGGAAGAGGTCCGCTCTCTGACCCTGGGCGGCAAGGACCAGGAGGCAATGGCCGTGATGGGAAAGCGGTATGAACCCGCTTTCCTCGATCTTCTGTCCCGCATGCGCGCACTTCTGGAAAGGGCGGACAAGGATCTCGACAGCGCCGCCGACATGGCAACGGCCGGCTATCAGGACTCGCGCCTGTGGACGATGATCGCCGGCGCCGTGGGCATCGTCGTCTGTCTTGGGCTGGCGATCCTGCTGACCCGCCGCACCATCGCCGGCCCCATCGAGCGGCTTACGGGTGCGATGCGGGCGCTTGCGGACGGCAATCTCGACACGATCGTCGAGGGGCAGGGCCGCGGCGACGAAATCGGCGGCATGTCGACGGCTCTCCAGGTGTTCAAGGACTCCGCCATCGAAAAGCGCCGCCTGGAGGCTGCGGAGAAGGAGGAATCCGCCCGCCGCGGCGAACGCCAGCGCCGGATCGAGGAGGTGACCCGCCGCTTCGATGGGATCGTCACCGGATTGCTCGACCGGGTCACCGCCTCCGCGCGAACCCTGCACACGGCGTCGGACAGTCTGTCCGCCACCGCCGAGGAAACCCAGCGGCAGAGCGCCACCGTTTCGTCGGCCGCCGAACAGGCGACGACCAACGTGGAAACCGTGGCGGCGGCCGGCAACGAGTTGACCGCGTCGATCCACGAGATCGCCCGGCAGGTCTCCGACGGCAGCGCCATCGCCACGACCGCCGACCGTGACGCCGCCGCGGCGAATCACAAGATCGGCAGCCTCGCCGACGCGGTGGCCAGGATCGGCGAGGTGACGAGCCTCATCCAGAACATCGCCTCGCAGACCAACCTGCTGGCGCTGAACGCGACCATCGAGGCCGCCAGGGCTGGAGAGGCCGGCAAGGGCTTCGCCGTCGTCGCCTCCGAGGTGAAGAGCCTCGCCAACCAGACGGCCAAGGCGACCGAGGAGATCGCCGCCCAGATCACCGCCATTCAGACCGAGACCGCCGTGGCGGTGGCGGCCATCCGGGGCATCTCCGCGACCACCGTGCGGATGAGGGAACTGACCACGAGCATAGCCGGCGCCGTCGAACAGCAGGGGGCGGCCACGACCGAGATCGTCCGCAACGTCGACGAAGCCGCGCAGGGGACGCGCGTCGTGGCCGACAACATCATCGACGTCGCCCGGGCGGCCTCCGACACCGGGCGCATGGCCGGCGACGTCTTCAAGGCCGCCAGCGACGTGCAGGAGGAGAGCGAAACGCTGCGGGTGGAGGTTGAGCGCTTCCTGCAACAGGTGCACGCGGCATAACGCCGGTAACCCGGCGCCACCGTTCCGCAGGGGCGCCGGCTCACCCGCCTGGCGCGATGTTCTGGTTCACGCAGAACAGGTTGGCCGGATCGTATTTCGTCTTCAGCGCCCGCAGGCGCTCGTAGTTCGGCCCGTAGGCGGCCTGGACGCGCTGCTCGTCGTCGGTGACGAAGTTCACGTAGACTCCGCCCGTGGCGTAGCGGGCGGTGCGGTCGGACACGCCGCGCGCCCATTGGATGCAGGCGCCGTCCTCCGGCGGGGTGTTCCAGCGCGCGTGCACGTTCATGACGAACAGGGCGTCGCGGTGCGGGTAGGCGGTGGCGTCCGCCGGCACACGGTTGGCCGCCGCACCAAGCAGGCCGACAAAGATCTCGCACTGGTCGGAGGGCAGTCTCCCGGCTTCCTCGACCAGCAGGTCGATCAACCTGTCCTCAAGCCCGGTGAAGTTCTGCGATTTCCAGTAGTTCCGCGCGCCCGGCACCAGGAGCGGGTCGAAGGCCGCCTGCCACGCCGCGTAGGGCATGAGGCCGACATGCGCGCCGACGGGCGTGCCCAGCGACAGCACCGGTTCCAGCGCCTTGCGGGCCGCCGCCTCGTCGTCTCCGGCGCAGATGACGGGCATGACCACCACTTCCTTGCCGTGTACATCCTGCGGCAGGAAGGGCAGGGGCGGCGCCTTGCGCAGCACCATCCAGACGGTGGCCTCGTCCGGCAGGGCCGCCGTGGCGTCGCGGTAGCGGCGCATCAGGTCGCCGGCCCCGGCGAAGGGATGGACGACCAGCCCGGCGAACACCATCGGTCCCACGGAATGCAGGCGGAAGGTGAAGGAGGTGACGACGCCGAAGTTGCCGCCGCCGCCGCGGATCGCCCAGAAAAGGTCTTCGTTCTCGTCGGCGCTGGCGCGCAGGAACTTTCCATCGGCGGTGACCACGTCGGCGGCCAGCAGATTGTCCACGGTCAGCCCATATTTGCGGGTCAGCCAGCCGAAGCCACCGCCCAGCGTCAGACCGGCGATGCCGGTGGTGGAGTTGATGCCGACCGGCACGGCCAGCCCGAAGGCCTGAGTCTCCCGGTCGAGGTCGCCCAGCGTGGCGCCGGGCGCCACCCGCGCCGTCCGGCTGACCGGATCGACATGGACGAAGCGCAGGGCGCCGAGGTCGATCAGCAGGCCGCCGTCGCACAGTGAGTTGCCGGCGATGTTGTGGCCGCCGCCGCGCACGGAGACCAGCAGCCCGTTCTCCCGCGCGAAGCGCACCGCCTGCATGACGTCGGCGGCGCCGGCGCAGCGGGCGATCAGGCCGGGCCGGCGGTCGATCATCGCGTTCCAGATCGTCCGGGCCTCGTCATAGCCCGGCGACTGCGGGGTCAGCAGCGGGCCGCGCAGGCGGGCGGCAAGATCGTTGACGGCGTCCTCGGAAAGGGTCGCGTCCCGCCGGTCGGCGGTGCGAAGCGTGAAATCGCCCATCAAGCACCTCCCACGTCAAAGCAGCAATTTTCGCGAATATCCGGAGTGGATCGGCGCAACAAGGGTAAAGTTTCGCCCCTGTACAGGCCATCCGGGAAAGGACTCCCTCCGGTGTTCTTCCGGACGGAGCCACCCCTCAATTCGGTGTTCGCGCGGCTTTGACGGTGGGAGGGGGGATCAGCCGCCCTGGCTGCGGATCCAGGCGGCGGTGGCGCTGTCCATGGTGTTCTTATGGTTGATGAACCATTCCGGCACGACCTCGGTCAGATAGCCGCGGACCAAGGCCAGATTGCCGGCGGCCATGCGCTTGGCGATGCCCTCCAGCTCCAGACGGACGCGGTTGTGCTCGTGGACGTGGATGGGCGTCGGCGGGAAGCCGTACTGGTGCATCAGCTCCTCCTCGCGGGCCAGATGGTCGCGGAGGTGCTGGGCGAAGGCGGTGAAATGGGCGGGCAGCTCGGCGTCCGACGCCGTGGCGGCTTCGGCCAGAAGCTCGATGGTCTCCTTGTGGTCGGCGTCGATGATGGCGTTGCCGACTTCCAGGGACGGGCTCCAGGCGGGGATCGAGAGGGTGGGCATGGTGCTCTCCGAAGGGATCGTTGAAGGCACCATACCCATCCTTGAATTATGGATTCTTGACGTCCGTCAAGAAAACCCGGTCAGGACTGATTTTCCAGCTCGTCAACAAAGCCGCGGATGACGTTCAGCCCCTTCTGCCAGAAGGCCGGATCGCTGGCGTCCAGACCGAAGGGAGCCAGAAGCTCCTGGTGGCGCAGCGTGCCGCCCGCCGACAGCATCGCCAGATACTTCTCCGCGAAGCCCTTCTCCGACTCCTGATAGACCGCGTAGAGCGAGTTCACCAGGCAATCGCCGAAGGCGTAGGCGTAGACGTAGAAGGGCGAGTGGATGAAGTGCGGGATGTAGGACCAGTAGTTCCGGTAGCCCTCGTCGAAGCGCAGCGCCGGGCCGAGGCTTTCGGTCTGCACCGCCATCCAGATCTCGCCCAGTCGCTCCGCCGTCAGCTCGCCCTCGCGGCGCTCGGTGTGGACGCGGCGCTCGAAGTCGAAGAAGGCGATCTGGCGGACCACCGTGTTCAGCATGTCCTCGACCTTGGAGGCCAGCATGATCTTGCGGCGCTTCGGGTCGGTCTCGCGGTCGAGCAGGGCGCGGAAGGTCAGCATCTCGCCGAACACCGACGCGGTCTCCGCCAGGGTCAGCGGCGTGTCCGACAGCAGGTGCCCCTGGCCGCCGGCCAGGATCTGGTGCACGCCGTGCCCCAGTTCATGGGCCAGCGTCATCACGTCGCGCGTCTTGCCCTGGTAGTTGACCAGCAGATAGGGGTGGACGCTGGGCACCGTGGGGTGGGCGAAGGCGCCCGGCGCCTTGCCGGGGCGCACCGGGGCGTCGATCCAGGCGTTGTCGAAGAAGCGCTTGCCGAGCGCCGCCAGATCCGGCGAGAAGCGGCCGTAGGCGCCCAGCACCAAGTCGCGCGCCTCGTCCCAGCGGATGCTGCGGTCGGCGTCGTCGGGCAGCGGCGCGTTGCGGTCCCAATAGTCCAGATGGTCCTGGCCGAACCACTTGGCCTTCATCGCGTAGTAGCGGTGGGACAGGGCCGGGTAGGCGTCCTTCACCGCCGCGGCCAGCGCGTCCACCACCTCGTCCTCGACGCGGTTGGACAGGTTGCGGGCCGACGTGGGCGCCTTGTAGTTGCGCCACTTGTCGTCGATCTCCTTGTCCTTGGCCAGCGTGTTGGTGACCAGGGCGAACAGGCGGATGTTGTCGCCCATCACCCGGCCGATCACTGTCCCGGCCTCCTTGCGGACCTCCGGACGGCGGTCGGACAGGCGGTTCAGCGCCTCGGCGCAGGTCAGCTCCTTGCCGCCGATGGGGAAGCGCAAGGACGCGATGGTCTCGTCGAACAGGCGGTTCCAGGCGGCGCGTCCGACCACATGCTTCTCGTGGAGCAGGCGTTCGACCTCGTCGGAAAGCTGATGCTCGCGGAACAGGCGGACGTCGCGCAGCCAGGGGGCGTAGCGGGCGAGGTCCTTCGACGCCTTCAGCTTGGCGTCCAGCACCTTGTCCTCCAGCCGGTTGATCTCCAGCGTGAAGAAGACGAGGTGGGTGGAGATGCCGTTCACCCGCTCCTGCGCCGACTGGTAGAACTTGGCGATGGCCGGGTCGGTCATGTTGCCGTTGTAGACCAGCCCGGCGTAGGACATCACCCGCGACAGCACCTCGTCGATGTGCTCGTACGCGCGGATGGCGGCGGCGAAGGCGTCGCCGTCCAGCCCGGCCAGCTTGGTCGCGTATTGTTCGTAAAAGTCCTTGGAGGCGCGCTCCATCCGCTCCAGGTCGGCCTTCAGTTCGGCCGACTCCATGCCCGGATAGAGGTCCGTCAGGTCCCAGGAGGGCAGGGCGCCGAGGTCCGGCCCGTCCCCCGTGGCGGCCAGGGCGGTGTCGGGCATGGTGGTCTGGGGAGCGCCAGGGAAATCGCCAATCGGGTGCCGGGTGGCGCTGCGGGTCATCTGTCCCTCCGTTCTGGGCTTTGGCCGTTCTGAGCTTTGGAACCGGATATAAGCGCCGCGCGGGTCCGGGGGAAGGCTGCGCTGCGGCCCCCGCTCAGGGAGCCTGGCTTTCCTGCGCGCGGCGGATCGCCGCCTCCACGCATTGCAGGTGCAGTTTCTTGCGGGCGAGCTGGCGGGTCCGCCGCTCCTCAAGGTCGGTTGTGGGCATCGCCTCGATGGCGCAGCCGCGCCAGCCGTTGGCGTCCAGCGCGCGGGCGACCTCCGCGTAACCGAAGTAGCCCTTGTCCGGCTGCTCCCACGGGGCGCGGAAGTCGGCGCGGCGCAGGACGAAGCGGTTGGACTGGCTGGACCCGCCGAGACTGGTCAGCCGGGCCACGATCAGCCGTTCGCCGTTCGGGTGGACGACGGTCAGGATCGGGCGGATGCCGAAGACGGGCGGGTCGCTGCTCATGGGACCATCCATAGCGCTCCGGTCCCCAATAGGCCAGAGACAAGGCCGCCGGAAAGGGAGTCGGAGGACGGACCGGAGGTCGCGGCCTGCGAAAAATGAACGCAGCCATACGCAAGTATGTCTGGGGGAGGCGTGTATGAAAATTAGCGGTTCACAAGTGATTGTTGCGTGACTTCTATGGAGTCGGCGAGATGATTTGCTTTCGCGTGAATCGGATCTCCGGACAAGTGAAGGAGAATACGGCGATGACATTGTTGGTGCGCTTACGAAAGCCGGTTCTCGCGGCGTTCTTTCTTCTGTCGTGGCTTCTCCCCGTCGCCGCGGCGCCGGCTCAACCCACCCCTGTCGAACTGCCCGCCGGCAGCTACGACGCGCAGGGCACCGCCCTGTCGGCCCTGGTCTATGTGCCGGACGGGGCGCGGGCGCGCGGCAAGGCGTCGCTGCTGGTCCTGCTGCACGGCTGCGAGCAGGACGCCCGCACCTTCTTCGAGGATTCGGGCTGGAAGGACATGGCCGACGCCCATGGCTTCGTCGCCCTGCTGCCGGCCCAGAAGCACAACCTGTTCTCCATGGTGGGGACGGGAGGGCTCGGGCGGTACGGCAACCCGCTCGGCTGCTTCAACTTCGCCGACCGGCTGAACAGCCCGTTGAAGGGCTTCGTGCCGACCGAGGCCGCGGCCATCGCCTCGATGGTCGGCGCCGTCGTCTCCGGCAAGGGGCTGGGCGCCAACGCCCCGGCGGTGGACGCGGAGCGGGTGTCCGTCACCGGCCTGTCGGCGGGGGCGGGCATGGCGGCGACCCTGCTGGCCGATTTTCCGCAGGTCTTCGCGGGCGGGGCGCTGTTCGCGGGCGTGCCGGCGCTGTGCGCCCAGAGCATGCAGTCGGCCGCGTCGCTCTGCGGCATCTCCGTGTCGCGCGGCTGCGGCGAGGTGAAGGCGCGCTCCGGCGGCTACGACAGCCGCGAATGGACGAAGGCGGTGCAGCGTGCCCGGCACCCCGCCGGTCGCCCGCGCGTGCTGATCGTCCAGGGGACGGCGGACTGCACCGTCGACCCGCAGAACGCTCTCTATCTGACCAACCAGTGGACGGCCTTCCATGGTTTGAAGACCGACGCTCCGGTGGTCATCGGGCAGGAACCCTCCTGGCCGGCGCGCGCCGTGCGGCAGGGCTACGCCCCGGTGGGTGCCAACGCCCTGTGGGTGGAGACGGTGCTTCTGAAGGATGTCGGCCACGTCATGCCCATCGACACCGGCAACCCGCAGCGCCCCTGCGGGCGGGTGCGGGTGTCGGAGACGAAGACCTACATCGAGGATGTCGGCTTCTGCGGCGCGGCGTTGGCCGCCGGCTTCCTGCAACTGGAACAGTAACACCCGCTTGAGGGGCGGCAGGCGGGTCCAGCACTCACCAAAGTGGTGCGACAGCCCGCCGCACCTTCCGGAATGCCGTTTGCCAAACGATGCAAATCTGACGCAGATTGGGGCCGCTGCGTGAACGTTCATTGCGCGGCTGCGGAGAAACGCGAACCAAACAAAATATAAGGGACGCCCCCCATGAGCCAAAGCTCGGCCGATCGCTACAACCAGATCCATGCCCGTTCCCTGTCCGATCCCGACGGATTTTGGGGCGAGGCGGCGGAAGACATCACCTGGATCAAGCGCTGGGACAAGGTGCTGGACGACAGCAACGCGCCCTTCTACCGCTGGTTCACCGGCGGCGTCCTGAACACCTGCTACAACGCCGTCGACCGCCATGTGGAGGCCGGACGCGGCGCCCAGGCGGCGATCATCTACGACAGCCCGGTCACCAAGACCGTCCAGACCATCACCTACGCCGAGCTTCAGGATCAGGTCGCCCGCTTCGCCGGCGCGCTGCGCGCCCAGGGCGTGGAGAAGGGCGACCGCGTCATCCTCTACATGCCGATGATCCCGCAGTCGCTGGTCGCCATGCTGGCCTGCGCGCGTCTCGGCGCGGTGCATTCGGTGGTGTTCGGCGGCTTCGCCCCGCACGAGCTGGCGACCCGCATCAACGACTCCCGGCCGAAGGCCATCGTCTCGGCCTCCTGCGGCATCGAGCCGAACCGCGTCGTCAAGTACAAGCCGATGCTCGACGCCGCCATCGAGCAGGCGGAGCACAAGCCGTCCAGCGTCATCGTCTTCCAGCGCCCGCAGGAAACCGCGACCCTGGTCGAGGGCCGCGACGTCGATTGGGCGGAGGCCGTCGCCAAGGCCGAGCCGGCGGAGTGCGTGCCGGTGGCCGCGACCGACCCGCTCTACATCCTCTACACCTCGGGCACCACGGGCCAGCCGAAGGGCGTCATCCGCGACAACGGCGGCCACGCCGTGGCGCTGAAATGGACGATGAAGAACATCTACAACGTCGAGCCGGGCGAGGTGTACTGGGCGGCGTCGGACGTGGGCTGGGTGGTCGGCCACTCCTACATCGTCTACGGCCCGCTGCTGCACGGCTGCACCACGGTGGTGTTCGAGGGCAAGCCGGTGGGCACGCCGGACGCCGGCACCTTCTGGCGGGTGATCGAGCAGCACAAGATCGGCACGCTGTTCACCGCCCCGACCGCCTTCCGCGCCATCAAGCGCGAGGACCCCAACGCCGAGCTGCTGAAGAAGTACGACCTGTCGCACTTCCGCGCCCTGTTCCTGGCCGGCGAGCGCTCGGACCCCGACACGCTGCATTGGGCCGAGGACAATCTGAACGTTCCGGTCATCGACCACTGGTGGCAGACCGAGACCGGCTGGGCGATCTCCGGCAACCCGCTGGGCGTGCATCTGTTCCCGATCAAGTACGGCTCCGCCACCCGCCCGATGCCGGGCTGGGACGTGCAGATCCTGAACGCCGAAAACAAGGAAGTGCCCCGCGGTGACATCGGCGCCATCTGCGTGAAGCTGCCGCTGCCTCCGGGCACGCTGCCGACTCTGTGGAACGCCGACGACCGCTACAGGAAGTCCTACCTGTCCGATTACCCCGGCTACTACCAGACCGGTGACGCGGGCTTCATCGACGACGACGGCTACGTCTACATCATGGCCCGCACCGACGACATCATCAACGTCGCCGGCCACCGCCTGTCCACCGGCGGCATGGAGGAGGTTCTGGCCAGCCACAAGGACGTGGCGGAATGCGCGGTGATCGGCGTCGCCGACGACCTGAAGGGGCAGGTGCCGCTGGGCTTCCTCTGCCTGAAGGCCGGCGTGACCCGCCCGCACGAGGAGATCGTCAAGGAGGTGGTGCAGCTGGTGCGCGAGCAGATCGGCCCGGTCGCCGACTTCAAGCGCGCCGTGGTGGTGGAACGCCTGCCGAAGACCCGCTCCGGCAAGATCCTGCGCGGCACCATGCAGAAGATCGCCGACAGCCAGGACTACAAGACCCCGGCGACCATCGACGATCCGGGCATCCTGCCGGAGATCGCCGAGGCGTTGCAGTCGCTCGGCTACGCCAAGACGCATCAGGCCGGCTGACCGGTTCCGCGTTCGAAGCCCCTTCCCCGGCACCGTTCGGGGGAGGGGTTTCCGTTTCGGTTAGGCCCTCTCCAGCGCGGTCAAGGAGTCGTCCAGCTCGTCCAGCCGGGCCTGCTCGGCCTCCAGCTCGGCCAGGGCGCGGCGGGCGTTGGCGATGTCGAGGTCGAGCTGGTCGCGCCGCCGCCGGATCAGCTCCTCCAGCGGGGTCAGTTCCTCAACCGCCAGCGCCTGGGCGATGGCCGCGTTGCTGCCGCCGCCCAGCGCCAGCCGCACCATGCGCGCGGTCGGGCGGATGCCCTGGGCCTCCAGATGGCGGGCGGTGACCAGGATCTCGATGGTGTCGTGATGGCGTGCCATGGCCCCGCCCTGATGACGCAGTGCGGTGGATTGTGCCAAGCCGCGCGCCGGATTCGAGGGCTCATCCGCGCGCAGCGGCGATTTGCCACAAGCCGGCGCTCCAACAGAGACGGTTTTCGGCTCCGCCATCGTTCCGCCGAATTTTTGCTGCACGGGCATCAAAGTCTGGAATAAACGATGAGCGGGGGGCGTTCATCCTGGCGTACCGGGTCCTTGGCATGGGGCTCGGCCCTGGGAGGGCGCGCCACCCGTTCCTACCTGAAGGAGTGCCATGATCCGCCACCCGGCGGTCCGTGGAGCCTTCGAGGCAACAATCGGGTGCGCGTTTGAGCACGTTCGGGGTCGAGCTGGAAGTCCACATTGCGTCGCTGCGCCGCTACGCGCGCGCGTTGCTGCGCAACCGTTCGGATGCCGAGGATCTGGTGCAGGAGGCGTTGACGCGGGCGGTGGCGCGCGCCGACACCTTCAAGGCGGGGACGAACCTGCGGGCGTGGCTTTTCACCATCCTGCACAACGTCCACGTCAATCAGGTCCGCTCCAAGGCGTCGCGGCCCGACGAGGTCGATGTGGACAGCGTCGAGTCGAAGCTGGTGACCCCGGCCCGGCAGGAGGAACGTGTGGAGTTGCGCGAAATGATGCGCGCGCTCGACGAGCTGCCGGAGGAACAGCGCAAGGTGCTGCTCCTCGTCGCGCTGGAGGGCCTGAAATACGAGGAGGTCGCCGAGACGCTCGGCGTGCCGATCGGGACCGTCATGTCGCGCCTCTCGCGGGCGCGCGAGGCGGTCAGGGCGAAGCTGGCGAACGAGGGCTCGGTGGCCCTCAGGCGGGTGAAGTGATGAACGCGCATTGCGTAACGGACGACGAACTGCACGCCTATGTGGATGGGCAACTGGCTCCGGAACGCCGGCTCTTCGTGGAGCGATGGCTGGCCGACGACCCGGACGCCGCCCGCCGGGCGGAGGATTACCGCGCCCAGGCCGCGCTGCTGCACGAACTCTTCGACCCCGTGCTGCGCGAGCCGGCCAGCGGCCCGGTCGATGAGCTGACGGGCAAGCTGCGCGGGCGGATGCCCGGCAACGACAACGCCGCCCCCTGGCACGCCCGCCACTGGGTGCGCATGGCCGCGGCGGTGATGCTGATCGTCGGCGGGGCCGGCGGCGGCTGGCTGGGCCGTGGTGCTGTGGACCAGTCGCCGGTCGTCCAGCAGCGCCAGACGCTCCAGACCTTCGCCGAGGAGGCCACCCAGGCACACCGCTTCTACACCTCCGACGAGCGCTTCCAGGTGGAGCTTGGCGCCGACAACCAGGACGAACTGAACAGCTGGCTGTCCAAGCGCGTCGGCCGCGACGTCTTCGGCCCGGACCTCGGCGGGGTCGGGCTGCGGCTGATCGGCGGGCGGTCGCTGCCCACCGAGCTGGGGGCCGGCGCCCAGTACATGTACGTGAACGAGGCGAACAAGCGGGTCACCCTGTTCGTCGGCGCCCCGCGCTCCGGCAACCCGGCCAAGTTCGGCTTCTCGCAGAACGGCGACGTGGCGACCATCTACTGGGTGGAAGGCCCGCTGGCCTACGCTCTGGCCGGCCGGATGTCCAAGGAGGACCTGCTGCGCGTCGCCGAAGCCGTCTACAACGACGTCAAGGCCGGCCCGCGCCGCCCCGAGCCGCAGTCCCAGCAGAACCAGCAGCCCCAACAGCAACAGCAGCAGGAGCAGCAGCCCCAGCAGCAGGACCAGCCGCCCGCCGGCGTCCAGCCGATCAGCGACACGCACAAGCCGAAGGACAGCTGAGGCGGGGAGGGGCGGGGACCGTGGGTCGCGGTCCCTCCGCCCTACCGCGCTTTTCCCGCCTGCTGCCACCCCCTTCACCCGTCATTCCCGCGAAGGCGGGAATCCAGCCCGTTCAGGGACGCGTCTGCGGAGTGTCCTTGCCCCCCGCCTGCGCGGGGGTGACGATGAGGACGGTGGATGCCGTGGGAAGGGCGCCTTTCCGCCCGACGCCGGCGCCGATGGGGCGGGTTGTCAGGCCATCCCCAGCGTGCGACGAAGCCGGCCAAGCCATCGCCGAAACCGACCTGCGTCGGCCTGACCACGCAGTGTGTCCAGCCTTCGCCGGACCCGTTCGGCAACGGGGCTTTCGATGGCTTCGAAGATGGCAAGCGCCTGTTCCAAACAATCAACAGCCTGCTTGATTTCACCCAAGGCGGCGTAGGCATTTCCGAGATTGCCGAGGTTGCTGCCCTCGCCGCGCCGGTCGCCGATCTCGCGGGAAATGGTCAGGGCCTGCTCGTAATGGTCGATGGCGCGCCGTGTCTCGCCCAAGGCGGCGTAGGCATTTCCGAGATTGCCGAGGGCGCTGCCCTCGCCGCACCGGTCACCGATCTCGCGGGAAATGGTCAGGGCCTGCTCGTAATGGTCGATGGCGCGCCGTGTCTCGCCCAAGTCGGCGTAGGCATTTCCGAGATTGCCGAGGGCGTTGCCCTCCACGCGCCGATCGCCGATTTCGCGGGAAATGAGCAGGGCCTGCTCGTAATGGTCGATGGCGCGCCGTGTCTCGCCCAAGTCGGCGTAGGCAATGCCGAGATTGCCGAGGTGACTGCCTTTGGCTCTCTTATCACCGAGTGATTGCGCGGCTCGTACTGCGGCCTCCAGCAGACCAATGCGACGGCGGGTTGGAAGACGGAGGCTGAATACGTAGACACCCGCATTTGGGAGGCGGTTTGTTAGGATCCGCGCAGCCTCGTGACAATCCGTCTTTTCAATCGCCCAGTCCGCGACCGCCAGAATATTGATGGATTCCCGATCGTAAAGAGCGAGGCCCATGCAAATGCCCTCGCCACCTTCCAGAAACAGAACGTCGGCGGCAGCGAGCACAGCCGTGCAGTGCAATGCAAACATTGCCTGAGCGTTCTCAAGTCTCTGTCCCGAACCCGGAGAGGGGTTCTTGTCCGGCAACGCCGCGAACACGTCGCGCGTCAACGGCCGCATCAGGTCGTGCAGGCGGTAACGCTTCGTGTCGCCGTCGTACAGCAGCAAGCCACGTTCCAGCAACGCCCCCAACGGCCTCACCGCGTCCTTCTCCTCCTCGATCCCCCACACCGCCACTGCCGCCGGGCGGTCGAAGTCCGCCGGGAACACGCTCAGGCATTGCCACAAGGCCGCCAGCGCCGGGTCGCTTTCGGCGAGGCGGCGGGCGCTGTGAGCCAAGACGGCGCCGACATCGCCGCGCGTGCCGCTCACCGTCAGATGGTCGAGCCGGTTTCGCGCGTCGGTCAGGTCGGCGATGTAGTCGGCGGCGCTGCAATCCTCCGCGTGGGCGAGGAAGGACCCGGCGACGCGCAGGGCAAGCGGCAAGTCGTCGCACAACTCGGCGATCCGGTGCCACTCCTCCTCCGTCGCCTGCGCGGGATGGGCGGCGGAGCGCAGCAAGGCAACGGACTCCTCGCGCGGCAGCAGGCCGAGCCTCAGCGGGACGGCGCCGTGCAGTCGGATGGGGTCCCGCGCCGTGACGATCAGGCCGCAGGGCGGGGGAGGGACCAGCGATTCGACCTGGGACGTGTCGGCGGCGTTGTCCAGGATGATGAGCGCCCGCTGCCCCGCCAGCACGGAGCGGTAAATGGCCTCCATCCGCTGCGGGTCGTCCTCCGCCTTCATCTCCGGGTGGAAGGCGCGGACCACATGGGCCATCGCCTCGACCGGGATCATGGAGGGCGCCTCGCTGTGGCCTTGCAGGTTCACCAGGATCTGGGCGTCGGGGTAGCGGTCCAGCAGCCGCCGCGCGGCGTGGACGGCCAGCGTGGTCTTGCCGATGCCACCCATCCCCCGGATCGCGCTGACCGCCGCCGCTCCTCCGCCGTCGCGGTCCAGCGCGTCGGTGAGGGCCTTGACCTCCGTCTCGCGGCCGGTGAAGTCCGGGAGGTCGGAGGGGAGCTGGTGACGGGGAGAGTACCCCGGCGCGGCAGGCGGGTGATTGTGGATGATCGGGTTCGTATAGACAGTGGATTGGCGGATATCGCCTTCGACCGCCACCGAACCATCACCGGACGCCTCCGCACCGCCTCCCATGGTCAGCGTCCCACCCTGTTGCCACGGCCGGTGACGATGGTCGAACCGGACACATTGCCCCCGATGGCGACCGCCCCGGTCCCCGATGCCACAACACGGCCGCCGCTGTTCAGCGCATCGGCCAAATCCGCCGCCAAGCCGGGATTCGCAGCCAGGAGCTTGCGGATTTGCAGGCGCAGGGCCGCCACGGCGTCCTCGTCGTCCGGTGCCTGGGCGACCTCCTGTGCGGCCTTGCGGGCGTCCTCGTTCCCCCGGACGGCGGCGGACAGCTTGGCCCACAGCGCCTTCGCGCGGTCCAGCCCGGCACCGGCGGCGACGCCCCCGAGCTTTTCGCCCGCTCCGGTCAGGATCGGTTCAAGAACCGGAAGGAACGGCGCGACCGCCGTCGTGACCTGTTTGGCAAGATCGATGATCTGCGTATCCATCGGATGCCTCCCTGCAAGCTCTTAATCGAAAATAGAGAAAATGCCCTGGAAATGCACGCCATGAGGCGTGCAGCCGCGCCGTTGCGAAGCGTTCGGTTCAATGCGGGGCGGGCCGCTCGTTTCCCGGTTTACTCCCACCCCGGCGCCGTTCCACAATGCGCAGGGAACGGCGTGGAACGTGGGGCATGCGGGGCTGGTACTTCATCGGCGACAGCCATGCGCAATCCTTCGAGATCGCCGCGACGATCCGCCTGCTCGACCGGCCGGCGCGCTGCCTGCTGGTTCCCGGGGCGACCGCGGTCGGGCTGCGCAACCCGGAGAGCCGGACCCACGCGGTCGCCCTGTTCAAGGAGGCGCTGCTGCCCGCCCATCCGGACGCCATCCCGGTGATCCAGCTCGGCGAGGTCGATTGCGGCTTCGTCATCTGGTGGCGGGCGCAGAGGCACGGCGACGGCGTCGAGCGGCAGTTGGAGGAGTCGGTGGTCGCCTGCGCCGCCTTCCTGGACGACCTGCTGGCGGGCGGCTATCCCACGCTGGTGCTGACCGGTGCGGTGCTGCCGACCATTCGCGACGGCGAAGCCCGCGGCAAGGTCGCCCGCGCCCGGCACGAGGTCACCGCCACGCTGCGCCAGCGCACCGAACTGACCCACCGCTACAACGCCCGCCTGCGCGACGCGGCGGAGGCGCGCGGGCTGCCCTTCGTCGACATCACGCCGCGCATCACCGACCCGGAAACCGGGTTGGTCGCCGAGGCGTTCCGCAGCCCGAATCCCGGCGACCACCACCTCCACCCCATCCGCGCCGCCGAGGTCTGGGCGGAGGCCCTCAACGCGCTGGACCTGCCGCCATGACCGACGCAATGGACTTTCTTCGCGCGGGCGCCGCCGCGCTCCAGCGGGGCGACCGGGCGGGGGCGGAGCGCCGGGTGGTTCGTGCCCTGGCGCTGGTCCCCGGCCATGGCGAGGGCTGGAACATCCTGGGCGTTCTGGCCGTTTCCGCCGGCGACCCCGCCGCAGGGGAGGCGCGCTTCCGCCGGGCGTCCGCCTGCGCGCCCGACAACCCCAATTACCCACGCAGCCAGGCGGAATGCCTGAAGCGCCAGGGGCGTGCGGACCGGGCGGCGGCCCTGCTGGCCGGCGCCGTGCGCCGTGGCGTGCTGTCGCCCGATCTTGCCTGCGACCTCGGTGACCTGCGGCTGGGCACGCGCGACGTTGCCGCCGCGGTGGCGCTCTACCGTCTGGCGTTGGTTCTGGCCCCCGGCCATGCCCGCAGCCTGAACAATCTGGCGGAGGCGCTGGGTAAGGCGGATCGGCCGGAGGCGGTGGCCGACGCCTTCGCCCGGCTGGCGGCGCTGCGCGGCACGGCCGCCGCCTGGGGGGCGGCGGGAGCGGCGCTGCTGGCGGCGTGGCGGCAGGACGAGGCGCGGGGGGCGCTGCGCCGGGCTGTCGCACTCGAACCGTCCACGGCCGAGCACTGGGCCAACCTGGGCTTCGTCGGGCTGGGGCGGCACGCGGTCGCTCTGGCCGAGGCCGCCTTCGACCGAGCCTTGCGTCTGTCGCCGGGGATGGACACGGCGCGGGCGGGGCGCGGGACGCTGCGCATGCTCACCGGGCGCCTGCGCGCCGGGGCGGTGGAATACGAGGCGCGGCTGAGCCTGCCCGCCTTCATGCCATCGCGGACCTACAGCCGGCCGATGTGGGACGGTCGGGTCGAGCCGGGCCGGACGCTGCTGATCCACGCCGACCGCGGCCATGGCGACGCCATCCAGTTCATCCGCTACGCCCCGCTGCTGCGGGCGCGGGGGATGCGCGTGGCCTTCCACGGGCCGGAGGGGCTGCTCGACCTGTTCCGCGCGTCGGAGCTGCTGGACGAGCTGTCCGGCCTCGACGGCCCGCCGCCGGCCCACGACGTCCAGATTCCCATCATGAGCCTGATCCATCGCCTGGGCAGCGATCTGGACAGCGTGCCCGCCGCCGTTCCCTATCTGCGGGCGCCCGACGCGGCGTCGCGGCGCTGGGCGGACCGGCTGGCCGGGCTCAGTGGGGTGAAGGCCGGGCTGGTCTGGCACGGCTCGGTGGCCTTCCCCTATCACCGCCAGCGCTCGCCGGGGTTCGGGGCGGTGCGGCCGCTGACCGGCGTTCCGGGCGTGACGGCGGTCCTGCTCCAGGTCGCCCACGGGCGTTCGGAGCTGGAGCGCTTCCCCCCGCTCGGCCCGGTCCTCGACCTTGGGACGGAACTTCGCGACTTCGCGGACACCGCCGCGGCGATCCAGGCGCTGGACATCGTCATCAGCCCCTGCACCGCCGTGGCCCACCTCACCGGGGCGCTGGGGAAGCCGGTGGCGGTGCTGCTCGACCAAGGGGCGGAGTGGCGCTGGATGCAGGGGCGGACGGACTCGCCCTGGTACCCGACCGCGCGCCTCTACCGCCAAGCCGTGTTCGGCGACTGGACGGAGCCGGTGGAGCGGCTGCGCCGCGATCTGGCCGCCCTGGCCGCACCATGACCACCGTCCCCGCGCCGCTTGAGGGGGCGCGGGGACGGTGGCGGCTCACTCCGCGACCATCGGCTGCGGGGCGGCGGGCTGGCGGAAGCCGTCCAGCAGGGCGGCCTCCTTCGCCTTGGCGGCAGCGACGTTGCGGGCCTTCACCGGGCCGTAGCCGCGCATCTCCTGCGGCAGACGGGCGATCTCCACCGCCGTGGCGTGGTTGGCGCGGGTCAGGCCGTGCAGGATCTCGCCCATGATCGCCTCGTACTCCGCGATCAGGCGGCGCTCCATGCGGCGCTCGGCCAGCCAGCCGAACGGGTCGAGCGGGCTGCCGCGCAGGCGCTTGCCCTTGGCGAGCAGGCGCAGGGCCTTCAGCATCCACGGGCCGAAGCGCTTCTTCTTCGGCTCGCCGCCGTCCTCGCCGCTCTCGCCCATCACCGGCGGGGCCATGTGGAAGACCAGCTTGTAGTCGCCCTCGAACATCCGCCCGACCTGCTCGACGAAGCCGGTGTCGGTGTAGAGCCGGGCCACCTCATACTCGTCCTTGTAGGCGAGCAGCTTGAAGTAGCCCTTGGCCACGGCCTCGGTCAGGGCGGTGGAGCCGGGGAGCCTCTGCCCCTCGACGCGCCGCGTCCAATCGACCAGCGCGTGGTAGCGGCTGGCGTAGGCGGCATCCTGATAGTCGGTCAGGAAGGCGGTGCGGCGGGCGATGGCCTCGTCCAGGCTGGCCGAGGGGCGGCGCTGGTCGAGGATGAACAGGTCGTTGGCGGCGGCCTGCTCCTGCGGCGGGTTGGCGGCGGCCTCCACGGCGGCCAGATCGACGGCGGCGCGGCGGCCCCAGTTGAAGGCGTCGGTGTTCATCTTGACCGCCACGCCGTTCAGCTCGATGGCCTTCAGGATGGCCTCGGCGGTGATTGGGATCAGACCCTTCTGCCACGCGTAGCCCATCAGGAAGGGGTTGGTGGCGATGCTGTCGCCCATCAGCGCGGTTGCCAGCTTGGTCGCGTCGAAGGCGTTGACCGCCCCCTCGCCGCAGGCCTTGCGGATGTCGGCCACCAGATCGCGGACCGGCACCGTGAAGTCCGGCTTCTTCAGGAAGTCCACGGTGATGGTGTCGTGGGTGTTGATGACCGCGCGGGTGTGACCGTGCGCCATCTTCGACAGGGCGTCGCCCGCCCCGGCGACGATCAGGTCGCAGCCCACCACCGCGTCGGCTCCGCCCGCCGCGATGCGGACGGAATGGATGTCCTCCGGCGTGGCGGCGATGCGGATGTGGCTGGTCACCGCACCGCCCTTCTGGGCGAGGCCGGTCATGTCGAGCACGCCGACGCCCTTGCCCTCGATGTGGGCGGCCATGCCGAGCAGGGCGCCGATGGTCACCACGCCGGTGCCGCCGACGCCGGTGACGTAGATGCCCCAGGGCCGGTCGAGCGCGGGCAGGGTGGGGGTGCGCAGGTCGGACGGGTCGGCCCCGGCCTTGGCCGCGCCCGCCTTGACTTCGACCGGTTTCGGCTTGCGGAGCTGCCCGCCCTCCACCGTCACGAAGCTCGGGCAGAAGCCCTTGGTGCAGGAATAGTCCTTGTTGCAGCTCGACTGGTCGATCTGGCGCTTGCGCCCGAACTCGGTCTCCAGCGGCACCACCGACACGCAGGAGGATTTGGCCGAACAGTCGCCGCAGCCCTCGCAGACCAGCTCGTTGATGATGACGCGCTTGGCCGGGTCGACCATCTTGCCGCGCTTGCGGCGGCGGCGCTTCTCAGTGGCGCAGGTCTGGTCATAGATCAGGACGCTGACGCCGGAGACCTCGCGCATCTCCTTCTGCACGCGGTCCAGGTCGTCGCGGTGCTCGACGCTGGTGTACTGGGGCAGGCCGTCGCCGATGCCGTACTTCTCCGGTTCGTCGGAGACGACGACGATGCGGCCCACGCCCTCGGCGCGGAGCTGGTTGGCGAGCGACTGGACGGTCAGCGTGCCGTCCACCGGCTGGCCGCCGGTCATCGCCACGGCGTCGTTGAACAGGATCTTGTAGGTGATGTTGGCCTTGGCCGCGATGGACTGGCGGATGGCCAGGATGCCGGAGTGGTAGTAGGTGCCGTCGCCGAGGTTGGCGAAGATGTGCTTCTCCTCGGTGAAGGGCGCCTGACCGACCCAGGGCACGCCCTCGCCACCCATCTGGGTGAAGGTGTCGGTCTTGCGGTCGAGCCACGTCGCCATGTAGTGGCAGCCGATGCCGCCCAGCGCGCGGCTGCCCTCCGGCACATGGGTGGAGGTGTTGTGCGGGCAGCCGGAGCAGAAGGTCGGCTTGCGGATGACGCGGGCCTGATGGGCCTTATGCTTTTCCTGGGCGTCGAGGAAGGCGACGCGGCGCTTCAGGTTCTCGTTGTCGACGAAGCGCTCCAGCCGGCGCCCGATGACCACGGCGATCTGCGCGGGCGACAGCTCACCGGCGGAGGGGAGGATCCACTCGCCGTGCTCGTCGAACTTGCCGACCACCTTCGGGCGGACGTCGGGGTGCCAGTTGTAGAGCTGCTCCTTGAGCTGGTTCTCGATGACCGCGCGCTTCTCCTCGACCACGACAATCTCGTCGAGTCCCTCGGCGAAGTGGCGCACGCCGTCGCGCTCCAGCGGCCAGGGCATGCCGACCTTGTAGACGGTTAGGCCCCAGTCGGCGGCCATCGCCTCGGTGATGCCCAACTCGTCGAAGGACTGCCGGACGTCCAGATAGCTCTTGCCCGTGGTGACGATGCCGAAGCGCGGGCGGGGGGAGGACACCATCACCTTGTCCAGCCGGTTGGCACGCGCGAACGCCAGGGCGGCGTACAGCTTGTGCTTCATCAGCCGGTATTCCTGCTCCAGCGGCGGGTCGGGCCAGCGGATGTTCAGGCCGCCCGGCGGCATCGCGAAGTCGGCGGGGACGATCGGGCTGACGCGGTGCGGGTCGATATAAACCGACGCCGAGGTGTCCACCGTCTCGGCGATCGTCTTCATGGCGATCCAGCAGCCCGAATACCGGCTCATCGCCCAGCCGATCAGGCCGTAATCCAGGATCTCCTGCACGCCCGACGGGTTCAGCACGGGGATCATCGCGTGCATGAAGGCGTGTTCGGACTGGTGCGGGAAGGTGGAGGACTTGGCGTTGTGGTCGTCGCCGGTCAGCACCAGCACGCCGCCGTTGCGCGCGGTGCCGGCGGCGTTGGCGTGCTTGAACACGTCGCCGGAGCGGTCGACGCCCGGACCCTTGCCGTACCACATGGAATAGACGCCGTCATACTTGGCGCCGGGGAACATGCCGACCTGCTGGCTGCCCCAGACGGCGGTGGCGCCCAGCTCCTCGTTCACGCCGGGCTGGAAGCGGATGTGGTTCTTCTCCAGGAACGTGCGCGCGTTCCACAAATTCTGGTCGAAGCCGCCCAACGGCGATCCGCGGTAACCCGAAATGAAACAGGCGGTGTTCAGCCCGGCGGCAAGATCGCGCTGGCGCTGCATCATCGGAAGGCGCACCAGCGCCTGGGTGCCCGTCAGGTACACGCGCCCTTGTTCAAGCGCGTACTTGTCGTCCAAAGTCACGGTTGGCAGGGTCACGGTTGCGAGAGCCATTGTTCCATCCCCTTTGTGGCGCCCTGAAAAGCGCTGGCCGGGCGCGTTCGCCGCGCCGCTTCTTATGTTTGTTCGTCAAGCCAAAAGGTAATGAAGGCTGTCTTATTCGGCAACCGGCGCCAAGCCTCCCCGTGCAAAAAGCAAGGAACGGTCCAGCGCTCGCAGCGCTGTGAAACGGACGGGCGTGAATCGCCCTTCGGCGGGACATTCCCGCTCGCGTCCATCGGCAGGTCGGCGCCGGTGAGGAACCGTTCCCGATGGTGGGGGAGACGGACGACCGGTGCTCAGCGGGCGTGCCGGTCCAGGAACTGGCGGCAGGAATCGAAGTCCTGGAGCGCCGCATCCGGAAGTTCGACGCCCTTGCGTTCGGCGAGGCTGCGGGCGAAGGCGACCATCTTGTCGGTCGGCGCCTTGCGCCGCGCGCCGCTGGACGGTGCGCCGGGTGCCGCCGGGACGGCGTCGGCGACCGGGCTTTCGGGCATCTCCGAGGCCGGCTTCGCCTTGCGGGTGCGGCGGGGCTTCTTCGGCGCCTCGCCGTCGTCACCGACCAGGCCCGCCGTGGCGACCGCCGTCTTGCGGGCGCGCGGGCGCGGCGTCGTTCCGGCGGCGCGCGGGTTGGCGGAGCGCCGCCTTCCGGTGCCCCGTCCGGCGCGGATCGGACCGCCGCGCACGCCGAGGTCCACCGCCGGCCCCCGGTTGCCGACCAGCACCCCGATCAGCCGCCCGGCCTCGTCGGCGATGCCGTCGATGACGCTGCGGAAATCGGCGCGTCCGACGACCACCTCGTCCAGCCGCATCTCCCACAGGGCGGTGGTGCCGGGATCGACCAGCGTGGGGGCGGCGCCGCGCAGGGTCTCGAACAGTTGCAGCCCGGCGGGGGTGGGCACCAGCCACTTGCCGTCGGCGCCCAGCAGGTTCTGCCGCCGCAGGCCCTTGATGATCTCGGCGCGGGTGGCCGGGGTGCCGATGCCCTTGGCTTCCTTCAAGCGGTCGCGCAGCGCCGGGTCCTCGACGAAGCGCCAGGCGTTCTGCATGGCGTCGACCAGCGTGCCCTCGTTGTAGCGCGGTGGCGCCTGGGTCCGCTTGGCTTCCACACGGGGGTCGGACAGACGGGCGGGCTCGCCGTCGGTCAGCGGGGGAAGGGTCTGCTCCTCCTCCTTCTCGTCGGGCTTGCCGTCCGTCTCGGCGGAGCCGAAGGCCGCCTTCCAGCCGAGCTTCAGGGGGATGCGCCCGACCGCCCGGAAGATCACCGGCTTGCCCTCGACCGGCACGTTCATCAGGACGGTGGTCTGCCGGTACTCGTAGTCGGGCATCACGGCGGCGAGGTAGGAGCGGCAGATCAGCGCGTAGAGCCGCTTCTCGTCGTCGGTCAGGCGGTTCAGCCGGCTTTCCAGATCGTCGAGCACATTGACGTTGGGCACGATGGCGTGGTGCGACACGCCCTCCAGCGCCTTGTCGCAGAAATGGCCGGACTTGCCGCGGCGGATCACCGGGCGGGACAGGTCGAGATGGGCGAAGCCGCGCAGCCGGGTCAGCGCCCCGGTGATCGCCGGAACGTCGGCGATCTGGTTCTCCGACAGATACCGCGCCTCGGCGCGCGGGTAGGTGATGAGCTTCTTGCCGTCGCCGTCGTAAAGCTCCTGCGCGACCTCCAGCGTGCGGTCGGCGGTCCAACCCCAGCGCTGGCCGCAGGTCTTCTGCAGAGCGGGCAGGTCGTAGAGCTTCGGCGGGGCCTGCCGCCGGTCCTCCACCGTCACCGACAGCGGCCCGCCATGGCCGTCGGCGGCGCGGGCGATGGCCTCGGCGCGGGCGCGGTCCTTGATGCGGTCCTTCGGCGGTGGGGCGTGGCGCATTAGTAAGGAGCCGCCCGCGGCGGTGGCCGTCGCCACGACCTCGAAGTAATCCTCCGGCTTGAAGTTGCGGATTTCCAACTCGCGCAGGCAGACGATGGACAGGGTGGGCGTCTTCACCCGCCCGATGCCGATCACGCCGCGAGTCCCCGGCGCCAGCAGCGTCTTGGTCGCCGTGCGGGTCAGGGAGAGGTTGAAGATCTGGTCGGCCTGCTGGCGCGCCACCGCCGCCTCGTAGAGCGGGCGAAGCTCGGTGTTCGGCTTCAGCTTGGCGAAGGCGTCGCGGATCGTCTTGGGGTCCTGGGCGGTGAACAGGGCGCGCTGCACCCGCCCGCGGAAGCCCAGATGCTCCAGGATCTCCTGACCGATCAGCTGCCCCTCGCGGTCGCAGTCGGTGGCGAGGATGACCTGGTCGCAGCCCTTCAGCGCCGCCTTGATGGCCGCCAGCTTCGCCGTTTTGTTACCGCCGCTGTCCGGCCGGGTCGGGTAGAGTCCGTCGGGCTTCAGCAGGGTGGGCGCCCAGCGCTTCCAGTCCGGGTTGACCTCGTCGGGCTCGGCCAGCCGCAGCAGATGCCCCTCGGCCGGCAGGATGCGCCCGTAGCGATCTCCCAGCGCGGCGCGCAGGTCCTTTGCCTGACTGGATTTTTCCGTGATGATGAGCGTGGCCATGACCGCCATGGTAAGACGAACATGAAAACGTATCAAGAACACTTGAAGGCTCTTCTGAGCGGCTTCCTGATTGCGGTGCCGCTCCTCGCAGCCGCACTCCCTGCCACGGCGCAGAACCCGCTGCTGCCGGGGATCGGGGCGACGGACCGGCGGGTGGTGGTGGACGCCAGCCACGCGCCGTGGAACAGCCTCGTCAAGGTGCAGAGCAATCTCGGCGCCCGCTGCACCGGCGTGCTGGTGGCGCCGCGCCGGGTGGTCACCGCCGCCCATTGCCTGCTCAACCGGGCGCAGCGCTTCCTGCCGGCCTCCTCCCTGCACGTCCTGTTCGGCTACGAGCGCGGGGAGTACCGGCAGCACCGCGCCGTCGCCGCGCTGGAGACCGGCGGGCCCTATGACAAGGAGCGGCGTCTCGACGGGCTCGTCGGCGACTGGGCGGTGCTGACGCTGGACGGCGACGCGCCGGAGGGGATGCCGCCGCTGCCGCTCGCCCGAGTCCCGCCGGAGGCCGGCACGCCGCTGATGCTGGGCGGCTACAGCCAGGATCGGGCGCACCTCGTCACTGCCGACACCGCCTGCGCGGCGCGCGGCGTCAACGACACCGACCGCGGCCCGCTGCTGGTCCATGACTGCGACGGGACGCGCGGGGTGAGCGGGGCGGCGCTGCTGGTGCGCACGCCCAGTGGAGATAGGGGCGGAGATAGGGGCGGGGAT
>NZ_QLKQ01000059.1 GCF_003349955.1 Azospirillum brasilense
ACCAGAGAGAATCACGACCGGCAGGCCGGGCATAGCCTTTTTCCGCGGCCTGCTAGATCGAAAGGATACATGGGATAATTACATAAAGATTTTGGATGAGTGGAACTCTGATTTGATGATAAATATAATGCTAATAGATAAGTATTATGGGACGGATAAAAGACGTTTTTTTGAGGAAACAATACAACCTCAGTTTGGAGAGCTTCACTCCTGCATGAATCGCCTCCATTACAGAGACATATATGAAAAGAAAAATATGTCTTCTTGTGGTTTTTCGCAACAGAATGATGGAAGTGCTGTTCAGAATGCGGTTGAGTTCAGAAAGCGTATGGATAAGTTGAATGTTGATCTTTATTGCTTCGTGTCAGGTCTAGATGCGAAGGGAAGGCAGTGCGGGCCATAACGCTTCTGCGGCTGTTTCAGCGCCAGTCTACAGGAGGATCAACGGACTAGAGAGTAGTATATAACTCCACTAAGCCGACAAAGCCGCCCGCGCATTCAGGTTTCTTACTAATGCGACACAAAGGACAAAAATTGGAAGCGCGGCTCTTGTTTATGTACTCCAATGTCTGTGTTAGTCACTGAAAAGCTGCGGGACGCTGTACATGTCCTTAAAAGTAGGCGGTATCACAACTGCGGAGTTCTGACGACAAGATGCTAGTGCTGTGCACCAGACGGATCGTCAGGATTGAAGTTCGATTGGTAAGTAAAATACCTCGTTCCTACAGAGCATCGTACGACATGGTCCGTCTGGTTCAAATACTAAGAGCGCGGATCAAAACCTCGCCTGGCTTGAGCAAAATCAATGGTTTAATGCCATCGGATCGGGTTTTTGATCCGCGCTCAAAAGTCGCCTTCTCTAAATACCGCCTAGTCTTGCAGACCGCCCTTCGTGAACACAATTTGAGTGTATTAGTTCATCCATAAGGCCAATTCCAATGGGCGATGTCCCCATAAGTGATAACAACGCTTCACTTCGTGCCTCACTAATTATAAGGGAGTGAAATCGGTGGAATAACCTATAATATTTATCATAGCCATCCGACCAAAGAGGGGGGATGTACAGTGCTTGTTGCTATCATCATCGTTATTTCTTTCGGGGTAATTATAGCTTTGGTCGCGCGTGGCGTGCGTCATGCGCTGTATTTCCTTAGACCATCTATGCGTAATCATTATATAATAGCGAATTTAGCGGCATTTTCACTTGCGAGTATTGCTGTATCTGGTGCCGCTTCTTTTTATCTATTGGAGGTCTATGATAGACGTATCTCCGGAACTGATTTGGGACAGCCCCCTCCTGCGAGTCCCGTAGCAGATTTCGTGCTAATTGTTCCGCCAAAGGTGAAGAAGGACGAACAATTTCCCGTTTATGCTAGGATGAACCTACATCTGACAGCGGAACAAGTAAAAAAAGATCTGATCGAACAGGGAAGACGCGACTTTGAATACAAAGTTATTGTTGAAGCAGTTCGCACTGAGAATGTGATGGCTGCCGAACTCAGCGGCGGTAAGTTGTTCGAGATAGAGCCCAAGGGGCTTCAGCGAAGGGATTTTGGCTCTTCAGGCGAAGCAGATTGGGCATGGCATGTTACGCCTCTCAAAGGTGGCGAGCATTACTTAATGGTAACGGTGTATGCTATGGCGTCTCCTGGTGATGCCAGTCCCCCGAAGTACTTTCGGGCCAAGGAGGCGAAAATAATGGTAGAAGTTTCTACATTGGAGCGCGCTACTGAGCTTCTTGGAGAAGTCTCCGCACCAGCAACTAGCGCACAGCTTCTATGGACGACCATCATCTTGCCGATTGGAGGTGGCGCAATTTTTCTATATCGACGGCGCAAAAAGCGTATCAAGAAAAAGCCAAAACCTCAAGGCAAGAAGTCACCAAGAAGGTAGTGGTATGGTCTGGTTTTTGGCATTTTTAGACGTGAATAGCATTATGCAAAAATTTATTTATCCGATTGCTGTCGGCAGACTTTTTCCGCCCCCCCAACACGGATCCGTATCTGATGCTCGCTTGGCATTGTTGATGCTGCCGATGATAGAACTGTGATCGGCAGTCCAGACGTTGTTCCGTGGAGGCTGTCCTTGAGGCTGCGCACATTCACCCTTATCTCGGGCCTTCGACCAATCTCGTCACAAACGGCCTGCTGGTTAGGGCTGACATCCACACTCTCTTCGATCTTGGGTTGATCGCCGTGGATGATGACTTTCGGCTTCTGGTATCGCCCGAACTCGGGCATAGCCCCTATAGCGACCTGCACAGAAAGCCGATTTGGCTACCGAAGTCTCCATCAGATATGCCTAGCACTGCCGCGCTTCGATGGCATCGTCGGCAGCACGGCTTTGAGCGTGGAATTCTGACGATCCTGACCACGCGCGTTCCTAACCACACGATGAGACGGGCAGAACGACGCTTTGGGCCCGGGGATGATGCACTACCAAGCTAATCCATGATTGCGGCGTAACGGCTATTAGAGGTATCTTTACCAGAAATTTCTTTCGAAATAGGTCGAACCTCAGCATGTCGAACCAACGTTCCAATTCCGGAGGTGTGGCCGCTAGAAAAGGGTTCAAATACCAGGACCATGTCGCAGCCCGCTTCCTGATCGAAATGATTTCGAACCCACTGTTGCTAGAGGTTCAATGCGAAACTCATGATGACATTACGCTAGTATGGGACCCAACATGCACGCATGAAATAGAATACGTTCAGGTCAAATCTAACGCAGATGAAGGTGCTTGGTGTTTAGACGATATCATTGAACGTGATAGTACGCGGGACGGGAAGGCAAAAAAGGAAGGAACTTCAATCGCGGAACGATCACTTTTATGTGATACCATAGATAAGAGATGCGGATTTAGACTTATAACGCTGAAGGATACTAACAAATACCTATCCCCGTTGAAGCTGCCCTATCCTGAACGCTTTGGGAATGACGATTTTGATCGTGTCGCAAAGCGGTTTGACAACTTATATAAGTCGTTCCGATCCCTACGTGACCGTAGTCTATCTTATTGGGTGCGAAATACATTCTGGGAGTGGATGGCCGATGAGCGAATTGTACGCCAAGATAATTTGACGGCAATATTTCGGTTAGCCGAAAATAGAAATATCCTTCTTCCAACAAATCTTCAGGAACAGATATATCGAGACATTCTCGAAATGGCCGATGACGCCGCTGGTGCATGCCGAATCAATAGTTGGGCGGAAAAGATAATAGAAAACGGTTTCATTGCGACATGGTTTGCCGACCAGATAAAAATGGCGAAGGACAACGCTTTTTCGGTAGCAAATCCCTATGTTGACATCAAAGAGCGTTTCTTCGTTGAAGTGCATCACCATAATGACGAAAATCTTAGGCGCTCTCTAACTGGGCTGGATGCCCAATTTGAATATGATTTTTCAGCGCAGAGCCACCTTTGGCGTTCGCAGCAGCTTGCAAACTATATCGTCAACTTTATACCAGAAATGGCTCTGGCTGCTAGTGATCTCGTTCAATGCAGCCATCTCACTTATAAGCAAAATCTCTCTCGATCTCTGCGTCTCTTGAAAGATCGAGGACGTCTCTCAACGTGGGAGATTCTTTCAGAGTTGCTGATCCATGTGGCGATTCGCGAAACCGCGAAGAGCGAACCTGTTGCATGCCGTATCTTTCACCCAAACAAAGACAACCTTCCGTGCTTGCGGACTGCATATTTTGTGCATGGAAAGGAAACTGAATTATGGCTTGGAACATCTCTGCTTATTGCTAGCGACTTGAAGAAGTCAATTGACCAAGCAGTTGAGCACATCTCTCAACTGATGTCGTCAGATTTTCTGAAATCAGAGCGTGACATAATAATTTCTCTTAAGGAACCAAGGCATCTTAGGCCCAACACTTTAGACAACGCTCTTCTTCGTACAGCGACTGTAGATCGTTTGCTTCGTGTGCTCTGCTTGCCCATATTGGTCGCTTACGACAGCGACTGTATTTCCAACGGATTTTGCCACGATTATACTAGACGCCTAGAAGAAGAGATAAAAGACCATTTCTACTCAATTGAGGGATGCCTAGCGGGAAATTTGTCTGTTCTTCGCTTCCACCTTATCTTCATACCTCTAGAGAGTGCGATGCGTCTACACCAGCAGTTTGAGGAAGAAATAAATGCCCAATAATCGAGACTTCAGACGCATCAAAGAAGAGTTAAATGATGAAATCAAATTGCAATCGGAAGGCTTTCGCATCCTTGGTGAAGTTGCCGATTTCACCAATAACTTAGAACTAGAGAAGCAGGGCCGAGAACTTGTGATTAGGGCCCTGGCTGTGCGAAATTATTTCCCAAATGATTTGATGCCTGCGCTCTATTCACTTGTCCGCGCAACCGGTCTTTACCCTTATATGACCGATGCTAATGGAAGGCTCTCGGTTTACGACGAGTTTGCTTTAGAATTTCACCGTGCTCCGATCAATAATGAGGAAATATACTTCCATGCGCTGCAAGCAAAAGTCTTCAACGCTCTCATGTCGAAAATGAACGTCGTCCTGAGTGCGTCTACGAGCGTTGGGAAGAGCCTTATTATCGACGCTCTTTTAGAAGTTGGATCATATGAGAACGTTGTTATCGTTCTTCCAACTATCGCACTTATCGATGAAACTCGCCGTCGCCTAACTCGTCGGTTTGGTGATCGTTATAAGATGATCACTCACCAAAGCCAGAACCCCTACCAAAGCGGTGAAGGGAAGAATGTATTCATTCTGACGCAGGAGCGCGTACTCAGCAGAGACGACATCGATCACGTTGACTTGTTCATTTTAGACGAATTTTACAAGTTAGATTTTTCAGAAGAGGAAACAAGCAATAGAGCGATCGACCTAAACCTCGCATTTCATAAATTAGTGGGACGATCCAAGCAGTTCTACCTTCTTGGCCCAAATATCAAAGGTGTAGAGGGATTAGAGCGGTATCAGCACATTTTCTACCCGTCTGATTTCACAACAGTTGCAGTTGATGTATTCCATTATGGCCTTCCTAGAGACGGGGAAGAAAGGCTTCTGAAGGCGAAGCAGTTGTGCGAAAGCCTAAACGATCCGACTATAGTTTATTGTCAAGCTCCTCGAACTGCTGAGGTGCTGGCATCCTTCTTGATAGAGCGATCTGACATTAATGCTGCACAGCGTGTCCGTAACGCTGTTGAGTGGCTTGCTGAAAACTACCATCCGTCCTGGCTGGTGCCGAACGCCCTTAGCAGGGGCATTGGAGTTCATCACGGAGCTATTCCACGTTCGATCCAACAGTACATGGTAAGAGCGTTCAATCAAAAAAAGGTTAAGGTGCTCATTTGCACCTCGACCATCATTGAAGGAGTTAACACTATTGCTAAGAATGTTGTGGTATATGATCGAAGGAAAAATGGATCGGTCATGACAAATTTTACCTACAGAAATATTCAAGGACGTGCAGGACGAATGGGCGAGTATTTTGTTGGAACTGTTCATTGCCTCGAAGCGCCACCAGCGCAGGACACATACACAGTTAGGGTTCCTCTTGGTACACAGGATGTAGATACGCCAATTGGTTTGCTCGCTAATCTTCCTGATGATGTTTTGACTGAATGGTCTAGAGAACGCATCAAAGTGGTTTCGTTGAATGGACTTTTGCCTATTGACATAATTGCAAAAAACAAGCATATCGCCTCAGATATTCAGATTGATATCGCAAGTCAAATCTCCCATAACAAACTATATTACAGCACCGCACTTGAGTGGCCTGAATACCCGTCGTTTTGGCAATTAGAAGCATTATGCAACATCATATTTGTGCACCTTGAACAAAGGGCTTTGCATAACATCTGCATTACATCCGGAAGCTCTCTCGCCTGGAATATCAACGCCTTTGCTCGGGAGAAATCCATCAGGTCATACATTGATGCGTGCATTAAATCGGATGTGTTCAGACGCACTCCGTCGGAGATTGTTCGCCATTGCCTTACCTTCATCAGAAATTTTATTTGCCACAAGTTCCCGCAGCATGCCGTGGCAATTGGGAGGATCAAGGATTACGTGATCCATAGTTATCAAACTTCCGAAGGAGGAAGCCTCCAAAATTTTGCAGGTCGCGCAGAAAGTATGTTCATGGACCCTATCTTAGTATCCCTTGAAGAGTACGGGCTTCCCATACAGATTGCGCAAAAGCTGGAACACTACTTAATGCCCGAAAGCGGGTTAGATGCTGTTTTAGAGCGCCTTCGGGGATTTGTGCCTGTCAGCGGTGAGTATAGCGATTTCGAGATTGAGATTATTAACGATGTGAAAAATGGATTGTAGTTCTGTCCTTGCACAAAGCCATTAGGATTTCTGCAACTTATGAAAGCTGGGAGAGGTTTAGTCATCAAAGTGCTTTGCCTTCATGAGCATGCTCATGAAGGCATAATGAGGGGAGGGCACCGGCTGTGAAAGGGACTGAGGAGTACTCTTATCGTCAATTTGTCGGCAGACACTTCCGAATGGCGTGCGCCAGACCGATCGCTTCGTAGGTACGATCATACGATCACCCCAGCTTAGGCCTCCGCTGGGGAGGCGATGGGTAAACCTGTTGGTAAACTTTCTTAGGGTATTAAACGCTGAATTCATTTAGGCACGGCCGATAAACCTTGACCAAGCTTGGCGACCAAGTGCCCACTTTGCGGTCACACCGAAGGATGACCCAGAGCGAGCTTGCCGCGCATGCCGCGATTGATGCTGACACCGTGTCGGCAGTGGAAGCGGGTGGCGGCACCATCACGGTGCTGGTCGCTATTCTGACCGTACTAGGGGCCAAAGTAGATGGTCACGATCCTACCGAGCTTGGTTCATGGCTCCGCAATGCCCGCGTCGGCAAGGGATTGTCTCAGCAGTGCCTCGCAACGAAAGCAGGGATCAGCAAGCCCACGGTGATCGGCCTGGAACGTGGGCGGGGCCATGTTGCCAGCTTCACCGCCGCAGTGAACGCCCTGGGCGTGGACATCCGTCTTGACCTGACACTACGGTCGGCAACGGCTCTGCGGGACGTGGAGCGCGACAAGTTCGCTGTTGTCCAAGGTGACGCGCAGTCCGTTCTGTCCGAATTTCCTGATCACCATTTCCATGCATGCGTATGCGACCCACCGTACGGGCTGACAGAATACCCCAGCGAACTCGTGAACCAGATCGTCGCCACCTGGGTGAAAGAGCACGACTTCGATTTCAGTAGACAGCGGAGTTATCTCAACGCGGACTGGGATGGCGGACTGCCGCAGCCGTCTACATGGCGGCAGGTGCATCGGGTGCTCCGCCCAGGTGGATACCTGCTGGCATTTGCCGCGCCGCGTACTGCCGATCTGCTGACGCTGAGTCTCCGTCTCGCAGGCTTCGAGATACGAGACCAGATCGCCTGGATCACGACGAATGGCATGCCTCGAACTCAGGATGTTGGACGTATGCTCCGTCGTCGGGTGATGCGCGCCGCTGTGAAGGACGTCCAAGGTGTCGATCACGATGTTCAGCACCGGCATGGCGGAGAACCAGTGAATTTGGCACGGCGACGCTACCCTGTCGCGGGAGCGCGGATGCGGAGCAAGTACACGGTGCACCTGTCAGCCATGCACAGTTCGTTCACCCTATCCCGGGATAACGGATCGCTCCTGGCAACCGCTGCGGAGTGGGATGGCCATCGCGCAGCGTTGAAGCCTGCCCATCAGGTTGTCGTTGTCGCCCGCCGCCCCCTGGAAGGCTTGTTGCTCGACAACGTGATGAAGTTCGGTGCTGGCACCCTGAACGTGGATGCCTGCCGAGTTCACGGCGAGGACGGACTGCACCGATACCCGTCGAACTTCGTTGGCGACATTGGACCTGAATTCGCCAAGCACTTCTTTGCGCCGAGGGCGACCAGCAGGGAGAAGGACCGGTATCTGCCCACTGGCATGATCAATTCCCATCCCACCGTCAAGCCGGTTGAACTCATGCGCTGGCTGGTACGGCTTGTAACGACGCCAGGGGCGATGGTGCTCGACCCATTCATGGGGAGCGGTACCACTGGCATTGCTTGCATGTCGGAGAATCGTCAGTTCATTGGGATCGACATGAAAGACGAATATGTAGAGATGGCGAGATGCCGAATTCATGGATGGAGGTAGTGGTTTCCCCATGTCCTTATAGCTACGCCGAATACACCGGTGAATTCAAATGAAAGCTCATCAACATTGTCTAACTTTAGTGATCGCCGATGTTCTGGATTTCAGCGGTTCAGTACGGCCTTCAATGACCGCTCCAAACCGCCGTGTAAACAAACATATCGTCGGCATGAGCTAACTAATTGTGAAGACCTTCAGCAGCACCTACCGGTGCTACTGTCGGATTGATGGGCACTCATCTCGCTCTCACTCCGTTCGAGCGGATTCATACCCATCAATCCGTTGATTTTATTTAATGAAGAAGAATTTTATTGCATCACCCTAGGCTTAGATTGCTTTTCAATCCCCCCTGTGCACCACAAAAAAGATGGTGCACAAGGGAAGAAGGATCGACATTACCCTGAGTATTGAGTCGCTCAACAAGCCACTTGCCACTCCTACGGTGGCGGCAGGCGGTTTCCCGGTACCTGCTTCAGCAGCCCACTTCTGGTTCAGCCTCCACCTACAGTCCGAGCTTTGGGATTGTTCGGCTGGATGTGCTCACTCGCTTTTTTCATCCGCCGAGTCTTGTACTCGCGGTGGGCATGAGAACCTAAACGGTTAAGGAGCATAATGCTCCTTGCTCGTGCGCTCGGCTGTTGAGGAACCTGCGCACGCGGGTAGGTGCCAAATCATCAAGGCAGAGCTACCCTCATTGTCATCGCCTTTCGGTGGATTTGGTCCACACCGGGGGTCCGTTACATCGTCCAGGGTCACTATGCCCACCAACGAGTCCGCCCGTTGCTGCTCTCGCCATCCCCTCGTCGGCGGGTTTAACCCTATGTCCGAGGCCGATGTTGTCGGCGGGGTCACCGATGATATCCCCTGAGCTATGTAGTGCGGCTGTTGACCAGGGCCGCCGCGCACCCTCTTCTTTCTATTTAGCGTCGCTTCTTCAAGCGGAATAGCCGATCTGGGCCAACAGCAGGTTTGAAAGGCGGCTTCTTTTTTATTCCGGCATTAGTCGGTTTCGCACCAAACATAAGCCGCTGTTCGAGAATGGCTTCCACATTCTCTGAACTGGCAAAAGGGTTGTTGCGAACGATTTCGGCCCTTAGCGTCCTTTTTATACTTTCCAAGCGGCTTTCTGCTCGCTCGCTGTTATTGGAACTCTCCGCCTGCTTCAGGTATCGAATCAACGCTTTTTCGTTCTCCGGTTTGATATCTCTGGTCATTGTATTGTACTCAATCTCATTCAGCTTTATCAA
This sequence comes from Azospirillum brasilense, assembly GCF_003349955.1. Classification (GTDB taxonomy): domain Bacteria; phylum Pseudomonadota; class Alphaproteobacteria; order Azospirillales; family Azospirillaceae; genus Azospirillum; species Azospirillum brasilense_B. The sequence continues at coordinate 9,376 of NZ_QLKQ01000059.1, forward strand.
TATTTATCAATATTGGGGTGATCCTATAATGCAAAGTGCTTCAAGTGAGGTTGGAGCACGCAGCTTTATGTTTATGGAAGCCACGCTGTGCCCCGCCTTCGGAAGGACGTCCGCTTACCAGAGCACGGCGAGCGTTTCCTCAGATATGAAGAGCCGACATCAGTGAATTACCTAAGATGCTATTCTGTCCTTGAACTGCAATGGCAAAGTGCACCATGTCAGTCTCGTGCTTGAAGTTCACTTCAAACTCATATCCCATACAGAATGTATCTGAGGTTCCCCGCACGTCTTCCGAAGTGAGTGTACAGGATAGCAGAGAGAGTGGGGCGTTATCCTCAAGCCAACTTCTAATCCTCTCCATTTTGTTCTTCGCGCCTTCTCTCACAAAAACTTGCAATGCATATGCATATGCATCTCGGAATTGCGAAGTTGATACCTGCAAATGCAAATTCTCTCCATGAACTTTATAGGTGTTTGTATAAGACATTCCGCTATTCCTTTTATCACGATATTGCAGTCGAACTAACTATATTCACGTTAGGTACGGCTGATGAAGCGATAATGTGCCGTAGTTATTCCGAAATCAACAAGAAGGTATTCATCAACTATGTTTGATCAAAGCGAGAATTCCTAAACTTTGTTTAGCGAAGTGCTAAAACAAAGTTGAGGAAAAATCTCCCGTCTTCGGCATGCACCCATGCTTCGCACTCATGTTGAGACCGTAGGTGAGGGGCAGGCCACGCTAAGGCTGTTCAGCGCCGCGTCTACGACCGCGAACAGGCGACGTTCCTGGCCGACTTCATCGAGTCCGGTTTTCGTATACCCGAATCGTACATCGGGATCGGACGCCGAAACTGAGCGACTTAGTGTCCGATTAGGATGGACTTCAACATTGTCGAACGGTACAAAGGAAGGGTCTAGAGCCTAATCGGACACATGAGGCGGATGCGATGGCAGTCTATGGGTACGCCAGGGTAAGCAGCACCGATCAAGACCTGACTGTTCAGATCGAGTCGCTGAAGGCCGCTGGATGCGATGTGATCCGACAGGAGAAGGTCAGCGGCACCAGCCGCAACGGTCGCGTTGAACTCGACATCCTGATGCAGTTCATCCGACCCGGTGATACGCTCTGTGTGACCCGCATAGATCGCCTTGCGCGAAGTGTCGGTGATCTTCAGGACATCGTTCGCGAACTGAAGAACAAGGGCGTTCGGCTGAAAGCCACCGAACAGCCCTTCGACACGGGGGATATCTATGGTGAGCTTACCCTGAACCTCCTCGGCGTGTTCGCAGACTTCGAAACCAAGCTGCGAAGGGAGCGCCAACTCGAAGGCATCGCGAAAGCCAAGGCTGAAGGTGTCTATAAGGGGCGGAAACCTTCGATTGACCCATCCATCATCAAGAAGCTTGTAGCCGAAGGGCTTGGACCGAGTGACATCGCCAAGCGTCTTGGAGTCGCTCGCTCAAGCGTGTACCGCCTTCTTGAAATTGGCCGTTAGCATCTTCTGGCCGATCACGAATAGATCGACTCGCGCGCTCATGCTTGCGGTTAACGCTGTCCTTGGTGCCCAGGAGAGATAGCGCTCGGATGCAGGCGTAAATAAATTCGGAAGACCATCGAAGCTAAGATTGAACAGGCACGCAAATCCACGGCTCGCACGCAGTCCGAGGAAATACATTAGCTGGGATCGCAAGTAGCATGAATGCGATAAATTCCTATACATTCAGGATTTCACCTCCCTTGGTTCTAGGGAGCAATAGCGGCCGCAGCACAATGTTTCCGAACTCATTTGAACTTTATATAAAGCAGATCATTCCTCGGGGCTGGTTCATGAAGCCAGAATCAGCGCACCGAGGATAACTTCAATAACTTAGGCTATTCCTGGCAGACTACATAAGGATAGACTCCCACCTCCGCACAAGCCGAGAAATACGACGATAGCAGCCAATACATTTGCACAAAGTAGGGGTCAGGCTGGCCCCCTTTCTTTATGTCGTCAAGAACATCCTTTACCTTTCCCTTACTTAGCGAAGAAGTAACAATGTAAACTCTTCGTATCGAGTCAGGGTATTCACGAACTTCTTTCGACGCCGCTAAGATTGACGCACTATCACCACGTATTATCCTGCCGATCTTTGTTTTCTTTCCATCATTGTTGTAATTTCTCCCCCAAGTCTTCAATTTCTCTTCAACTAGCTTTTCTTCCAGCAACATCAGTCCGAGATTTTTGATTGCTTGACTCACAGAAATATGAAAATGCGTTGCGCCGAGAGATAGCGCCCCGTGCTTCGCGTGATAGAAGCTAACCACCCTTGGCTGGGTTTGATAGCTCACTCCAATAAAGTCCGCCCACTCTTCAAGCAGGTCATCACAAATTAGAATCTCATCATTGTGACAAATATGCTTGACAGCAATCCCGAACACAGAGTCTGGATCAAACTCTTGGTGAGTGGCACTAAAGTTCCCTTTCTCGCTGGTCGCATTTTTAAGTTCAGAGCAGGTAATAATATAATTTAGGAAACCCCCTCCCCCATCGACCAAGAACTCATCGCGATACAACGAACCATCAATGTAAGCCATTGTGTAATCGCTGAATAGTACAGTAAACATATTCTCCTTATCTAGATAACGGCTAAGCTCAATAGACTTTGTGCCCAAAGCACCACCATGGTTCCTATGCTCTATGAAGATGTCCTCGATCTCGGAAATTTTAAAGGATCGCAGAGAAATTCTTGTCTTTCCGATTACAATGCGACCTACTTTGTTGCTGCTATTGGGGCCAACTATGTTTATTAGAGCGCCATCATATTCAGCCGCAAAGTTAGTCTCAAGCACTTTAAAGATTGGTTTAGCAGCCTCATAATCTATTTCCGTGTAGACTCCGTTTTCATGCTTAATAAGGCGCATGGGTTCTGCGGACTCGAACAAGCTTTCGTAGAGATCAGAAGAGTTGATCGACACATACGTTACCTTAGTAGCTGATCCAATGGACGAAAGCTCTACTGGTCTAGCAAAGTTACGTATGAATGAGGATGTTGCTGTTCCACCAGAAAGAATTTTATCAATCTCTTTAATTGACCATTCGACAAGCTGCAAATGATTGCAGCCACTTGATCGAAGAGTTATGCGCCCTGTACTCGGTGTAGCTGAATAGCAATCGTCACCGTGACGCACACGATAGCTATGTGCAAAATAACGATTCGACCCTGATGGGCCAACTATCCTACCAAGATTCTTAGCTTCTAAAGTCTTCGCTTGAAGACTATACTTCGACGTAGTCATGCTCCTGAGGCGTATCTTTTCAAAGGTAGATGACTCAGTTGCTATTGAACACTCAACTTTTTCAGTGCTGATGCGTTGCAGGTATTTTCCCTTAAAGTCAGCGGTAATATCTAGCTTTGATTTAAATACCAGCACATGATCTTTATATTCCACCATTAGCAAAAAGCCGTAAATACGTTCCCGCAAATCACTGGGCACATTCTTGAGGAAGGATGGTTCTTGTAAAAACGAGAATGAGATAGACGACCATGCGGCCCCATTATAGCTTTCCTTGATATGCTTGAATATGTTGTTTGATGGCTTTTCTTTTTCTCGACGGACATCTGCGAACATCTGCTCAACAGAAGCGCGCGTGATCTTGTTAGTCTTTCGAAAGAAATAAGCAGCTTTCGGAGTATGTAAATGCTTTATCATTTCTCACCTGAAATTGGATTAGCTCAGTGCCTTAATGGTCGTTGATGCGACCCAATAGATTTTTTGCTCCATTGCTTCATCTACCTAACGTTGGTCATTAGTTCCCCTCAAATCCAGCGTGGAATATAAGTGGGGAAGGCTGAAGCGTTGGCGATGCAAGCTGGTTCCCCACCGGTATTCTTGAGCGAATGTTGTGGAGTATGCAAGAGATTACACGCGTGTTGACCCGTCTCTGGTCTCTCATTTAGACGAGGCGATCACAACATCGCTGAATGACGCAGCGAAGATTCCCTTCCGCTGTCTGACCTAGAGTGCGGGGCAAGTGGATATTCTCTGATGGGTGGTGTAGAGGGCAGACACGATAGCAAGATCGTTGCAGCGGGCTGTTGAAGAGTACGTTTGCTCGGCGATAACGGCGGCAGATTGATAGTCTCTACTCTCAGCACTGCATCTCCACCCTGATAGAATAAATTTCATGTTGGTAAGAAATTAGTGATGCTTCTCATAACAGTTAATAGTCTACCTCGTATGAGACAAACGCTCTTCATACACGCTAGCGTCAACATTCAATATTTGATACCAACGGTTTCTGTCGCTTATCATTCGCGTCTGCTTTGCGTTTTTGTAATTTCGGCGGTGTTGACGCGGTTTTTCACTTGCCCGTAATGATCTCGTATCGCTTGCACCGATGTGCGCATATTTTCTGCAAGAACAAAAGCATTGACCCCAGCTTTTAGCCTATCAATCGCATGCGCATGTCGTAACGAATACAATGAACGAGGCTTTCCATCCGCATCTAACCAAATGTCATGCTTTTTCAGGAAATTGCGGAATGCTTGCTCATACAAAGGGAATTCTCGCGCCTCATGCCAGAATACGTGATCGTCAGGATTAGGCTCACCTCCCACTGGTGATATTTGTAGTTTCCACCATACTAGGTACTTATGACATTCGGGTTGGGCCACGACCCACGCTGCATGAACTTTGCTGGATTCCTTTCCCCGCAAGAAAAGTTCTACATGCTTTGTTCCATCATGATCGTACATCCGCACATCACGCCAACGGAGTAGTTCAATATCATTTGTCCTCATGCCCGAGTAGTACATTATCGGCACAAGGTACAAAAGAGCATTTCTGGCACGCTTCTCTTTAGGCGTCGAAGCCATCAAATGCCAGTCATTAAGCTTGTCCAAAATGTAGGTAATTTCTTTTTCTTCGAAGAACGCTCTCTTCCCATGAGAAACATTTCTCATCTCTTTAGGCATCGAGAGCTTTGGAACAGCGCCCCGCTTAATATGCCGCTTTGACTCGGCCCACTCAATAACTGCGTTGATCAGGCTGATTTCTCCATGGAGAGTAGACTTTGCAGGACGACCTCCACCTAATTTAGAATTAACAATTCTCCACTTGAAATACTCGTTTTCTTCAAAGTTACCAATCGACGAAAACCCTCTATCGCCGAAGTAAGGCTTAATGTAATTCCGCACATTCTTCCTATTCTTTACGTGGACAGAACTACTACCCACTCCATGACTAAGAAGTTTTTCGCACTCTGTAAGGTAGAGTTCGGCTGCCTTAGCCACCCGCATTTCAAGGACAGGAAGTCCTTCATCAATCTGAAATTCAGTTCGGCGGAAAATTTTTTCCGCTGCCCGAACGGCTTCTGTGAGGTCGGTGACCTTCAACGAGCGATTCAGGTACTTCCTTGCGCCCGCAATGTAGATGCGTGCTTGCCAATAGGGAGAACCGAGGCGCTTGAACACCACCAGCTTTCCGTCATGGAACTGATGGCGTGCTTCGGGATCATCAAGCAAACGTGGCATGTGGGGACACCGGGATTGCCCAACTGGTGCCCCACCTTTACCAGCTAACTCATTGACCTGCAATACCGCCCAGCGACTGCCCAACACCGCCGCTTGCCGGAAAACCCTTAAAAATCAAGGTGCTGGCTGCTGCTGGGTGATGCAGTGGATGCCGCCACCGCCGCGCACGATGTCCAGCGCCGGAACCTGCACCACCTCGCGGTCCGGGAAGGCGCGACGCACGATGCGGAAGGCCTCGTCATCTGCCGAGTCCTCGAAGGCCGGCATCACGATGCCGCCGTTGGCGATGTAGAGATTCGTGTAGGACAGGGTCAGCCGCACGCCGTTCTCATCGCGCCGCGCCGGCTGGCGGACCGGGATGACCTCCAACTCCCGCCCCTGGGCGTCGCGGGCACGCTTCAGACGGTCCAGATTGTCCTGGAACGCCTTGAAATTGGCGTCGCCGGGATCGTCGGTGGTGATGGCCATGACGACGCCGGGCTTCACGAAGAGGGCGATCTCGTCGATGTGACCGTCCGTCTCGTCGTCCTGGTAGCCCTCGCCCAGCCAGATCACGCTGGAGATGCCGAGATGCTCCTTCAGAAGCTCCTCGATCTCCGCCTTGCCAAGATTCGGGTTGCGGTTGGGATTCAGCAGGCACTGCTCGGTCGTCAGCAGCGTCCCCTCCCCGTCCACATGGAAGGAGCCGCCCTCCATGACCAGGGGCGCCTCGAAGCGGCGCAGGCCGAGATGGTCGAGCATCAGGCGCCCGACCTGCTGGTCCTTGGCGCTGTCGGGATAGTTGCCGCCCCAGGCGTTGAAGCGCCAATGGACACCGGCAACCTGACCTTTCCCATCGGTGACGATGCTGGGTCCGGTGTCGCGAATCCAGGAATCGCTGATGGGCAGGGGCAGGATCTCGACGCCCGGCCCGCAGGCCAGGGAAGCGTCGGCAACGTCGGCGGGATCGCAGACCATGGTCACCGGCTCGAACCGGCTGATGGCGCGGGCGACGTCGGTGTAGGCGGCGGCGGCGGCGTCGAAGGCCCCCTCGGGCCACGTCTCGGGCCGGCACGGCCACGCCATCCAGCAGCGGGTGTGCCGTGCCCATTCGCCCGGCATGGTGAAGCCTTCCGCCGCCGGTGTCGTCATCTTTGAATCTCCTGCCAAATCCCTGAATGGCCCGGCTCTTGTGCGTGGCCGGAGCGGGTCGTCACGACGTCACCCGTGACCCACGGTCACCCTAACCACGGAGCGGAGGATTTGGCAACGGCCACCAAAGGGCCCACCGGAATGCCCGAAAGGGCAGCGCGCTCGACCGCTCAGCGGCGGGAGGGCGGACGGTCCGAATAACGGCGCTTGGGCGCCGAAAAAGGCATCGAAAAACCAAGACGAAGCATCGGGAACCATAAGAGCGCGCGCACGATACGACCTCATTCGCTGTTGCAGATGCCAATACACTAGCAAATGCAACGGCAAACGGCCACCCCACCGTCTGCGGCCTAACGGCATAGCCCCTATGAGGCGCTGTTCGGGGGTTACAGGGGGCTCTTCAGCCCCCCTGCACCGCCATCTGCTCGTCCCGTTTCCGCTGACGGTCCTGCCGCGCCATGACCAGGCTGGCGATGAAGATGCCGGTGGCGACCACCACCATCATCAGCGTCGCCAGGGCGTTGATCTGCGGGCTGATGCCGAACTTCACACTGGAGAAGATGACCATCGGCAGCGTGGTGGAGCCCGGACCCGACACGAAGCTGGCCACCACCACGTCGTCGAGCGACAGGGTGAAGGCGAGCAGCCAGCCCGACACGATGGCCGGGGCGATGATCGGCAGCGTGATGACGAAGAACACCTTGGCGGGGCGGGCGCCGAGGTCCATCGCCGCCTCCTCCAGGCTCTCGTCCAGGCTGACGAGGCGCGACTGGATGATGACCGCTACATAGGCCATGGTGAAGGTGGTGTGAGCGATGGTGATCGTCGTCATCCCGCGCCCGTCCGGCCAGCCGATGGCCTGCTCCAGCGCCACGAACAGCAGCAGCAGCGACAGGCCGGTGATGACCTCCGGCATGACCAGCGGCGCGGTGATCATGCCGCCGAACAGCGTCCGGCCGCGGAACCGCCCGAAGCGGGCCAGCGCCAGACCGGCGACGGTGCCGAGCACCACCGACGCGGTGGCCGACATCGCCGCCACCTTGAGCGACAGCCAGGCCGCCCCGAGAAGCTGGTCGTTCTGCAGAAGCTCCGCGTACCACTTGGTCGAGAAGCCGCCCCACACCGTGACCAGCCGCGACTCGTTGAAGGAGTAGAAGATCAGCAGCGCGATCGGCACGTAGAGGAAGGCATAGCCGAACCACAGCGCCCAGGCCAGTTTTCCCATCTGCTTCATCGACCGGCCTCCGTCTGACGCCCCTGGACATGCTGAAAGACCATGATCGGCACCACCAGGAACAGCAGAAGCGCGATGGCCACCGCCGAGGCGACCGGCCAGTCGCGGTTGGCGAAGAACTCGTTCCACAGCACGCGGCCGATCATCAGCGTGTCCGGGCCGCCCAGCAGCTCCGGAGTCACGAACTCGCCGACCGAGGGGATGAAGACCAGCAGCGACCCGGCGATGATGCCCGGCAGCGACAGCGGCAGAGTCACCGTCAGGAACGCCTTCCAGGGCCGGCAGCCGAGGTCCGCCGCCGCCTCCAGCAGCGTCGGGTCGAGCTTCTCCAGCGTCGCGTAGAGCGGCAGCACCATGAAGGGCAGATAGCAGTAAGTCATGCCGATGTAGACGGCCCAGTCGGAATAGAGCAGCTCGAACGGCTCGGTCGTCAGGCCGGTCCATTGCAGCAGGTTGTCCACCACCCCGTTGGCCTTCAGGATGCCGATCCAGGCGTAGATGCGGATCAGGAAGCTGGTCCAGAAGGGCAGGATGACCAGCATCATCAGCGGCCCGCGCTTGGACGGCTCCGCCCGGGCGATGGCGTAGGCCATGGGGTAGCCCAGCAGCAGGCAGCAGACGGTGGTGACCAGCGCGATCTTCACCGAGTTCAGATAGGCCAGGATGTAAAGGTCGTCGCCGCCCAGCCGCAGGTAGTTGGACAGGTTCAGCAGGATCTGGAGCTTGGTCGTGCCCGCGTCCTCGTCCACCAGCCAGTCGATCAGCGGCGCGTAGGGCGGCTGCGCCAGCATCGCCTCCGACAGGCTGATGCCGAACACGATCAGGAAGGGCACCAGGAAGAACAGCAGAAGCCACAGGTAGGGGATGGCGACCACCATCCCCCGCCCCCACAGGCCGATCCGGCGCAGAAGGTCGATCATTGCGTCAGCACCACCCCGGCGAAGGGACGCCAGCTCAAATACACCTCGTCGTCCCAGGTGATCGGCATCTCGGTGCGCCGCACCACGTTGGGCGCCGTGACGCGCACCGTCTTGCCCGTCTTCAGCTCGACCAGATAGATCGACACATCGCCAAGATAGGCGATCTCGCGCACGATCCCGCTGGTGACGTTGCGCCCATCGGCGTTGGCGGCGGCGTTGGCCGCGGCGTTGACCGGCGGCTCCTTGCTCAGCGCGATCTTCTCCGGACGGACGGCGACGCCCACCGTCGCGCCGGCGGGAACCGCCACCGCGTGGTTGATGTAGAGGTCGCATCCGGCGTCCTCGGAGCGGATCAGCACATGGTCGGCCTGATCCTCCACCACCCTGCCCTCGAACATGTTCACCGAGCCGATGAACTCGGCGACGAAGCGGGACTGCGGGTACTCGTAGATCTCGGTCGGCGTGCCGGTCTGGGCGATGACGCCATGATTCATGACGGCGATCCGCGAGGACATGGTCATCGCCTCCTCCTGGTCGTGGGTGACCACGATGAAGGTGACGCCCAGCTTCTCCTGGATGTTGACCAGCTCGAACTGGGTCCGCTCGCGCAGCCGCTTGTCCAGCGCGCCCAGCGGTTCGTCGAGCAGAAGCAGCTTGGGCCGCTTGACCAGCGAGCGGGCCAGCGCCACGCGCTGCCGTTGGCCGCCGGAGAGCTGGTGCGGCTTGCGCTTGCCGAACTGGCCGAGCTGGACGAGGTCGAGGATCGCCCCCACCCGCTCCTTGATCTCCGCCTTGGCGACGCCGTCCTGCTTGAGGCCGAAGGCGACGTTCTGCTCCACCGACATGTGCGGGAACAGGGCGTAGGACTGGAACATCATGTTGACCGGCCGCTCGTAGGGCGGGATGCCGGCCATGTCGACGCCGTCGATGAAGATCTTGCCCTCGGTCGGCGTCTCGAACCCGGCCAGCATGCGCAGCAGGGTCGTCTTTCCGGAGCCGGAGCCGCCCAGCAGGGCGAAGAACTCACCCCGGTAGATCGACAGGCTGACCTCATCCACGGCAACGAAATCGCCGAAGGTCTTGGTCACCTTCTCGATTCGCACATAGGGCTTCTGTCCCGGGTCCTGCCAGGGCTCAAGGCGCGTGGGCTTGCGGATCGGCTGGACGGCCATGCGGCTCCTCTCGGCGTCCTTTTCTCATACGGCCCACGCATGATCGCCGGCCGTATCATGGGAACGCCCCGGCCGTTCCCGACAGGGAGCGACCAGGGCGCGTGTCGTGCGTGCCGGTTCGCGGCGCGCTTACTTGCCGGTCTTGACCTTGGTCCAGACGCGGGTGCGGGCGCGGTCGGTGGTCTGCTTGATCGACTTCAGCGCGAACAGCTTGAGGCTGCTGTTCTCCGGCAGGAAGACGGCCGGGTTGGTCTTCACGCTTTCGTCGACCGAGGCCAGCGAGGCCGGAACGGCGTTGGCGTAGCTGACCGTGTTGGACACCGCCGCGATGTTCGCCGGGTCGAGGATGAAGTTGATGTAGGCGTGCGCGCCTTCCTTGTTCGGCGCGTCCGCCGGGATGGCCAGCGTGTCCCACCACACCTGCACGCCTTCCTTCGGCGTGATGTACTCGACCTTCACCCCGTTCTTGGCTTCCTCGGCGCGGGCCGCACCCTGGATGGCGTCGCCGTTGTAGGCCATGACGACGCAGGCGTCGCCGCCCGCCAGGATGTTGATGTTCTGGCCGGTGACGAACTGCTTGATGTAGGGACGCACCGCCAGCAGCGTCTTCTCGACCTTGTCCAGATCCTCCTTCTTCTCGGAGTTCGGATCGAGGCCGAGGTAGTTCAGCACCGACGGAATCACGTCGATGGCCGAATCCATCACGGTGATGCCGCAGGCCGCGACCTTCTTCGCCACCTCCGGCTTGAAGATCAGGTCCCAGCTGTCGAGCGGGACGTCGGGAGCGACGGCCTTGATCTTCTCCGGGATGATGGCGATGCCGACCGTGCCGCCCAGATAGGGCACGGCGAACTTGTTGCCGGGGTCCGAGTTCTCGAGGAGCTTGAGAACCTTCGGATCGACGTTCTTCAGATTCGGGATCTTCGCCTTGTCGAGCGGCGCCACCACCTTCGCCTGGATCATGCGCGACAGGGTCGGCTCGGCGGTCGGAACGATCACGTCGTAGCCCGACTTGCCGACCAGCACCTTCTGCTCCAGCAGTTCCAGGCTGTCGTACAGGTCCACCTTGGTGTCGTAGCCGGTGGCCTTGGTGAAGTCCGCCAGCGTCGATTCGCCCAGATAGTCGTTCCAGATGTAGATGTTGACCGGCTTCTTGGCCTGGGCCAGCGCCGGGCCGGCGATGGCGATCGCCGCGACGGCGCCGATGACGCTGAGAGCGAAACGTTTCATGCAGAAAGCCCCCGAATTCTGGATCGTTCGTCAGTTCGTGACTGGTCGACTTTTTTCCATTCGACGTGGGGGCGGCGCGCAGCGCGCAGCGTCCCCGGCGCGAGCGCTATTGCACCCACGGGGGGGTTCGTTGTCAACGATTTGCGGGTGGTTTTGCGGGTTTTGCGGAACGCAAACGCCCCCTTCCGCGGCAGCGGCGGAAGGGGGCGGAAAAATGCTCAAACGTTCAGCAGAAGATTCTCGCGCTCCCAGGAGCTGATCACCCGGTGGTAGGCCTCGTACTCGGCCTCCTTCACGCAGGTCACCGCGTCCAGGAACTTCTCGCCCAGAACCTCCTTCAGCGGCTTGCAGGCGTTGAACTTCTGCAAGGCGTCGCCCTGGTGGCGCGGCAGGGTGAAGGCGAGCCGGTAGGCGGACCCCTTCACCGGGTCGGTCGGCTCCAGCCCCTGGGCCATGCCGAGATAGCCGCAGGCAAGCGACGCGGCGATGGCGAGGTACGGATTCGCGTCGGCGCCGGCCACCCGGTTCTCCACCCGGCGCGAATCGGCGGGCGAGACGGGAACGCGCAGGCCGGTGGTGCGGTTGTCGCGGCCCCAATGCACGTTGATCGGCGCGTCGGAGTTCGGCACCAGCCGGCGGTAGGAGTTCACGTTCGGCGCCAGAAGCGGCATCGCGTAGGGCAGATACTTCTGAAGTCCGGCGATGTGGGACATGAACAGCGGCGTGTCCGCCCCGTTGGCGTCGGAGAACAGGTTGCGCCCGGAATCCGCATCGACCACCGACTGATGGATGTGCATGGCGCTGCCCGGCTCGTTCTGCATCGGCTTGGCCATGAAGGTCGCGTAGACCTGATGGCGCAACGCCGCCTCGCGCGCGGTCCGCTTGAACAGGAAGGCCTGGTCGGCCAGTTCCAGCGCGTCGCCGTGGTTGAAGTTGATCTCGATCTGCGCCGCCCCGGCCTCGTGGGTCAGGGTGTCGATGTCGATGTCCTGCGCCTCGCAGAAGTCGTAGACCATCTCGAAGATCGGATCGAACTCGTTCACCGCGTCGATTCCGAAGGCCTGCCGCCCGCTCTCCACGCGCCCGTTGCGGCCGACCGGCGGCACCAGCGGATAGTCGGGGTCCTTGTTGACCTGGACGAGGAAGAACTCCAGCTCCGGCGCCACCATCGGCTTCCAGCCGCGCTCCTCGTAGAGCGACAGCACCCGCTTCAGGACATGGCGGGGCGAGAAGTTCACCGGGCTGCCGTCGGCGTAGACGCAATCCGTGATGACCTGGGCGGTCGGCTCCTCGTACCAGGGGACGAAGCGGATCGTCCGCTCGTCCGGGATCATGTAGATGTCGGAATTCTCGTCCGAGGTGACCGAATCGTCCTCCGGATACTCCCCGGTCACGGTCTGGACGAAGATCGCCTCGGGCAGCCGCAGACCGCGGTCGCGCAGGATGCGCAGGAACTTCTCGGCGGGCACGATCTTGCCGCGCGCGATGCCCGACATGTCGGGCACGAGGCATTCCACTTCGGTGATGCGGTTCTTCTTGATGAAGTCTTCCATGAAACCCATGAACGTATGGACCGCACCGGACGGTGGGCAGCCCCTCCCTGCTGTGAACGACCGCCTTACTATGATCCCGCACCCCCTCCTCGCGCCAGAGGGGAACAAAGATCCTGCCCATATGACCGCTGGAATCATTGACGGGGCGGGGGTCCCTCCCCTAACTCGGCAGTCATGCCGACACCATCCCACATCCGCTCGTGGTACGCCGACACCGCGACTCCGCACCCGCGGCACCCGGTGCTGGAAGGAACGCTGTCCTGCGACGTCTGCGTGGTCGGCGGCGGCTACACCGGGCTGATGACCGCGCTGGAGCTGGCCGAGCGGGGCTACGATGTGGTCCTGCTGGAGGCCAACCGCGTCAGCTGGGGGGCGTCGGGCCGCAACGGCGGGCAGATCATCACCGGCTACAACAAGTCGATGAGCACCATCGAGCGCTGGGTCGGGGCGGAGGATGCCCGGCGGCTGTGGGACCTCGGCGAGGAATCCAAGGCGCTTCTCGCCGAGCGGGTGGCGAAGCACGCCATTCCCTGCGACCTCACCTGGGGCTTCGCCCACGCGGCGGTGAAACCGCGCCACATGGACGACGTGGCCGCGATGGAGCGCGAAATGCGCGACCGCTACGGCTACGCCAAGGTCCGCAAGCTCGACCGCGACGCCATGCGGGCGGTGGTGCGCAGCGACGCCTATGTCGGCGGGTTGGCCGATGACGGAAGCGGGCACCTGCACCCGCTGAATTACGCGCTGGGCCTCGCCAGCGCTGCCGCCCGGGCCGGCGTGCGCATCTTCGAAGACAGCCGCGTCACCGCCATCGACACCGGGGATCGTCCCGTTGCCAGCACGGCGAAGGGACGGGTGACGGCGCGCTTTCTCGTGCTGGCGGGCAACGCCTATCTGGGGGCGCTGGCACCGCGCCTATCGGCCAAGGTGATGCCCGTCGCCACCTACATGATCTCCACCGAGCCGCTGGGTGAGGCCACCGCAACGTCTCTGCTGCCGACCAATGTAGCGGTCAGCGACATGAACTTCGTGCTGAACTACTTCCGCCGTTCCGCCGACCACCGGCTGCTGTTCGGCGGCGGCGTCAGTTATTCCGGACTGGACGCGCCGGGGCTGAAAATCGCCATGCGGTCCAAGATGTTGGCGGTCTTCCCACAGCTCCGCGACGCCGCGGTCGATCATTTCTGGGGCGGCCATGTCGCCATCACCATGAATCGCATGCCGCATGTCGGGCGGCTGACGCCCACCACATATTTCGCCCATGGCTATTCGGGCCACGGTGTGGCGCTGGCCGGCATGGCCGGACGAGTGATGGCGGAGGCGATCCGCGGTACGGCCGAGCGGTTCGACGTGTTCGCCCGCGTGCCCCACCTGCCCTTCCCCGGAGGGCGACGTTTCCGCACACCAGCGCTTGTCCTCGCGATGCTCTGGTTCCGGCTGCGCGATCTGCTGTAACCTGCCCGTCCCATTCCCGCTTCCGGTCCTTGCCAATGTCCGACGCCACCGATACCGAAACCGGAAGCACGGAAGCCGATGCCAAGGCGACGCCCACCCCCGCAGTAAGCGATGCCGCTCCCGCAGCGCCGATGCGGGACACGCATTTCGATTTCGAGCATAAGGTGTTCAGCCTGTCCGGGGCCTTCTTCTGCATCGACCCCTCGTCCAAGCAGCCGGTGCTCCACATCCTGTTGGGCGATCTGAAGGCCGCCCTGCCCTTCAACACGCTGATGGAATCCTTCGACATCAAGGAGGACAGCCGCGACTCCAAGCTGCTGGACGTGGTGGAAAAGGGCTTGGCCTATGTGAAGCAGATCCGGCCAGGCGAACAGATTCCAGGAGAATTGCTGGACGGCCGCGCCTCCTGGTCGGTGGAGGAGAAGCACCGGACCATCGCGCGGGGACGCCTGACGGTGCAGCTCGTCTCCTCGATCTCCGGAACCGAGATGATCGTGGTGAAGGCCGACGAACTGGAGCAGATCGTTGAGGACCCGCAGACCAAGCAGCGCGTCAAGGCCGCCTTCAAGGACATCGCGGCGAAGCTCGATCTGAAGGACAATTACGAACAGTATCTCACCGACCGCATCGAAGACCTGACCCAGGAGCTGTCCTACATCGAGGCGTTGCGCGACCGCTTCAACGCGATCCGCGCCATCAGCGGCAAGCTGACCCGGCTGACCCAGCTCTACCGGACCGACCGCACCCTGTGCAACGAGGTGGCGCGCATGCAGGGGCTGCTGGGCAAGCCGCTGAAGGACTACGATGCCATCTTCGAGCAGGCGGACGCCCAGACCGGCGAGATCTTCGGCGCGCTGAAGGCCTTCGACACCACCGTGACCTTCATCCGGAAGATCCGCGACGATCTGCGCGCCCGGCTTCTGGAATGGGAGGACATTCTTCAGGCCTGGGACACCACGCCGGTGGAGAAGTCCACCGCCATGGAGCAATTGCAGAAGCAGACCTACCGCTTCCTCGCCAACCGCTTCATGGAAACCAAGGTCTGGATTCGCAAGTAACCGGATTCGCCGCCCTCCCCCGCCGTTGCCGTGGCCGAAGATTCGAATGGCTGCGATGATCGGAATCGGCTTGTCACCGGAAAGGCGCTCACCAAACATCCCTCCATCCACACCTTGACGGTGGCCGACACGGAGGATGTCGCCATGAAAGCAATCAAGCTGTCTTTGTGGGGGATTTTAGCCCTTCTCACGATTTTATGGATCGCCGCCGAGCCCGGCGTGTTTCTGGCCGACGGTTTCTTCAGCCTTCGCGCCCAGCTGGTTCAATACAGCGGAATCGTCGCCATCGGATGCATGGCCGTTGCGATGATCCTGGCACTGCGCCCACGCTGGCCGGAGGCCTGGTTCGGCGGCCTCGACAAGATGTACCGTCTGCACAAATGGCTGGGCATCGCCGGTCTCGTCGCGGCGGTGGTCCATTGGCTGTGGGCCCAGGGGCCGAAATGGGCGGTGGGCTGGGGGTGGTTGGCCCGGCCGCAGCGGGGGCCGCGGGCGATTCCCGACAGCGCCCTCGAACAGTCCCTCCGCAGCCTGCGCGGCACCGCCGAAGGGCTTGGCGAATGGGCTTTCTACGCGGCCGTGCTGCTGATCGCCCTGGCGCTGTTCAAACGCCTCCCCTATCGGCTGTTCTTCAGGACGCACCGGCTGCTGGCGATCGCCTACCTCGTGCTGGTCTTCCACGCCGTCGTGCTGACCGACTTCACCTACTGGAGCAAGCCCATCGGCTGGGTGATGGCGCCGCTGCTCGCCGCCAGCGCCTGGGCCGCCATCGTCGTGCTGCTCGGCCGGATCGCCGCCGACCGGCGGGTTCCGGGCACGATCGGCGCGCTCCATTACTTTCCGGGCGTGCGCACGCTGGAGGTCGCCATCGACGTTCCGCAAGGCTGGCCGGGCCACAAAGCGGGCCAGTTCGCCTTCGCCACATCGGACAAGGCGGAGGGCGCCCATCCCTACACCATCGCCTCGGCCTGGAACGATGCCGAGCGCCGCATCACCTTCGTGGTCAAGGAACTGGGTGACCACACCCGGCGGCTGAGGGAACGGCTGGCGGTCGGCCAGGCGGTGACGGTGGAGGGGCCCTACGGCTGCTTCACCTTCGACGATTCCTGCCCGCATCAGATCTGGGTGGGCGGCGGCATCGGAGTCACGCCCTTCATCGCCCGCATGAAGTTCCTGGCGGCGAACCCTCAACGGCCACGGCAAACCATCAATTTCTTCCACTCGACCAGCGAATACGACGGGGACGCGATCGCGAAGCTCACCGCCGACGCGGCGGCGGCGGGGGTTCGCCTCCATGTCCTGATCGACAGCCGCGACGGTCGTCTGGATGGCGAGCGCATCCGCGCCCTGGTGCCGGACTGGCGCGACGCCAGCGTCTGGTTCTGCGGCCCGACGGGCTTCGGGCATGCGCTGCGGAACGACTTCGCGGCCCACGGCCTGCCGGTAGAGCAACGCTTCCACCAGGAACTCTTCGCGATGCGCTGACCCCAGACAGCCTTACGCGTCCGGCTCACGCAGCAGGGCGCCCTGGCGCAGCAGCTCGCGCTGGATGGCGCCGACCGGGATGTCGCGGGTGCGCTCACCGCGCCGCGCCGCCATCGACGCGCAGACCCCGGCGGCCTGCCCCGTCGCCATGCAGGTGGGCGTTACCCGGTAGGAGGAGTGGGCCTCGTGGCTGCCGGAGATGCAGCGTCCGGCCACCAGCAGCTTCTCCGTTCCCTTGGGCAGAAGGGCGCGCATCGGCACCTCGTACCATTCGCCGGAGGGCACACGCTTGAGCACCGTGCCGCGGCCGGTCGGGCTGTGGATGTCCACCGGGTAGGTGCCGCGCGCGATGGCGTCCTTGAACTTCGCCGCGCCCAGCACATCGTCCGCGGTCATGGCATAGTCGCCGACGATGCGCCGCGTCTCGCGGATGCCGATTCCCGTGCCGGTCTGGCAGGTGTAGGCGTCGGCGAATCCGGGGGCGTATTTGCGCAGGAAATTGGCGATCTGCGCGGCCTGCCGATGGCTCTCCCACTCCGCGCGGGTCAGGTCGAAAACGTTGGTGCCCAGCGCGCCGGTGACCCGCGTGCAGTTCAGGGCGACCTCGCCGGGGTGGGTGGTGGCGAAGAACAGGATGTCCTCGCGCGCCAGATCGAGGTCGCCGTTGGCGGTGGCCTTGGACACGAGGTCCCACAGCCCGTGCACACCGCGCCATTGCGTCGGATGGTCCCGCACATAGCCGTTGAAAGCGTCGTGGTCGAAGCCGACCATGCGGAACATCAGCGTCATGGGCTGGGTCAGCCCGTCCTCCTCCCGCCCGACCTCGTAGTCGCAACCCGCCAGCGCCGCGATGTCGCCGTCCCCCGTGCAGTCGACGATCACGTCGGCTTCGATGACCACCGGCCCGGACTTCGTCTCGAAGACCACGGCGTCCGGCTTGCCCGGCTCGCCGAGCACGGTGGAGGCGAAGGCGTGCAGCAGCACCTTCACCCCGGCTTCGTCGAGGATCTGCTGCGCAGTGACCTTCAGCACCTCCGGATCGAAGGGAACGGTGAAGCCGGTATCCGGCGAGGGCGGAATGGCCCCCTGGTTGGTGTAGAGCCGGCCCAGGAAGACGGCCAGCGCCCCGCCCACCACCGGCTCGCCGGGGCCGTGGTCCTGCGGCATCAGGCGGGTGTTGTCGACCACGGCCACCGATCCGCGCTGGGTGTAGAAGCTCATCCAGGGCATGACGAGCGCCGCCGTGGCGTTGCCGCCGAGGAAGCCGTAGCGCTCCACCAGGATGGTGTCGGCGCCCGACTGGGCGGCTCCGATGGCCGCCCCCATGCCAGCGGGACCGCCGCCCACGACAAGGACGTGGCAGCGCGCCACCTTCATGGCGCGGCGCGGCGGCAGCGTGACCGATTCAGGATTCGGGGGACAGGGCAGGACGGGCAAGACTGGCTCCTTTCGTCGTTCCGCCGGCCATCACTCCGCCGGCTCCACCGCCGGTTCGGCGCGCGGGGCCACCGTCCGCAGGGCGAGCGGCGCCGTTTCGCGGGCGCGCTCCATCAGCACGGGGATCCGGTCGCGCAGCAGTCCCTTCTGCTCCGCGCGGTGGTCCCACAGACGGTCGAGGTCGGCGAGGAAGGTCCCGGCGGTGGTGTGGGACACGGTCGCCCGCGGCTCCAGCCCCACCGAGGACAGGAAATCCGACACCTTGGAGGCGTAGGGCAGCGCGATCAGCGGCGTGCCGGTGATCGCGGCGAAGATCAGGAAATGCAGGCGCATTCCCACCGCCATTTCAAAGTGATCCATCAACCCGATGATCTGGCGCGGCGTGTAGCGGTATTGCAGCAGATGGGCGCGCTCCGACACCGCCATGCGGCCCATGACGCGGTGCGCCTCGCGCACGTCGGCGCGCTCCATCGGCACGAACACCACGTCGGCGCCGAAGCGCTGCACGATGTAGTCCGCCGCTTCCGCCAGGAGTTGATGATAGGCGGCGTCGGTGAGTTCCGGCGCGGCGGCGCCCTGTTCGCGCACCGACAGACCGACCAGCGGCCGGCCGCGCGGGATTCCGGCCTCGGCCAGCATCTCCTCGGTGAAGGGCTCCGGCTTCAGCAGCAGCGCCGGATCGGCGGTGACCGTCACGGGAACCTGCACGCCGATCTCCTCGATCAGCCGCTTGGCGCTCGGTTCGCGGACGGTGATGCCGGTCATGCGGTCGAGTCCCTCGCGCACCGCGTCGCGCTCCACGCGATCCTTCAGCGGACCGACGCCGATGGCGAAGGTGTAGGTCGGCACCCCCAGCCGCTGCGCGATGGTGACCTCGCGCAGGTAGGTCTGCGCCTCGCTGTCGTAGAGGATGCCGCCGCCGCCCAGGAGCAACAGGTCGAGCCGCTCGACCTCCGGGGTGATCTCGTCCTTCATGGCTTCCCGCGGATTCAGGACGCGGTCCACCGCGTGGTTCTCGCGGGTGTGGGCGGCGTTGCGCGAGAAGACGACCACCTCCACCCCCGGCACGGCCGTGCGCAACTGCTCGATGGCCGAGGTGAGGATCGCCTCGTCTCCCAGATTCAGGCCGCCGTAAGACCCTGAGATTCCTATGACCGTCATCCGTAACCCCCCGCGGCACCGAAGCCGTGCGCCTATGCCTTCGGGTGCAACCCGACCGGCTGGCGAAGGTTCCGTGGGGCCGGTATTCTTCGGTTCTGGCCGCCCGGCGTTGGACGCCGGGGTTGGACGGGCAACTCAAGGACGACGATGCCAAGACCCAAGCTGTTTCTCGACCTCGACGGCGTTCTGGCCGATTTCGACCGCGGCGTGAAGGCGGTCACCGGCAAACGCCCGGAGGCGATCCCGATGAAGGTCATGTGGCGGGAACTGTCCCGCCATCCCGACTTTTTCGGAACGCTGGAGTTCATGCACGACGCGCAGGATCTCTGGCGATTCTGCGAACCTTACGCCCCGACCATCCTGACCGGCCTGCCGCTCGGCTCCTGGGCGCCGGAGCAGAAGCGGCGCTGGGTCGCCCATATGCTGGGTCCCCATGTGCGGGTCATCACCTGCATGGCCCGCGACAAACACCGGCACGGCGGGCCGGGCACGGTTCTGGTGGATGACCGCGAAAAGGCTCGCGATCCCTGGACGCAGGCGGGCGGTGACTTCATCCTCCACACCAGCGCGAAGGAAAGCATCGCCGCCCTGAAGCGTTTGGGCTTCACCGGTTGACTGCAGTCTTTTGTCCGGCCTCACTCCGCCGGCAGCCGCCTGCCCTCGCTGCGCGTCTTGAGAAGCGAGACCACCACGCCGCCCGCGATCAGGGTCAGCGTTACACCCAGCGAGATCAGCGGGTCCGGCTTGCCGAAGACCTGCGTGTAGAAGATTTTGCCGCCAATGAAGACCAACACCAGCGCCAGCGCGTATTTCAGGTAACGGAAGCGGTGGACCATCGCCGCCAGCGCGAAGTAGAGCGCGCGCAAACCGAGGATGGCGAAGATGTTGCTGGTGTAAATGATGTAGGGGTCGGTGGTGATGGCGAAGATGGCCGGGACGCTGTCCACCGCGAAGATCAGGT
Source organism: Azospirillum brasilense (assembly GCF_003349955.1). Lineage (GTDB taxonomy): Bacteria > Pseudomonadota > Alphaproteobacteria > Azospirillales > Azospirillaceae > Azospirillum > Azospirillum brasilense_B. Next base: position 29,693 of record NZ_QLKQ01000059.1, read on the forward strand.
CGGCGAACTCGACCATCATCAACGCCAGGAACAGCGGCGTGGCATGGAGCGCGGTCCGCCCGTCCGGCCCCTTCTCGCGCACGAAGAACTTCTGGCCGCGGAAGCCGTCGGTGATCCGCAGGTGCCGGTTCAGGAAGCGCAGCGCCGGGTTGCCGGCGAGGTCCGGCTCCTTGTCCACGGCGAACAGCATCTTCACGCCGGTGATCAGCAGGAAGGCGCCGAAGACGTAGAGCACCCAATGGAACTCACTGACCAGCGCGGCCCCGGCGGCGATCATCAGGCCGCGCATCACGATCACGCCCAGGATGCCCCAGAACAGCACGCGGTGCTGGTAGGCCCGCGGGACCGCGAAGTAGGTGAAAATCAGCGATATGACGAAGACGTTGTCGAGCGACAGACTCTTCTCGATGAAGAAGCCCGTGTAGTACTGGGCCGCCGCGGTGTCGCCCATCGACCACCAGACCCAGCCGCCGAAGAGCAAGGCAACCGCGATGTAGAAGGCGGAAAGACGAAGACTTTCCCTGACGCCGATCTCACGGTCGCGGCGGTTGAGGATGCCGAGGTCGAAGGCCAGCAAGGCCAGGACGAGGCCGACGAAGGTCAACCAGACCCACACCGGCTTTCCCATGAAATCGAGAAAGACGGGTGCGATAAGGGAATCCATAACAAGACCCACTTGATTGCGCTGCGTCTGCAGTGAATTCAAGCGGTATCCGACATCACGGCTGACGCCTCAGCCGTCAGAGGGGCCCGGACCCGAACGCCACGCAAATGGTGTCGCCCATAGTCCGTTCAAGATCCACATCCCGCGAGTCGATCAACTTTCCGCGGAGGACATCCATCCTTTGCCGGCCTTTGCCGGCGATACGGCACCGTTGCGCCGCACAGGGCCGTCCTTTTGATGCATCCAGGCCACAGTGAACGCAAGAACTCATGATTGATGAAACACTTAGGGTTGCCTTTCCGGCCATCGCTCTTGTGCCGATGGATTCGATCTGCCAAGAACACGGGAAAATCCACACGCGCGAAGGCACCAGGAGTTTCGCATGAACCAAGCCGAACTCATCGAGACCATCGCGACCAACGCCGGCATTCGTAAATCCGATGCGGCGAAGGTCGTCCAGTCGGTGTTCGAAGGCATTTCCTCGGCGCTCGCCCGCGGCGAGGAGGTGCGTCTCGCCGGGTTCGGTATTTTCGAGGTTGCCGAGCGCGCCGCCCGCGAAGGGCGAAACCCGCGCACCGGCGAGGCGGTGCAGATCGCCGCGTCCAAAGCGCCGCGTTTCAAGCCGGCCAAGCAATTGCGCGACGTGGTGAACGTCTGATCGACATCGCCCAATCCAAGGCCGATTCAAATCGGCCGACTCACAGGGGAACGGAGCTGAACGCGGCCATGACCATCGAAGCATCGGAATTGCAGGCCCTGACCGCCAAGGTCGTTGCGGCCTATGTCGGCAACAACACGGTGCCGGTCGCCGACCTGCCGGCGCTGATCCTCAACGTGCAGGCGGCCTTCAACGGCCTGGGCGAGGACAAGGCCGCGCCGGCCAAGGCCGAGCTGGTTCCGGCGGTGCCGATCAAGAAGTCGGTGACCCCGGAATACATCATTTGCCTGGAGGACGGAAAGAAGCTGAAGATGCTGAAGCGGCATCTCAAGACCGTCTACGACATGTCCCCGGACGACTACCGCGCCAAATGGAATCTGCCGGCGGAGTATCCGATGGTCGCCCCGAACTACGCCAAGGCCCGGTCGGAAATGGCCACGAAGCTCGGCCTGGGCCGCAAGCGGGTCGCGCAGGACTGACCCCTGCCCCACCCCCATCGGCGGGCGCATCCTTCAAGGATGCGCCTTTTTTCGTTCTGGCTTCGCCGACGGAGGGCCGGGATAGGACGTCGTCAACGATCGTCGGGCAGCGTCGCTTCGCCGTGACCGAGTTGCCGCTGCATCAGCACACTGTCCACCCAGCGCCCGAACTTGAAGCCGACCGCTTTCAGCACACCCGCTGAGTCGAACCCCAGGCTTCGGTGCAAGCCGATGGACGCCGCGTTGCCGCTGTCGCCGATCACCGCGATCATCTGGCGGCACCCCGCCGCCGTGCAACGCTCGATCACCGTCGCGAGCAAGGCCCGCCCGGCGCCGCGGCCCATGCCGTCCGGGTCGAGATAAATCGAGTCCTCAACGCTGTAACGGTAGGCGGTGCGCAGCCGGTAGGGGCCCGCATAGGCGTATCCTATGACCCGCCCGTCCATCTCCGCAACGACATAGGGCATACCCCGGGCCAGCACGTCGTCCCGTCGGCGGGCAAGCTCGTCCAGGCCGGGGGGAACCTCTTCGAAGCTCGCCGTGCCGGTCAGGACATGGTGGGTGTAGATCGCCTGGATGCGCGGCAGATCGTCCGGGCGGCTGTCGCGGATGTGCATGGATCGCCTCTCGCCTTGTTCGGACCTGGAATAGCACGTCCGCAACCTGGGAGAACACCGGCGTCGCCGCGGCGGAGGTGGGCTTCACCACGCCCCCTGAGGAACGTCATATGCCAAGCAGCGCGCGCCCTTAGCCTGTATGGCCAGAGCTTATGCAGAAGATAAAGGCGGCTGGCCGAATGATGACAAAGCGGAGAGAACCGCATCGGCCTTATCTCCAAACGGAAACCGTCATCTTTTCGCCAATCTTCCAAAAGTTCTCCCGATCTTTTCGGCATTCATAAGGACCGAATAGTCCGGACATACGCCAAAAAATATTGCTGCACCGCCGTTTCAAGGCTTGATCCGACTTGGAGGTGGCGGCACAGTATCAATGTCTGATTGACGTGTTCCCGGATAATTTCGGCAAATCCCCCAGAAAAAAAATGCCGAAACGGTGGGCGTCTGCGAACGGCCATCGAAAGGGTTCCACGGCAAGAGACGGTGGAGCGTTGGAGAGAGGAGGCCGGTGTGCTCAAGAAACTCCTGACTGGTGAAAACGCCAGCCTGACCCGTTATGTCGAGGAGTCGAAGCGGTTCCCCATCCTGGCCCCCGACGAAGAGCGCGAGCTCGCCGTCGCCTGGCGCGACCGCGGGAACGGCCATGCGCTGGAACGTCTGGTGGGAAGCCATCTGCGGCTGGTCATCAAGATTGCCCGCGGTTTCGGCGGCTACGGCCTTCCGCTGCCCGACCTCGTCGCCGAAGGCAACGTGGGCCTGATGCAGGCCGCCCAGAAGTTCGATCCGGAACGCGGCTTCCGTTTCGCGACCTACGCCACCTGGTGGATTCGCGCCTCGATCCAGGAATACATCCTGCACAGCTGGTCGCTGGTGAAGATGGGCACGACCGCCGCCCAGAAAAAGCTGTTCTTCAACCTGCGCCGCCTGAAGAGCCAGATGCAGGAGCTGGAGCAGGGCGACCTGTCCCCCGCCACCGTCACAGCCATCGCGACCGAGCTGGACGTGCCGGAGCAGGAGGTGATCGAGATGAATCGCCGCCTCTCCTCCAACGACAGCTCGCTCGACGCCGCGCTGTCCAGCGACGGCGAGACCAACTGGCTGGAACTCCTGGCGGATGACCGCCCGACGCAGGAAAGCGTGATCGCCGACGCCGACGAACTGGCGCTGCGCCGCCGGCTGGTTGGACAGGCCCTGGAACGGCTGGACGACCGTGAACGCCGCATCCTGTTCGAGCGCCGCCTGAAGGAGGACCCGTCCACCCTGGAGTCGTTGAGCCAGCAGTTCTGCGTGTCCCGCGAGCGGGTGCGCCAGATCGAGGTGCGGGCTTTCGAGAAGCTGCAGAAGGCCGTTCTCAGCGCCGCCCAGGCGCTGCGCCGCGCGCCGGCCCATATGGCCGCCTGATTATAGCTGCCTGATGTAGACGAACAGTCGACGTCCAGATTGCCTCATTACATACCGGCGGATGCCAAACGGCTCCGCCGGTTTTCTATTTCGTTAAAGCCCGGTGAATTGTTGGGCCTGCGACAACTCTGCCGGTTTTCACACCCATCGTAACCCTCCATAGTGCCGCCCGCAGGTTAGTTACTTTGCATTAAAAACAAATTGCGCTAATCTGAAGCGGTCCTTTTTTCGTGGGGAAGTCGATCCATGTCGCATTCTGCCCAGACGCAGTCCATTCTTGACCGTATCTCCTTCTTGCGAATCGACGAACCCACAAAGGCCGTCCTTCGGGAATTCCAACCCTACCTCGCCCAGCGCATCGACCAGGTTCTTGAGGATTTCTACGGCTATCTGCGCTCGGTCCCGCAGGTTGCGGCGCTGCTCGCCGATCCAACGGTGGTCAGCCGGGCGCGCGACATGCAGAAGCAGCATTGGCTGAAGAACGTCTTCACCGGCACCTTCGACGACGCCTACATGGCGCAGGTTCTGAAGATCGGACAGGCCCACCAGCGCATCGGTCTGGAGCCGCGCTGGTACACGGGCGCCTATTGCTTCACCCTCAACAAGCTGATCGACCTCGCCTATCAAGTCTACCGCAAGAAGCCGGAGAAGCTCGCCCAGCTCATGCAGGCGATCAACAGGGCGGTCTTCCTCGACATGGATCTGGCGACCTCCGTCTATGTCGACCTGAACACCGCCGCGATCATCTCGCGTGAACTGGGAACCACCGCCGACTCGTTCGAACGCGAGGTGAAGAGCGTGGTGCAGGCGGTGGCGTCCGCCGCGCAGCAGCTTCAGGGCACCGCCCAGAACATGAGCCGCACCGCCGAGGAAACCAGCGTGCAGTCCACCCAGGTCGCCGCGGCGGCCGAGGAAGCCTCCGTCAACATCCAGACGGTCGCCGCGGCGGCGGAAGAGCTGACGGCCTCCATCGGCGAAATCAGCCACCAAGTAACCCAGTCGGCGGCCATCGCCGGAGAGGCGATGTCGCAGGCTGAGCGCACCAACACCACCGTGCAAGGCCTGGCCGATGCCGCCAGCCGCATCGGTCAGGTGGTGAAGCTGATCCACGACATCGCCAGCCAGACCAACCTGCTGGCGCTGAACGCGACCATCGAGGCCGCCCGTGCCGGCGAGGCCGGCAAGGGCTTCGCCGTCGTGGCGTCGGAGGTGAAGAGCCTCGCCAACCAGACCGCCAAGGCGACGGAGGAGATCAACGCGCAGATCGGCGCGGTCCAGGGGGCGACACAGGACGCCGTTCTCGCCATCCGCTCGATTTCGGGAACCATCGCGCGGATCAACGATATCTCGACCTCCATCGCCTCAGCCATGGAGGAGCAGGGCGCCGCCACCACCGAGATCGCCCGCAACGTTCAGCAGGCGTCGATCGGCACCCGCGAGGTCAGCGAAACCATCGTGCGCGTCAACGCCTCGGCGTCGGACACGGGGTCGGAAGCGCGCAGCGTCCTGTCCGCGACGAACGAGCTGTCCGTCCACTCGAACAATCTGCGAGCGGAGGTCGACCGCTTCCTGGCGCGGGTTCGGGCCGGCTGATTGCAGGAATGGATCGTGACCGGCGGCCCGATCCGGTGCCGCCGGTCCGAGAGTCTCCGCCTGAACGAGTGATCGGCCTGCTGTTGGGATGGCAGAGGCGCGGGCTGCGGTCAGAGCACCGTGCGGAGAACCGAATCGCTGATCTTGATCTTCGCCGCGTTGGCGGCCGAACGGATATCATCGAGCGACCGCCAATGACTGCGACCGCCGATGGTGGTCAGAGCCCCATTCTGCATCGCCACGAAAAGGCCGGTACGCCCCAGGTTGACAATCTTGATCATCACACGCCCTCCCCTGCGTCCGGGCGCCGTCACCGTACAGGCACCTTTGCGCCCTATTTCGTTTAGAGGCTTATCAAGATACGCCGTATTTCGTCAACAAGGCTTATCGTCATAGCCTAAAGGTTGTTTGTTTCAGAAAAACAACACGCTTACGTGCGCAATGTACCATGTCTTTTCCTCTGGCACCGTTCGTCGGCTGGTTTCTGCCCGGTAAGACTTTCATCGGGCACGGGGAACGCGGCCAGCGCCGGCCCGTTCATTCCCTCACATGGTTTGAAGCCCGGAGGAGGAATGGACGCCGCCACCGCGTCGCAGGATGCCATCAGCCTGCCCGTCGCAATTCGCCCGGCCAGCCGGACCGACCTGCCGGATCTCGAATGGTTCGGGCTGCACACGCCACACCGGGAAATCCTCGCCACGGCCTTCCGTGCCCAGGAGCGCGGGAGCGGCGCCCTTCTGGTGGCGGAGATCAACGGCTTTCCCGCCGGCCAGATCTGCATCGACTTCCAACGCAAACGGCATTTGCGCCGCGCCACGCTGTGGGCGTTGCGGGTGTTCCAGCCTTTCCGCAACCGGGGCATCGCCACGCGGCTGATGGCCGCCGCCGAAAACACCGCGCTCGACCACGGCTGTTCGGAAGCGGAACTGGGCGTGGACCGGGACAACGCCGGGGTCCTCGCCTTCTACGAGCGGTTGGGTTACGAGCTGCGCGGCACCGAACGGGGGCGCTATTCCTACCGCACCCCGGCCGGCGAGCTGGTCCAGGTGCCCATCGATCAGTGGATCATGCGCAAGCCGCTGTTCCGGCAGACGGCTTGGCGGACCGGAGCCGGCTTCGCGCCGGTCATTCCGCCGCCAGCGCTATGAGCCGGGCCGGGCGGCGCCGCGGCAGACGGATGCGCGCGCCGTCCAGGATGTCCGCCAGTTCCCGCGCCGAATCCGTGGCCATGGTCAGGGCGACCAGAGGAAGCCAGCGGTCGAACACCTGGGTTGTCACGTCGCCTTCCCCGGCCTGCATGGCGGCCAGAGCGTCCAGCACCGCCATCTCGTCCATTCCGACCCGCGAGCAGGTCGGGCAGCGGAACGCCGGCCGCCCGGCGTTGGTCACGGCGAAGGTGCCCAGCAAGGCGAACAGAGGCAGCAGAACCGACGACGGCACGCCGGCCACGCCGAAGCTGGCCCGCATGGCGGCCATCGCGCCCGCGGTGCCGTGACGGAACCATTGCCGGAAGCCGGTCAGAAGCGCGCGCTCCGCCGTCGTCAGATCGGACACCGTCCAGGGGGACAGCCGCCCCTCGCCCACCGAATCGCACATGTTGACCCCTCCCGACTGAAGTGACGGAACCGACCTTAGACGATCCGCCTCCGATTTGCGAGTCATTCGCATTTGCAATCGATGGACCTTCTGACGCAGGGCCCCGCACCGATGAGGGCTGTGACAATGCTTCGTGACAAAAGCCGGCCCGGCCCGATGGAAAGGTCGGGTTAACCATATTCCGGGACCCTTGCCACGCCCGCAGACAGGAGCGTGGAAGGATGAGGCGGACAGTCGGACAGGCGCTGCTCGGATTGGTGGCGGCGTTGGCAATGCTCGGTACGGCGCAGACGGCGGCGGCCCAGATTCACCTGAACCCGGCCTATGGCGACGGCGCCCTGCTCGGTCCGACCATGGCCCGCGGCGCGGTGGTGTGGAGCCACGGCCGGTCCGTGGAGGTCGAGGATTCGAACGCCCCCACCCCGCTCTACATGAAGACCATGCGGGACGCCGGGTGGGACGTGTTCCGTCTGGACCGCATGCGGGTCAGCGACACGCTGCCGAACAGCTCCCGCGCGCTGGCGGGCTACGCCGACCAGTTGAAGGACCGTGGCTACCGCAAAGTCGTGTTGACCGGCCAGTCCTTCGGCGCCTTCATCTCGCTGATGGCCGCCGGGCAGAGCGACCGGGTGGACGCCGTCGTCGGCACCGCCCCCGCGGCCTTCGGCAACTTCTCCGACTCCTACGACAGCTTCCGTGACAACGCGGCGCAGCTCTGGCCGATCCTGCGCGGCATCCACAGCGCGCGGGTGATGCTGTTCTTCTTCCATGGTGACGATTTCGACCCGGGCGGACGCGGGGAGTCGGCGCGCGGCATCCTGTCCTCGCGCGGGCTCGACCACATCGTGGTCGATCAGCCGGCGCTGCTGACCGGCCATGGCGCCGCGACGACCGGCATGTTCGTCCGGCGCTTCGGGTCCTGCATTCTGCGCTTCGCCGAAGCGCCGCCGCGCCGGGGCGACCCGTCCTGCGACGAATCCTGGGGCCGCACGCCAAGCGCGGAGCTGATGCGGGCCGCGGCGCCGGAGCCGCGCACCGGCAGCGGCACCTCCTCTCCGGCGGGCACCGGCGCCCGCTCCTTCCTCGGCGTCTGGTACGGCGCCTACATCAACGGGCGGGAGATCGCGCTGGCGGTGGACCGGGTCGACGGTGACGCCGTCTACGCCGACTATGTGCTGGGGCCGGGCATGGAGGCCGACCAGCCGATGGAGCGCGCCCAGCGCAAGGGCCGCATCGAGAACGACGAGCTGGTGTTCGACGAGAAGGGGCGCAACGTGCTGCGCTACAGCGTCCGGACGGACGGACGCCTGTCCGCCACCTGGCTGGACCGGTCCGGCAAGGGCCGTCTGGAGACGACCCTCCGCCGGATGGACTGAGCAATCACAAACGGCGGGCGATCACAGGCGGCGGGCGATCACAGGCGGTGGACGATCACAGGCGGTTGACGATCACAGGCGGCGGGCGAGCGCCAGCAGCCCGCCGGCGCCGATCATCAGACCGCCGGTCAGGCGGTTGAGCGTCCGGGCCGCGGACCCGCTGGTCAGCCGGGCTCCGATGCTGTTGCCCCCGGTGGCGTAGGCCATGATCCAGCCGAACTCGATCACCACCATGATCGCCACCAGCGCCACGAGCTGCGGCATCAGCGGGGTCGCCGGATCGATGAACTGCGGGAACAGGGCGGCCATGAAGACCAGAGCCTTCGGGTTGCTGAAGGCGACCAGCAGCCCGCGCAGGAACAGGCGATGGGCCGGGGCTTCCTCCGCCGCGGCGGCGGCGCCGACGCGCGGCGAACCGTCCGGCACCGGCGCCCGCCACGCGGCGATGCCGAGCCAGGTCAGATAAGCCACACCCGCCCACTTCACCGCCTGGAAGGCCGGCTCCGACGCCGCCAGCAGGGCGCCGAGGCCGAGCACCGAGAGGGTGGCCATCGTCGTCAGCGCCACGCACATGCCCAGCCCGCCCCAGGCCGCGCGACGGACGCCGTAGCGCAGGCCGAGGCTCATCGCCAGCAGCATGTTGGGGCCGGGAGTCATCGACAGCACGAAGGCCGTCGCGAAGAAGAATCCGAGGGTCTGCCAGTTCATCGCCGTCTTCCGAAGGGGTCCCGGATGTCACCACGGAGCGGCGCGTCTGGCAAACGCCGCCTGCGCAAAGCTGCTCAACGCCGGTTCGCATCGCTCGGCGCCAGATCGCGGGCAGTCGGATCGCGGCCAGCCGGATCGCTGTAGTCCCACGGCGGTGTGCGCAGCCACTCCTCCAGGCTGCCCGGCGCCGCCCTGCCCCGTGGTTCCGGCCGCTCGGCCGACTGGATGGGCTCGGCCGCCTTCGAGCCGAGAGGCGCGCCGGGCCACACCCGCCCGTCGCGATCGACCCGCGCACGGTAGCGCAACCCCATGGAGGCGATGAACTCCCCCTGCCCGGTCGGGCGCCCGAACGCGAATCCGCCGACGTAGCGGTGACCGTCCGGCAGGGTCAGCGTTCCCGGACCGCTGGCGAGGCCATGCCGGAAACGGCCCTGGAAGATCGTCCCATCCTCGCGCCCGCTGCGTCCCGCCCCCTCGGCCCGGCCATCGACGAAGACCGCTTCGGTCCAGTCGATGGGATCCGCGCCATTGAACGTTTCAAGAACACCGGCACCATGGGCGAAACCGTTGCGGCAGGCGCCGGTCCAGCGGACGGACTTCCCCCGGCTGGGGTCAGGATCGCGGACGCGGCAGCCACTGACGGGGTCGGTCAGAACCCGTTCCGCCGTTTGCCGCTCCTTTCCTTGAACCGGGCACGACAGGACCATGCCCAGCGACAGGGCCACCAGTCCGGTGAGCAGGAACCGGGTTCGCATGATCGGATACTCCGCACACGCGCACAGCCTGGCGCGGGAGCGGATCCAATCACCCCGAGGAGGGCGCCGTCTGTGCCCTGCCTCTCACCTCACGCCGGTTTCGTCCAGCGGGCCGCCGCGGTGTCGTCGGATTCCTTGGCCTCCACCCAGCGCTCGCCCTCCGGGGTGGCCTCCATCTTCCAGAAGGGCGCCTTGGTCTTGAGCCAGTCGATCAAAAAGTGGCAGCTTTCGAAGGCCGCCTCGCGGTGGGCGCTGGCGGTGGCGACCAGCACGATCTGGTCGCCCGGCTCCAGCCGCCCATAGCGGTGAATGATCAGCGCGTCGTCCAGCGGCCAGCGCTCTCGCGCCTCCGCCTCGATCGCCTCCAACTGCCGCTCGGTCATGCCGGGATAATGCTCCAGCGTCATGGCGCTGACGGACTCGCCGCCGGCCATGTCGCGGACCAGCCCGACGAACAGGGTCACCCCGCCGATGCCGGTCTTGCCGCCGGTCATCGCGGCCAGTTCCGCGCCGACGTCGAAGTCCTCGCTCTGCACCTTCACCGTCACGGCAACACGTCCTTCCTCACGCCCTTCCTCTCAGCCGCCGGTCACCGGCGGGAACAGGGCCACCTCATCGCCGGGGCCGACCGGGTGGTCGTAGGGCACATGCTCCTGGTTCACCGCGACCTTGACCACCGTGCTGTTGGCGAGCGCGTCGGCGTGCTTCGGGCTGCGGGTCTTCAGCCACGCCACCAGGGCGCCTACGTCCCGGACCTCCGCCGGCAGGTCCACCGTCTCGGTCGCCACGCCGATCTTGGTGCGCAGCCAGGCGAAATAGAGGATCTTCATCACCGAACCTCACTGAAAGGCAGGAAATCCACGATCATCCCCGGCTCGACGCGGGTGATCTCTTCCGGCAGTTCGACGAGCCCGTCGGACTCGACCATCGACGACAGGATGCCGGCTCCGTCGCGCGGGTGCTTGACCGCGGTCAAAACCCCGTCGGCGGCGCGGGCGAGCGTGGCCCGCACATACTCGCGCCGCCCCGCCTTCTTCTTGTAGGTAAAGCCGGCGCGCAGCGGGAACAAGGCCGGCGCCTCGTCCGCCGCCCCCATCAGCCGGAGCAGGATCGGGCGGGCGATGCGCAGGAAGGTGACCATCACCGCCACCGGGTTGCCCGGCAGGCCAACAAAAACGGCACCCTTTGCCGTCCCCAAAGCCACCGGGCGCCCTGGCTTGATCGCCAGCCGCCAGAAATGCAGGCCGCCCAACGCTTCCACCGCCGCCTTGACGTGGTCCTCCTCCCCGGTGGACATGCCGCCCGAGGTGATGAGAACGTCGTGCGTCCCCGCCGCCTCGTCCAACGCGCCGCGAACGGCGTCGAGCCGGTCGGGCAGGATGCCGAGATCGGTCACGCGGCAACCGAGCTGGCGCAGCGCGGCGATCAGGGCAAAGCGGTTGGCGTCGTAGATGCAGCCCGGCTCCAGCGGCACGCCCGGCTCCCGCACCTCGTCCCCGGTGGAGAAGACGGCGACACGCAGGGCGGTGCGCACCGTCACCTCCCGCCGCCCCAGCGAGGCGAGCAGGCCAATGTCCTCCGCCCGCAGCCGGCGGCCGGCGGTCAGGACGGTGCTGCCCCGCGTCATATCCTCCCCGGCGCGGCGGCGGTTGGCGCCGCGCCGGATGCCGGGAGGAATGGTGACAGAGCCTGCTTCCGCCTTGCAGTCCTCCTGCATCAGCACGGTGTCGAAGCCCTCGGGCATCGGCGCACCGGTGAAGATGCGCACCGCCTCGCCTCGCCGTCCCGGACGGTCCAGCGCATGGCCGGCGGCGACGCGCGCCGTGACCGGCAACCGTGTGGCCGCGTCGGGAGTCAGGTCGTCGAAAAAGACCGCGTAGCCGTCCACCGCCGAATTGTCGTGCGGCGGCACGTCGAACGGGGCAACGACATCCTCGGCCAGCGCATGACCAAGGGCGTCGGCAAGACCGATCCGGCGGCTCTCCGTGACGGGGTGGAGGCGGTCGGAGAGAAGCTCCAGCGCCCGGTCCACCGCCATCATCTCCCCGCCGAAGGCGAAGCAATCGTCGCTAAGCTGAGCCATCGCCCCACTCCACCCCCGCACACCGCCGTCTCAGACAGCCTGCCCTGTCGCCCCACAGCGGTCCAGCGCGCAACGCGCAATGATGAAGGCGGCGATGCCCTCCTCGTCGCCCAGGTCGAAGACGGGCACCTTGGCGTCCGGCACCGGCCCGTCGCTGGCGATCGCGACGATGCTCGGATCGTCCAGCGCGATCAGCGGCTTGCCCACCGAGGCGCGCCACACCTCGATCTTCTCGTGCGGCTCGCGCTTGAACCCCTCGATCAGCAGCAGATCGACCGGCGACATCTTCGGCAGCAGTTCCGCCAGGGACAGCTCCGGCTCGTCGTCCCGGATCTCATGCATCAGCGCCCAGCGGCGGGGCGAGCTGACCAGAACCTCCGTGGCGCCGGCCTCGCGGTGGTTGTGGCTGTCCTTGCCGCGATGATCGATGTCGAAGCCCTTGTGCGCGTGCTTCATGGTCGAAACGGTCAGGCCGCGCCGGATCAGCGCCGGGATCAGGCGAACGATCAGCGTCGTCTTGCCGCTGCCGCTCCACCCCGTCAGGCCGAACATCTTCATGGAAGCCCCTATCCTCCGCCTTGCCGCCCATCGCTGCGCGGGCGTTCCACGGTCACATAGCAGAAACACACGGGCATGCGAACGGACAAACCGGAATGGCCGCCCGCTCTGCCATGTGCCGGAAAAACAGACCGCTCCAAAGCGGACCGCAGGAAACGCGTTTCAGCCCGGCGTGCGGGCCGGATTGCCCGGGGCGCCCTTTTGCGGCTTGGCCGGCTGATGGGCCATCATGTGCTTCAGCCCGGCGCGCATGTAATCCCAACCGGTAACGAAGGTGAGGATCGCCGCCACCCACAGGCCCAGCGTGCCGATCAGCGTGACCGGAATGTGGACCGGGCCGTAGTCGCCGACGATCAGGAAGCCGATCGCCACCATCTGGATCGTCGTCTTCCACTTGGCCATCCAGGTGACCGGAACCCCGACGTTCAGCCCGGCCAGATACTCCCGCAGGCCGGACACCAGGACCTCGCGCAGCAGGATGACCACGGCCGCCAGCACCGACAGCCCGGACAGCCGGGCGAAGGCGACCAGCATGATCAAGGTCGCGGCGACCAGCAGCTTGTCCGCGATGGGGTCCAGGAACTTGCCGATGACGCTTTCCTGCTCCCAGGCGCGGGCCAGATAGCCGTCGAACCAGTCGGTGATGCAGGCCGCAGCGAACAGCGCGCAGGCCGTGTAGGCGGCCCACGCCTCCGGCACGTAGAACAGCCCGACCACCACGGGAATCACCGCGATGCGCGACAGGGTGAGCAGGTTCGGCAGGCTGGTCAGCATCGGTCGCAACTCTGGAATCGGGGGAAACGCGCGGCGGGCGGCGTCATTCTAACCGTCTGAATGGAAATGATCGTATATCTTTTTCGCCACTGTTTTGCTGATCCCTTCGACCGACTCCAAATCCGCCAGTCCGGCGCGGGAGACGGCGACGGCGCTGCCGAAATGGTGAAGCAGGGCCTTCTTCCGGCTGGGTCCGATTCCGGGAATCTCGTCGATCATCGATTTCCCCAACGCCTTGGTGCGCTTCGCCCGATGGGTGCCGATGGCGAAGCGGTGCGCCTCGTCCCGCAGCCGTTGCAGGAAATAGAGCACCGGGTCGCGCATTTCCAGCTGGAACGGCGCACGGTCGGGCATGAAGAAGCGCTCCCGCCCGGCGTCGCGGTCCGGCCCCTTGGCGATGCCGACCAGCGTCACGTCGTCGATCCCCAGATCGGCCAGCACGCCCAGCGCCATGTTGAGCTGCCCGACGCCGCCGTCGATCAGCACCAGATCGGGCCAGGTGCCTTGCGTCCGCTCCGGGTCCTCCTTGACCGCCCGGCCGAAGCGGCGGGCCATCACCTCGCGCATCATCGCGAAGTCGTCGCCGGCGGCGCCCTCGGTCTTGATGTTGAACTTGCGGTAGGCGTTCTTGATGAAGCCCTCCGGCCCGGCGACGATCATCGCGCCGATGGCGTGGGCGCCCTGGACGTGAGAGTTGTCGTAAACCTCGATGCGCTGCGGCGGGCCGTCCAGCCCGAAGACCGACGCCACCCCGTCGAGCAGCCGCGCCTGCGACGAGCTTTCGGCCAGCCGCCGCCCATGGGCCTCGCGCGCGTTGGTCAGGGCGTGCTCGACGATGCGCCGCTTGTCGCCCCGCTTGGGCGCGGCCAGCTCCACCCGATGGCCGGCGCGCAGCGCCAGGGCCTCGGTCAGCAGCTCCTGCTCCGGCAGATCGTGGCTGACCAGGACGAGGCCGGGCGCCGCCTTGTTCTCGTAGAACTGGGCGATGAAGGCGGCCAGCACCTCCGGGGTCTCGGCGCTCTTGTCGTGGCTGGGGAAATAGGCGCGGTTGCCGTAGTTGCGCCCGCCGCGGAAGAAGAACACCTGCACGCAGGTCATCCCGCCCTCGGCGTAGGCGGCGATCACGTCGGCGTCCTCGACCACCCCCTCGACGTTGATGTCCTGGTGCGCCTGCACCGCGGTCAGCGCCCGGATGCGGTCGCGGTAGCGCGCGGCGGTCTCATAGTCGAGATTCTCCGCCGCCTTGGTCATCTCCGCGACGAACTCCGTCTGGATGTCCCGGCTCTTGCCGGACAGGAAGGCGCGGGCCTGATCGACCTGGGCCTGATACTCCGCCGGGCTGACCCGCTCCACGCAGGGCGCGGTGCAGCGCTTGATCTGGTACTGCAGGCAGGGCCGCGTGCGCGCGGCGAACACCGTGTCGGCGCAGTTGCGCAGCAGGAAGGCGCGCTGGAGCGCGGTGATCGTCCGGTTGACCGCCCCCGCCGAGGCGAAGGGGCCGAAATAGTCGGCGTCGCGCGACCGCGCGCCCCGGTGCTTGGTCAGCTGCGGATAGTCGTGATCCTTGGTGATCATGATGTGCGGGAAGGTCTTGTCGTCCCGCAGCAGCACGTTGTAGCGCGGCATCAGCCGCTTGATCAGGTTCGATTCGAGGAGCAGCGCCTCGACCTCGGTGTGGGTCGTGACGAACTCCATGGTCTCCGTTTCCGACACCATGCGCTGCAGCCGCACGGGCAGGCGGTTGACCTGGGTGTAGTTGAACACCCGCCGCTTCAGGTTCTTGGCCTTGCCGACATAGAGCACGGCCCCGTCGCCCGCCAGCATGCGGTAGACGCCGGGCGTCTGCGGCAGGGTCTTCAGATGGTCGCGGATGACCTCCGCCCCCCGGGCGAGATCGGCGGGGCGCCGTCGCGGGCGTTGAGCGGCGTTCCCGCCTTGGGCATCCGCGCCCTGAAGATCAGCAGCGTCGGTGTCGGCGCCGTCCGTTTCCGGAAGAACAAGCTCGGTGGGGGTGTCTGTGGTGTCGGCCATGTCTCGAATGTCGTCGGGTGCGGGGAATGGGTCAACCTCCCCCTGCCCTGAATGGTTAAGACGAACGACTCACCCCATTGGCGGTCACTCATCGGGATATCCACGACTCCTGTGGATAAGTGTGTCGATAACCTACGGGTTACCCCAACGGAACCAAGGCGCCCCAAGGGATTCCAAAGCTATGCACAAAATTTAGGCATTTAAGCTAAATCTTTGTTTTTGCTGAAGACACCCCGAGTCAACTTGGCACTTTGGCGCTGCGTCGCGAAATTTCCGGATCGTGCAAACAGCCCCTTGCGCCAACTGGGGCGGATGTGTACAACGCGCGGTCCTTCTGCCGGCCTGTCCGACCAGCCGAGGCACTGGCTGCGGAACGGCGTTGCGCATCCCGGCCGGACCGCCTATTCCGTCGGCACGAACCCCAGGGACGGCTGCGCCCACCCCAAATGCTCGCCGCCGTCCAGCGCGACCATCTGACCGGTGACCGACGGCGCGTCGATCAGGAAGCGCAGGGCCGCGCAGATCTCCTCGGGCGAAGGGCCGCGCCTGAGCGGAGTCGCGTCGCGCTGGGCGGCGAACTCCTCCTCTGTCTGACGGACGTTCTTCAATGTCGGGCCCGGCCCGATCGCGTTGACCCGGATGCACGGAGCGAGCGCCATGGCGAGCGTCTGGGTCAGCGTCCACAGGCCGGCCTTCGACAGGGTGTAAGAGATGAAGTGGGGGGTTAGGTTCCACACCCGCTGATCGATCATGTTGACGATCAGCCCCTCCACGTCTGCCGGCACCTGGGCGGCGAAGGCTTGGCTCAACACGAAGGGGGCACGGAGGTTGGCCTCCATGTGGCGGTCCCAGGACTCGCGGGTCACATCCCCCACCTCGTCCCGCTCGAAACGGGAAGCGTTGTTGACCAGAAGCGACAGCGTGCCAAGGCGCTCGACGGCTTCGGGCACAAGCGCCTGCGCGTCCAGCTCGCGCTCCAGGTCGGCTTGAAGCGCCACGGCGACGCCGCCCTGTCCGACGATCTGCGTCACCACCGCGTCGGCCTCGCTGCGGGAATGCCCGAAATGCACCCCCACGCGCCAGCCACGCGCCGCGAGGTCGAGCGCGATGGCGCGTCCGATCCGCTTTCCCGCCCCGGTGACCAGGGCCGCTTTCCTCTTGATCTCCACCATGCCGCCATAGGTACCCTGCCACCCGTTCCGGTCAAGGGGTTCCCTTCGGGTCAGGCTCCGGACCGGCAAAAGACGCGCGGAACGGATGCGGCCATGCTGAGGGAAGCCTTCGAGTATCTGACGACACCCTGCCCGCCGCTGGCCCGCCGTTACGGCTATCTGGCGGAAGCGGTAGCCCTCGGCGCGCGTCACCGGCGCCAGCGGCGGGCCTGGGCTCCCCACGTCGAGGCCTGCCGGCGCTTCGTCCAGGAGGCCGCGGAGCGGGCGCCGCGGGGCGGGCGGGCGCTGGTGGCAGGGTCCGGCTTGCTGATCGAGATTCCGTTGCCGCTGCTCGCCGAGCGATTCGGCGAGGTGGTGCTGATCGACATGGTTCACACCCGTTCCGCACGCCGGCAGGCGCGGCGCCATCCCAACGTCCATCTGCTCACGCTCGACGTCACCGGTGCGCTGGCGCCCCTGGATGTCGCCCTCGCCGACGGCTCGCCGCTTCCCTCACCGTCGCCGCCCGACCTGCCGGGGGAGCGGTTCGCTTTCGCCGTGTCCTGCAATCTCCTGTCGCAACTCCCCCTCCTGCCCCTGGACGCCATCGACCGCAAGGCGCCGAACACGCCGGGAGCGGAGCGGGAGCGCTTCGCCCGAGCCCTGGCGTGGACTCATCGCTCCTGGCTGCCCCGTGTCGCTGAGCAGGCCGCTCTCTTCACCGATGTGGAGAGCCTCTGGCTGGAGAATGGCGCGGTGCAGGAGCGCGAGAACTCCCTGTGGGGGCTCGATCTTCCTCATCCGGACCGCGCCTGGGATTGGGACATCGCGCCAGCCCCGGAGGAGGACCGTCGGCGCAGCTTGCGTCACCGGGTCGGCGCTTGGTTCAATCTTGCAGCCCCAACTGGGACCTGACGGTGTGACAGGCATCGCTTCCCGCCGTGAATTCACGGCACACCAGCGGGCGGTGCTCATAGACGCTGCAGAAGACGGACTCGCCGAGGGTTCCCATCAGGGCGGCGCAGCGGTTGCCATTGCACCGCATGCGCCCGTCCTCCTTCAGATGTTCCATGATCCCGTCACCATCCCAATCACCGATGAAGGTCGGCCATTCCCAGGAATAGGCGCAACAGGCCCCGCAGCTTTCGCAATCCGGCACGTCAGCGTCCGTCGGCATGGCATTTCCCCATTCTTCCCCGCCCTCCCTGTCCCCTCCCCTGCGAAGCTCTCGCGCAAACCGAAGGTTTGCGCTGACGCGGCAGGCGGACCTCTGGTCCGCCAAGAGCGGTGGTGGGTTAGGGAGGGGGCCCGCGTCGACATCTTTGAAACCCCAAAGACAACGAAAAGCCGGCGCTTCCCATGGAGAGAAGCACCGGCTCTGTCGTTCATGAAGCCGATTGTCAAGTGTTTGGGAAACCGTGTCCGTCCAAGCCCTTGGATGGCGTGGCGTGTGCCGTGGTGACCTGGCGGCGACCTACTCTCCCACG